>CALKKK010000028.1 GCA_937995395.1 uncultured Sutterella sp. | reverse complement strand
CTTTAAAGCCGCCGTCCAAAACGCGTACGTTGGCAAAACCCACCCAGCGCAGGGTAAACCACAGACGCGCGGCAAAACTCATGTCGCCGTCGTCATAAACGACGATGGCGTTGTCGGGCGACACGCCCAGACGGCGCATGTTGACGCAAAAGCGTCCGGAATCCGGCAGGGGATGGCGGCCGTTGGTGCCCGAGCAACATCCCGTCACATCGTCATGCATATCCGCGCGGCGCGCAGAAGGAATGTGGCTTTGGGCATAAACCGCTTTGCCGTAATCGTCCTCGCCCAATTTGGAGCGCACATCCAAAACGATCAATTTGTCTTGGCCCAAGATGTCGTTGAGTTCTTGGACGGAAATCAAAGGAGAGTCAGCCATTTTTTTCGCCTCCCTAGGCGATTAATTTTTCTGTTGTACTTTTCCGGCGCGTTTCGTGACGACGCTTGCCGTGGCACCGGCAACGATAATGATAGCGATGCCGAGGTAAGTTTCAAACGTGGTGACGTCGCCAAAGAAGAATACGCCGAAAATACAGGCAAAGACAATGCCCGAAAAGCTCAGAATGGAGCTCAATAACAAATTGCCTGCACTGAAGCTGCGCGTCATCATCAGTTGAGCAACGGTTGCCGAAACGCCTACTACGACAATGCAAAGGATAGATTGCAGGTTATAGACGTCGGGCTTTTCAAAGAGAAGATGACCGACAAGGCCGAAGACGGCATTGCAAATCGAGAAATAGAAAACCACGCGCCAGTCGGGTTCGTGGAATTGACTCAGTTGCTTGATCTGGATGTAAGCGATGGCAGAACACAAGCCCGAGCCCAAACCCACCAAGGCCGGCACCAAGTCGCCCGAACGAAATTCCGGTTGCAACACTTCCACCACACCGACAAAGCCCACGATGCAGGCTAAAACGAGTTTCCACTCCACCGGACGTTTATAGAGAAAGGCTGCTGCGACCAGAATCGCCGACATAAATAGGGGCGAGGTGTAATTTAGGGTTGTGCCGGTCGAAAGCGGCAAAAATGCCAGGCAGTAAAGCCACATGGCCAGTGCCACGGTGCCCGAGACGCTGCGCTTGATATGCCCCAGAGGGTATTTGGTTTTGAGCGATCGACCGGTCGCCATGCACCAGGTGCCCAAAATCACGATCCCGAAGAGACCGCGATAAAACACCAAGGTAAAGGTGCCGATGTCGGCGGAAGCCAATTTGACGGCTCCGGCCATTAAAGCAAACAAAAACGATGCGGCAAGCATCCACAACGACTGCATAGCAAATCCACAAAAAGTTAACGGTATCAGGCGTTGTCGGTGTACGATACGTCTCTGACAATTTCGGGAACAAACCCCGAGTATAGGGAGAAAATTGTGAAAATTGCATGTATCGGCGGCGGAAATATGGTTTCAGCCATTGTGGCGGGTTTGGTCGGCCACGGAATGAAGGGCTCGGACATCACCGTCAAAGATCCCCATGAAGACAAACGCGCCAAGCTCGAAGCTCTCTATGGCATTCGGACGACAGATACCGTGGGCGCATGGATCACCGAAGCCGACGTTTTGGTTTTGGGTGTCAAGCCCCAAGCTTTGAAAGAAGCCCTCAAGGAAGTGGCGCCTTTGATCGGCAAAGATACCACCGTCATTTCGATTGCCGCAGGCGTTACCGTTGAGGCGCTTAACAATTGGACCGGGACGGATCGAATCGTGCGCGCCATGCCCAATACGCCGGCCATGGTTTCTCAAGGATTTACCGGTCTTTATGCGCCCGAGACCGCTACCGAAGTCGACGTTGATCGCGCCGAGAAGGTGGTGGCTGCCATCGGGCAATACCGAAAGTTCGATCATGAAGACGATTTGCACACCGTAACGGGAGGTCCGGGTTCGGGTGTGGCATACGTCTTTTTGTTCATGCAAGGGTTGCAGGAAGCCTTGGAGCGTCAGGGTGTCGACACGCAGGCTGCGCACGATTTGGCTTTGGCCACTGTCGAGGGTGCTGCCGCATTGGCACGTCAAAGCGGCACCGATTTTGCTACGCTCCGTCAAAATGTGACCAGTAAAGGCGGCACTACAGCAAAAGCCATCGAAACGTTCGAAGCGCATGATCTTCGCGGCACGATCGATGCTGCGGTCAAGGCTTGCATTGCTCGCTCCAAGGAAATGAGCAAACTCTTCAAATAGTTCGGCGCAAGAAAAAGTCCGCTTCACCCGAAACGGGAACGAAGCGGACTTTAGGGGGGACTAAGTTTTCAGATCGATACTTCGATTAGAAAATCGTCGGATCGAAGTAGCCGGCAAAAAGCACTGCTGCGCGAAGTGCCAGAGCACCTGCCAGAGCGCACAAGCCGCCCACCAAAACGGCACCGCGCGCCTTGACGCCTGCCCAGGCGATGGTCACCGGCACGACGATACCCAAGCCCACGGCACCAGCCCAGAAGAGCATGGAGGCGTTGCCCGAGATGAGCGATTCGGCACCTGCGACAGCGCCCGGCGTCCCGAAGAAGGCCACCTGCACGAAGGCAAAGAGCACCAAAGCTTCGCCGAGGTGAACGCCGTTGGCGGCAAGTCCCAACCA
>CALKKK010000027.1 GCA_937995395.1 uncultured Sutterella sp. | reverse complement strand
AAAAGACTGCACTTTATTTTGAGAATGGAAGGTGGGCCAAGCCAATTGGAGCGACTCCTACGACACACATTTTGAAGCTCCCGATCGGAGTCCTTCAAGGTAACACGATTGATTTGTCGGAGTCGTGTGAGAACGAATGGCTGTGTCTATCTATCGCGAGAAGCTTTGGGTTGGAAGTTTGCAGTGCGGAAATTGTTCAATTCGGTTCTGCTAGAGCTTTGAGCGTTAAGAGATTTGATAGAAAAAAAACACAGGATGGGAAACGCTATCTTAGATTGCCGACGGAAGATTTTTGTCAAGTGTTCGCCAAGTCAAAGGGACTGAAATATGAGGCAGATGGCGGTCCCGGAATAGCAAACATTGCTCGCATGTTGCAATACTCTAGTGCTGTCCAGAAGGATATTCGAACATTGTTTAGCACACAAATTTTGTTTTGGCTGCTTGAAGCCACTGACGGTCACGCTAAAAACTTCTCAATCTTTTTGGAACCCGGCGGAACGTTTAGACTTACGCCCTTATACGACATCATGTCCGTCGCGCCCTTAACGGCAACCGGAGCACTGCCAAAACGCAAAGTGAAACTCGCGATGGGACTTCTCGGTAAAAACAAGCACTACCGTATAGCCGATATCGAGCCCAGACATTTTGTCACGACCGCGAAAGCAATTGGTATCCCTGAAAGTCAAGCGCGCGAGATTATGGCAAATTTTGCACATCGGGCACCATCGGTCGTTACCGAATTGCAATCAGAACTGCCAAAAGACTTCCCTGCAACAACGTCTGCGACCATTTTCGAGAGCGTCTTAACCAAGGCTGCCAAGTTGTCTCGTTTTCTTTCGCTATAGGTAGGAGAGCATACCTCTAACGAGGTAATACCGATAAGTCCCGTATTCGGGAGAAAACATGAAAAAAAGAGGTATTAACGCCCCCGAGCAGATGGGGATCTATATGTCCGATGCAATCCATGGCGGTTTTATCAAACACCGATCGCAACGGATCGTGGGAGTCATTCGAAAGTCGTAGATGGTGGAGTGTCTAGTCAAAAAAGCTAGGCAATACCTCCAAAGTGAACTGTATGAATATCCTTGATTGAATCGTCCGAGAAACAAATTGATCGTCGATTCACAACGAACTTGATCGAGGTCAATTTGTAAAAATCTTTTTACAAATGAGCTTTTTCTAAGGTGTTTGTCTCAAGGGTTATCGAAAAAGCCCAATAAAAACAAGGGGTTAGAGGAGACAGTGCAATCGGAGGGGGTTCTAAGTTGTTTGCCTTAGATCATCTAATGGAATTGCCATAAGTGAAAACCCGAATCAAATTACCTGAATTCTATAAAACGAAGTAGTAATATCCTCGCAGATAGGAAATGCCTTTGTGAATTTTGTCTTGAACTCATCACAAAGATTTTCTTCTAGGTATTTATGTCCCGAGCCGGGTTGGACCACACAAAGTCGAATTGTGCAACTTGAATAGGGACGTAAGAAACTGTCGGAAATATCCGGCTGACTTTTATATTTGAGGAGCTTAATAAAAATGTCTCGTATTGAAAGCGATTTCCTTGGCGACCGCGAAGTTGCAGATGATTGCTACTATGGCGTGCAGACGCTGCGCGGCAAGGACAATTTCCACATCACGGAAATGCCGATGAGCCAGGAACCGTATTTCGTCATCGCTTACGGCTACGTCAAGAAGGCCGCCGCTTTGGCAAACAAGGAACTCGGCACGATCCCGGCCGATGTTGCTGACGCTTTGGTTTGGGCTTGCGATCAGTTGATCGAAGGCAAGTACAACGACCAGTTCGTGACCGATTGGCTCCAGGGTGGCGCCGGTACGTCCACCAATATGAACTGCAACGAAGTGATCTGCAACCTCGCTTGCGAAAAGTTGGGCACGGTTAAGGGCGACTACAAGCGCGTTTCCCCCAACGACCACGCCAACTTCGGCCAGTCCACCAACGACACGTACCCGACCGCTTTGCACTTGGCTCTGTTGCTTCGCAGCAAGGTTCTCGTTCAGAAGGTTGAAGAATTGGTCGGCGCTTTCTACGCCAAGGCTGAAGAATTCAAGGGCGTGTTGAAGATGGGTCGTACCCACTTGCAAGACGCTGTGCCCATGACCTTGGGCCAGGAATTCCACGGCTGGGGCTTTACGATTGCCGATGAACTCAAAGTTATCGCCGAAGCTCAGGAACACTTGAAGACCGTCAACTTGGGTGCCACCGCTATCGGTACCTGCGTGACCGCTCACCCGGATTATCCGGCATTGGCTGTCAAGAAGTTGGCCGAATTGACCGGCATCGACTTCAAGAACAGCGAAGACCTCATCGCTTGCACGAGCGACTGCGGCTCTTACGTTGCCTTGTCTTCCGCTTTGAAGAGCTTGTCCGTCAAGTTGACCAAGGTTTGCAACGACATCCGCTTGTTGGCTTCGGGTCCCCGTTGCGGCTTGGCTGAATTGAACCTGCCGCAGTTGCAGCCCGGTTCTTCCATCATGCCGGGTAAGGTTAACCCCGTTATCCCCGAAGTGACGAACCAGTCCTGCTTCTTGGCTATCGGTCTCGACACCACGGTGATGCTTGCCGCTTCCGCCGGTCAGCTCGAATTGAACGTTATGGAACCCGTGATCACGTTTGCTCTGTTCACCTCCATGAAGGTTCTGTCGAACGCCTGCTTCGCTTTGCGCACCAAGTGCATCGAAGGCATCACGCCCAACGCAGAACGCACCGCTCAGATGGTGATGAACTCCTGCGGTATCGTGACGCTCTTGAAGCCGCATTTGGGCTACAAGGCTTGCTCGGAAATGGCTCACGAATGCTATCACACGGGTAAGGCCCTGCATCAGGTCGTCGTTGAAGAACGCAAGCTCTTGACCCAGGAAGAATGGGATAAGACCTTCAATCTTCAGAACTTGATCGCACCGAAGTTTGTTCAGTAATTCTGGACGACCTCCATGCCGGGGACAAAATCCCGGCATGGAATAAAAAGCCTTCTGCCCCTACGATTGCGTGAACGATCGGTGGGGCTTCAGGCATATTAAAAACTATATCCACCAAACGGAGATATCATGGATATCATGTTAATTCTGCAGTTGATTGTGCTTCTCGGCGCAATCTTCCTCGGTGTCCGCCTCGGCGGCATCGGTATCGGCTACGCCGGTGGTGCAGGCGTTCTCGTCTTGGGTCTTTGCCTTGGCATGAAGCCGGGTAACATTCCCTGGGACGTGATCCTCATCATCGCGTCCGTGATCGCTGCCATTTCTGCCATGCAGTTGGCCGGCGGTCTCGATTACTTGGTTCAGATTGCCGAACGCATTTTGCGCGCCAATCCCAAGTACATCAACTATTTGGCTCCTGTCGTGACCTATGTGCTGACGATCTTCGCCGGTACGGGCCACACCGCTTTCTCGATGATTCCGGTTATCGTGGAAGTTGCTAAGGAACAGAAGATCCGTCCCTGCTGCCCGTTGTCTATCGCTGTTGTGGCTTCTCAGATCGCCATTACCGCATCTCCCGTGTCCGCAGCCGTGATCTACATGTCCGGCGTTTTGGAACCCTTCGGCTGGTCTTATCCCGCATTGCTCGGTATTTGGCTTGCTACGACCTTCATCGGCTGCATGCTCACCGCTTTCGTGATGACCATGATCCAGAACCTCGACCTCAATAGCGATCCTGTTTACCAGGAACGTCTCGCCAAGGGTTTGGTGAAGGCTTCCGGCGGTTCCGTTGCCGAACGTCAGTTGAAGCCCTATGCAAAGCGCTCTGTCGGTATCTTCCTGTTGGGCGTTATCTTGGTTGTGCTTTACGCTTCTGCCATCAGCCCCGCAGTCGGCTTGATCAAGCCGGTTATCGTGCCGCGTGACGCCGCTATCATGAGCTTGATGCTCTTGGTCGGTACCTGCATCACGATCTTCTGCAAGATCGAACTCGGCAACATCGCTGACAGCTCCGTCTTCAAGTCCGGTATGGTTGCCTGCGTGTGCGTGTTGGGCGTTGCTTGGTTGGGCGACACGTTCGTGTCCGGCCACGCTGCTCAGATTAAGGAATTCTCCGCCAGCACCGTTGCTCAGTACCCCGCTTTGTTGGCTGTCGTGTTCTTCTTTGCCGCTATGCTCCTGTACTCTCAGGCTGCTACGGCTAAGGCTATTACCCCGGCTATCGTCGCTGCTCTCGGTATCAGCGCTGCTAACCCGGGCGACTCCTACATGCTCGTTGCTTCTTTCGCTGCTGTTTCCGCTCTGTTCGTTTTGCCGACCTACCCGACGTTGTTGGGCGCCGTGCAGATGGACGACACCGGCACGACTCGCATCGGCAAGTGGGTGTTCAACCACGCCTTCTTCCTGCCGGGCGTCTTGGCAATCGTCTTCTCGGTTGCTCTCGGCTTCCTGGCTTGCGCCTTCATCTAATCGACTCGCTTGATTAAATGAACACAAACGGAGTCCTTCGGGGCTCCGTTTTTTGTTGGGCAATTGTCTGCGGTAATCGGTATGATTCATTTTCCGATTTCTTTGTAACAAAACCCAAACCCCGGACGAACTCTTGCCTCGGTATCAACAAATTGCTCACTTTTGACGCAAGACTCCTAAAACGGATAGAAATCAACAAATTAGGGGCTTTGCGTGAAAATGATTTTTGTGTCTTACTTGCAGGTTTTGGATTGTCATTGACCTGCATTGAAACGTTTGTTTAAGAACCATTGACTGGCAATTAACGCTATCCATGGTAGGATGTTGCGCTATGGAACACTATATCGTCACAATTTTGATTTACGCCGTGCCGGCCATTTTGGCCATTACTTTGCACGAAGCCGCTCACGGATACGTTGCCCGAATGTTTGGCGACAATACCGCCTGGGTTTTGGGTCGAGTGACTTTAAACCCCGTCAAGCACATCGACCCGGTAGGCACACTCGTTGTGCCGGGCGTATTGCTTTTAGGAAGTCTTATTTCGGGCACCGGCGGCTTATTATTCGGTTGGGCCAAGCCCGTGCCGGTTAATTTCGGTCGTTTGCGCAATCCAAAGGTCGACATGATCTGGGTGGCATTGGCAGGACCCGGCTCCAACCTGTTGCAGGCCGTGTTGTGGGCTGTTGTTTTGAAAGCGTGGCTCATGTTTTTACCTGCTACGGGTTTGGATCAGTTTGTCTACGAATTGTGCCGTGCCGGCATCATGGTCAACTTGATGCTGATGGCTTTAAACCTTTTGCCGATTTTGCCGTTGGACGGCGGTCGTGTGTTAGCCGGACTTTTGCCCAACAACTTGGCTTGGCAGTTTTCACGTCTTGAACCCTATGGCATGATTATTTTGATCGTGTTATTGGTTTCGGGTCTTGTGCACTACTTTATGCAGCCTTTCCTTTATTTCGGTCAGGCTGTGGTCAATTTGATTTTCTAATTGAGTAGGGGACGGCTATGGCCAAGGATGTATCGACTGCCGAAGATCTGCCGAGCGCATGGCTGACGCGTTTTGCTTCGTTGATTCAACCCGGTGCTTGCGTTTTGGAGTTGGCCTGCGGCAACGGTCGCAATACCCGGTTTTTGGCGAAACTCGGTTGCAAAGTTACGGCAGTTGATATCAACCCGATGCCTGAAGTGCCCGAAGGTGTGGATTTTCGACTCTATGATCTCGAAGGCGAACACTGGCCGTTTGACGCCGATGAATTCGATGTCATTGTCGGGATCAACTACTTGTGGCGTCAATCATGGCCCGAAATGACCGCGAGTTTAAAGACCGGCGGCCTTTTTTTGTACGAAACGTTTAATGAGGAGCAGTCCTTGGTGATGGGACGCCCTAAAAATCCGGAGCACTTTCTCAAAATCGGAGAGTTGCTCACGATGGTAGACGCTCGATGGCGTATTCTTGCCTTTGAAGACGGCATGAACGAGCGCGGCCAGTTTTTGCAGCGTATTGCCGTGCGCAAATGTGTTTTAAAGAATATGTTGGTACCTGAAAAGGTTCGAATTTGTGTGCCGCGATAGAAACTATTGATCGACGGCTGAAAAATTGATAAAGTTTTTAATTGCTGTGACACCCACATGGGCGCGGGTGAACCGATGCGCCCGAAAAGATGTGAGGTCTTTTATTTATGAGTGAAAACAAAGTGAGTGTTCCCGGTTCCGGGGCAAGCTTAAACGACTGGTTGGACTACATCTCCAATCTGCACGACAAGCCCATGGACTTGGGGCTCGAGCGCATGAAGACGATGATTGCGCGCATGGGCATCGAATTCGATTGCCCGGTCATTACCGTCGGCGGCACCAACGGTAAGGGATCGACATGTGCCTTCATCGACGGTATTCTGCGTTATTCGTCCTATCACGTGGGTTTGCACACTTCGCCGCATTTGTTGCGCTTTAACGAGCGCTGCGTGATTGACGGCCACGAAGTCGAAGACGAAGTTTTGATCGAGGCTTTTAAAGAGGTTGAAGCCGCACGTCGCGACTTGACTCTGACTTATTTCGAATACACGGGGTTGGCCATTTTGCGCATCTTCCAGAAGGCCAAATTGGACGCCGTGATTCTTGAAGTGGGCTTGGGCGGCCGATTGGATGCCATGAATGCAATCGACTCCGATTGCGCCGTGGTCTGTTCCATCGATATCGATCACGCCAAGTATTTGGGATCGACCCGTGAAGAAATCGGCTTGGAAAAGGCCTGTATCTATCGCCACTTTAAGCCGGCAATTTGTACCGACCCCAATCCCCCGAAATCTTTGACGCAAAAGGCGTATATGCTCTTGGCGCCTTTGTTTGTCTATGGACGCGATTTCCGTAGCTACAAGCACCACGGCATGTGGGACTTTGAAATGGAAACGCACGATCAGGTGGGGCATCAGGTCGACTGGCGCAATCTGCCCATGCCTGCTGCCTCGGGCGAGCGTCAACTGCAAAATGCGGCCGGTGCCTTGGCCGCGTTGGCTGCCTTAAACGATCGTCTGGACATTCAGCGTACGGCCGTGTGCGAAGCCTTGACTCGCGTGCACATTCTGGCGCGCTACGACGAGATCAAGCCCGAAGACGAAACGGGGGCATCGGTGACGGTCGACGTGGGGCACAACCCGCAGGCGGCAGCCGTTTTGGCCGAAAACCTAATGAACGACGCCAAACCCGGTCAGCAAACCTGGGCAGTGTTCGGCATGCTCAGCGACAAGGACATGGTAGCCGTTTCCAAGACTGTCAATCGCCATATCGATCGTTGGTTCGTGTGCCCGTTGCCGGGCGTGCGCGGTGCGTCTGTGCCGCAATTGACCGAAGCCATGAAAGCCGGCGGCGTTGATATGACCAAGGTTCAGGCCTTTGACTCGGTAGATACGGCTATTCATACGGCACTTGACGACAGTCGTCGTTGCCAGCCCGGTGCTGTTAGAATTGTCGGGTTCGGGTCCTTTGTGACTGTTTCCGGGATCATGGAATCGCTAAAGCACGACAAGCGCGTGCAAGAAGGCGGCGATTAACCGACACGATCCTTGTGTATTTGCTATAGTCACAACATGACGGGGCCTTGAGAAAGTTTCAAGGGCCCCGTTTTTGGTACACTTAAGCGATATCTTTTTTCGACACTTTTTCGTTTTCATGATCGACAAGTTCAATAAATTCTTCGGACCCAATCCGCCGCGTGCCACGAGCATGCATCAGGCGGCTTTGCCCTTTGAAGACAGTGTCGAAGATATCGAACACCGTAAAAACATCGCGCGCATTAAAAACAAGCGCCGTTTGTTGGGGCTTTTAGCAATCGGCATGCTCTTTGCCGTCATTGCACCTTCGGTTTTAAGTCCCAATGACAATTACGCCGTCAGAGGCGCCAAACTTGAAATTCCGACATTGGAAGGACAGGCCCCTGCTAAAGTCGTGCCGGTGATTAAACCGGAGCCTGTCAAACCTCGCATCATTCCGTCGGTACCCGTGGAAACGAAGCCGCCGGCCTCGCTCACCAAAGCCAATCGCGTAGAAGCCGATGCCAAGCCGGCACATCCCACGGTGGACGAGGGAACGTTGGAAGTTGTGGAAGACAAAAAGTTTCAGGTCGATCCGGATAAGACGTTGGCAGGCATCGTCACCAAGACTACCAATCTGGGTAACGACACGAAATCGACAACCAAACCTGCGTTAAAGTCCGATAAGGATACCAAACCTGTTGTCAAGACCGAAACCAAGACTCAGAAGCCCGTAGCCAAATCCGCGGATAAAAAGCCTGAAGTCAAAGACGCGGCTAAGACCGAAACAAAGACCGCTACCAAGCCAGAGGCCAAGAGCGAGCTCAAAGACAACGGTCCTTTGCGTGCGTCAGCCAACGGGCGTTTCTTTATTCAGGTGATTGCCACGAGTAACAAAGATGCTGCCAACCGTCGTGCCCAAGAGCTTATT
>CALKKK010000026.1 GCA_937995395.1 uncultured Sutterella sp. | reverse complement strand
CTACCCCCTGCACTCGGGACTTTCACCCGTTAGAACGCGCTCATGCCGAGCGCACACAGACAGCGGGCGGAGAAATGAATCCTCCGCCCGCTGTCAGGGATGTTTAGCGAAACGTCAGGGGGTTAGAAGACGTACTTCAAGCCCACCTTGCCGCCGACGGACGAGGTGCCGTCCTTGCCGCCGCCCAGCATCATGTTGGCGCTCACCATCAGGTTGCCGTTCTGAGCACGGATGCCGAAGTCACCCTGCACCGGGCTCGTGTCAATCACCGTCTGATCGGCGCCGAAAACAGAGATTTCCTTGTCGCCGAACGTCGGCACATAGGCAACCTTGAAGCTCGGGGCCACGGACCAGCCGCTGACGTTCTGTTCAAAGCCGTTCACACGCAGCGCGATCGGCACCTGAACGAGCGTCTGTTCCTGCTTTTTGATGTTGACGGCGCCCACCTGCATTGCATCCGTGTTCAAGCGCGACACACGCACGCCCACGCTCGGCACGAACTGGAAGTTTCCGGCCGTGAAGCGATGCTGACCGCGCACGCCCACGGAGTAGATTTCCGAGTCAACGCTCTGGTTCAAAGCCGTCTGAGACGACGTGACGTCGTTTTCGTTCTGGATGTAGGAGGCTTCCGCAACGACCTTCGAGTCACCGAACTTCATCGCGCCGTACGCGGTGACGCCGTAGCTGTCGATGCTGTTCTTGATCGAAGAGACGCCGCTTCTCAACGAACCCTTGCCGTACTGGAACGCGGCACCCGCGGTGATGTCCTGCGTTACCGCAAAATCAGCACCGAACGCACCGTAACCCATGTCGGACTTGAATTCGCCGCCGTTGTCGAGCTTGTCGGCTTCGTAGCGTTCGCCCGTGACGTCAACCCAGAGGTTCGTGCCGGCAGCAAGTTCCTGATCCACGGACGTACGGTCGGCGATCGTCTGAGCGAGCACCGTATCCGCACGGCGGGTCATCGCCTGGATACCGGTGGACGCGAGGGCACCGAGCCCGCCTTCGGCGGACATGGTGTTGACGACGGTGTTGCCGTTAACTGTAGCTTCGACGAAGGGGTTGTCGGTGGTGGCCGTCGTAATGCCGTTAACAACAGTTCCTGCTGCATCGGTCAGCGTGATAGTGCCAACGGTGGCGTTTGTGATGCCGAGTTTGCCACCGTCAAACAAAATGGTAGAGGCACCTTCAAACACAGCATTGTCGCCGATAGTAGCTTGATCGATGACAAGAGCCCCGTTGGACTTGACGATAACGCTCTTAGCGACGTCGGTTGTTACAGCATGGTGACTGTTTGGATCAATCACGATACTGCCTGTGTCGCTGAGTGCCATGGGGATTCCAACATAGACCAAGGATTCAACAGAATCAAAGCCGTCAAGTTTGGATACAGCGTTTTGTGCGGAAGAAACATCTGTACCAAAGACGACAAGCGCTCCGTTACCAGCAGTAACATGAGTTCTGAGAGTTTTGTTATCAAGGCTGCCAATGGTTACAGAAGATTCGCCGTAAGTAGGATCTACAAAAATGGAACCGCCGGTCATAGACAGAGTCTGGATAGACATCGAAGCCCCGTTCCCATCGTTTTCGCCAACAGTAATGTTGCCGATTCCCGACAATTTACCAACAATCAACTTACTCTCATTGATTACTTTCAGAGATGTGCCCGTAGTTAGCTCAATTGATGAAAGCGATGAGGTTTTATCTTTCCCTTGCAACGTCAAAGTAGCACCGTCACCGATGCTAATGGTGTCAAAACCAGTAAGTGCGGCAGTAGCGAGGTCACGAGTTATGGAGAGATTTGAATCGTTTTCAGTGGCCTGCAGATTGGCGTTAAGCATACTGATGGTAGCTAACGTGCCACTCTGAAGACTATCTAACCAAGTTTTGGTATATGTGCCATCGTCTGTAATCGCAAAAACAGAACCTTTGGCCGCTGAAATAGCGCTTTTGACCTGTGCTGAATCAGTGCCAAAAGCCTTGCCTGTCAGCTGTTCGAAGGAAGTCTGAAGAGTACCTGCTGTCAGCGACAATTTAGCATTATCGAGAGTGAGCGAATCTACTTTGTATGTTCCGCCGTTCAGAATAAGTTGTCCGTTGTTAGCGGCCGAAATGTTGCCGTTGAAGGAGAGGTCTTTTTTCTTTCCGGTGGCAGTAATTTCGACTTGGTTGGTCTCTTGGCCTTTACCGATGATTGAAACGTCACCGGATATGACGGAGCCATCCCCCAGTTTAAGGTTTACGATATTGCTGTCGTTGGCGTTATTGTATTGTCCCGCATTGCCCCAAACGTTGATGTTGCCGGTGATAGCGGCATTCTCTGCGGTAACAGAAACATGGGTATTACGGGAGAAATTGCTGACGGCACCATTGGTTTTGGTGGATTCTTTGCTTTCGTTCAGACTGCCGACATTGATATCACCGTTCAGACTCAGGGTTTTCGCCTTGATGTTAAACGCGGCTGTCTTGCCGTTGTTATTTACAGCACCATAGACACCGTTAATGTTGCCGTTCAGTACCATGGAGTTGTTAGCAGTCAAATTGACAGCACCCCAAGTTCCCGTACCCAGGACGCCGCCCCCTAATTTTTTGGTGCCTGTCAACGAAACATCATCGGCGGTTACGTTAATGGTCGAGCCTTCATTAAACTGCAGCAGAGCAACGCCTGCGTCGTCACCGGTTGCTGTAGCTTGGAAGAGTTTTGCATTGACATTGGCTACTGCACTGGCGGCTTCACGAGTATGAATTGCAGTATAGGCCGAGGAGGAAATAAAGGAATCAACATCAATGTTCAGGGTGGCATTTTCGCCTACAATATAAAGACCGTGTCCTGAACCTGTTTGGGTATAAGAGTTGGCAAAAATGTTTAAAGTAGAGCCCGTATCTACACGGCCAATAAAGTAGGGATCAGAGTCTCCAGTGCCAACGTTGTTTAGAGAGACACTGTTGACTCTGCCGTCTTTTTGTCCGAAGGAAAGAATACCATTATTGTGAACCCACACGTTTCTGGACGACACAGAAGGCGAGGAGACGTTGATGGTGACATCTTTTCCCGATGATCCGATGATAGAGCGTCCGCCATCAAGGTTTACGCCATAGGCATTACCTTGGTTTGAAGAAACATTAAGGTTCAGATTGCCTTTGATATTAATTAGAACTCCGTCAGATACCGTTTGCGTGCCCAAAAGGCCTGTAGCACTAGCCTTTTCAGATTTAACATCAATATTGGCATGCTCAAGGATAATGCCCGCCCCATCCAGATCTACGATCCCTGTGGTGCTGGTGTAATAAGAGTCATAAGCAGCCAAACCAGTTGCAGTGCCCCCAATTGCCGACACATCAATGTTGGTGGTGTTTCGAACATTGATTTGCCCACCGCCGGCTTCAAGTCCTATGGCATCCGCGGCCCCAACTTTTCCTTCAGGGGCTGTGGTTGTGTAGTTTTTGCCGTCGGTAGAAAGTTCTTGATCCGCAGGGGCCAATGTTTCTCCTAAAGATTTAACAGTGACATTAAATACTTTGGCATTGCTATTGATCTCTCCGTAAGTTGCAAGGGCTCCAACAACTGCGGTACGGCGATTAGCGTCGGTGGCTCCTCTATCAATGCGATCTACAGACGATTCAACATTTAAAGTTACTGAATCACCGTTGAAATTAATGATCGCATCATGGTCTTTGTCCCCATAGGCCTCTAACGCGATTGCAAACTTGCCATTTATGTAGGGAGTTTTTGTAGTAAGGATAGTGTTCGTAGCATTGAAGTTGGTTGTGCCACCATAATTCGTAAAGGCTGAAGCTTCCGAGTTGCCCGTGCCAGTGTGGTTGGTTTCAAGGTAGATATGAGTGAAATCACCTGCGAACGTGGCATTGCTATTGGTGCCGAATTGATACAGGGCTCGAACAGCAGCCGGATACGGATGGGTATCGTTGTTGGCTTTGAGAGAAAGCTCAGTGTTGTAAATAGTTCCTTGAGCGTCAGATTTAATTTGCATGCCGATAGGAATCGTGTCACCGGGAAGTTCGGGGCGATCAAAAATAAACGAATTGCCTTGGGGCGTGTTGGTGGAATCCCAAACGACAGACGGACTATTGGTGGTTGCAAAGGTAACGGACGAACTAAGCAATCCTGCTACGGCGATGCAAAGAGCAACTTTGTTTTTTCCAGAACGCTGCACCGACCCCGTGATCTCGTTGGCGACCATCAGCGCCCCGCGAGCCTTATTGAACACGATCTTGAATGTCTTATTCATAAAGTGGACCTCATTTTCCGTCGGACGGAGGTCGGTGTAATACAGAACTCCGTCCGAGATTTGACAGTAATTCCAATATGCGCCAAACATACCCCCCCCGAGGGGGTTGTCAAAGAATGAGTGCACTGATTTTCAACACGCTCGGAGCAACATTCCAGCATCCGCTTCGGAATCCCCTGAAAACAGGGACTTCCGGAAACTGTCCTGAAACTATGAAAGTGTGTCCCAAAAACAACACTTTGAAAAAACGGCGCAGGGCGTTCCGAGGAAAACAGCCGCTGTGCCGATCGCTTTTTAGGGCAAACTCTGTAGAAAAAAACACTACTGTCCAAAACGGATTTGTGCATCAAAAAATAGTTTGTTGATTTAAAAGAGAAAACGCGAATTTTCGGTTTTAGGGGCCTACTATTCTGAATGGAAGCTCCATCTGCGGAGATTCCTCACAGGAAGCCTCTGGCTCATCTCGGCCGAGGATTGACGGATTCAGGTGGAATTTCACACACATTGGGACGGTGTATATCGAACATTGGGACACCCCCTTTCTCAAACATTGGGACAGTCCGTTACGGCGCCGAGCGAGTCAAGCTTCGGCGTTTTTTTATTGGAGGAACGCAGGACGACGGCGTACGGACAGCGCGAGGATGTAAGATTTTTTGTGTCCAGGCGATAATAGCGCTCCCGTAGGGCGCGAA
>CALKKK010000025.1 GCA_937995395.1 uncultured Sutterella sp. | reverse complement strand
TTAACTCTTTTGAGGAATCACTCATGTGCGGCATCGTCGGCATGATCAGCCAAAAACCGGTCAACCAACGCATCTATGATGCATTGCTTTTGTTGCAACACCGCGGTCAGGACGCCGCCGGTATCGCAACCTTGGACGGTTTGACGTTTCATATGTATAAAAACATGGGCTTGGTGCGAGACATCTTCCGTACCCGCAACATGCGTGATTTGACGGGAACCTCCGGTGTGGGGCATGTGAGATATCCCACACAAGGGTGCTCGGGCTCCAATCATGAAAGTCAGCCTTTCTATGTGAACGCCCCGTACGGCATCATGTTTGCCCATAACGGCAACCTGACCAATGCCGACGAAGTCAAGGTTGAACTTTACAATCGCGATCGTCGCCACATCAATACAACGAGCGACTCCGAAGTGCTCTTAAACGTGTTGGCCGACGAACTTGCCTGCCAAATCCCGCGTGGCGGCAGCTTTTCGGTTGAAGCTGTTTTTAACGCCGTCAAGGGCGTACACAAGCGCGTTAAGGGCTCTTACGCCGTGGTGGCTTTGATTGCCGGTAAGGGTCTCTTGGCTTTCCGCGATCCGCACGGCATTCGTCCGTTGTGCTACGGCACGCAAGTGCAGCCTGACGGTACGATCGACTATTTGGTGAGCTCCGAGTCCGTCACCATGGCCGGTCTTGAATTTAATTTCGAGCGCGATGTGGCGCCCGGTGAAGCGATCTTTATCGGTTTGGATCACAGCTTCCAAACTTGCCAGTGCGCCGAAAATCCGCAGTTGAATCCTTGCGCGTTCGAATACGTTTATTTTGCCCGTCCCGACAGTCTGATCGACGGTATCAGCGTCTACGGCGCACGTTTGCGCTTGGGCGAATACTTGGCCGACGAAGTCGTCAAGCAACTTAACATGGACGAAATCGACTGTGTGATGCCCATTCCCGATTCGAGCCGTCCGTGTGCTCAGCAGTTGGCTCAGAAACTCAACATTTCCTACCGCGAAGGCTTTATCAAGAATCGTTACGTGGGTCGTACGTTTATCATGCCCGGACAGGAAATCCGTAAAAAGACCGTGCGCCAGAAATTGAATGCCATGCCGGTGGAATTCACCGACAAGAACATTCTCTTGGTTGACGACTCCATCGTACGCGGCACCACCATGCGCGAAATCGTGCGTGTGGCCCGTGAGTCCGGTGCCAAGAAGGTGTTTGTGGCCTCAAGCGCGCCTCGCGTGATGTATCCGAACGTTTACGGCATCGACATGCCGACGCGCTCTGAACTCATTTGCGGCCACGGTCAGAGTGCCGAAGAAGTGGCGCGTCAGATCGGGGCAGATGCCGTGATCTTCTTGCCGGTCGAAGGCTTGAAGAATGCTTTGACGGACTTGAATCCCGCAATCAAGCAGTTTGACATGAGCTGCTTTGACGGTATTTACGTCACGGGCGACATCACTCCCGAATACTTGGACAACCTTGAAGCCCAGCGAATGGCTGCCAAGGAAGTCAAGAAGTCTGACGACGAGTAAGACTTAAAAGCAATTTAAAGAATTCCTTCGTGATGGGAGGAGCAAATATGCCCCGCGGCTGGTGACGGTCGCGGGGTTTTTTGCAGAAAATGGACTCATATAGAGTGGATGCCAACTTCAACCGGACTGACAGCACCTACATGTTCACTGATCTTGATCGCACCTAGGCGGAAAACCATCTCAGGAATGTGGATATGTGTCACGTGCTCTAATCTGTTAGGAATTGCCTCAATCTTCTTATCGCCCCCCCCCTGCGATGGAACTGATCTCGATTAGCTCCAGGCTCTCTTATTATCTTCGGTCAAACCGACAATCGATTTAAAACTAATCAAAAATATTCAAAATCGAACGAAATAATCCGCAATCGTTGACATATTGAAATACCGGGGGTATCTTTTTTCAAATTAGTTTTGATTGGAGGTTGTCATGAACGTTCGTTTAACTGCCTTGACTGTCGCCGTGCTTTCGACATTGTCCACTTCTGCATCTGCATTGCTTTACGGTGAGGTACTTGTGGATAAACAGTCTACAACGGAGTCTGTTCTTGCCGATGGAACAAAAACTTTTGGTACGTCTGACGCTCAAACTGTCGAAATGATTGGCCGGACTGAGGGTGATGAAAAAACAAAATATGCTCTACTCGTGGGTAATACCGGTGACGAAAAGGTTAGTGTCTCAGGCCAAAAGATTTCAATTCATGGGTTAACGGCTGGAATGCAAGGAATAGTATTGGTTGACTTTGATCCTGAGAGAAATAAGCAATTCGTTACTCTCAACCTTGGTGAAGCCGGTAAAACCAACTCAATCGATATTGTCAATGAAAAGACAAACGGTGTGGGCCTCATGACAAAAGGGCAGGGAGACGCACATTTAACGGTTGAAGCGAAATCCTTGACGATTAAAGCAGACTTTGCAGGGATTTGGGTTCAGGGAAATACAGAGCTCGCAGATCCATCCGTTCTGACTGGGCGGGCACAAACAATTATCAATGCCGAAAATACAACTATTCACGGATCCACGCACGGTATTGTCAACATATCGAATGGGTACGTTGAAGTCAACGGCAATCTTGATATTGACACTCGCTATGCTATCAATGTTCGAGGTAACTCCGACACTTATATTAACCGTGACGGTGAAAATACAGTAAAACTGAATGGCACAATTATTTTTGAGACCGATGGAGGCGGTACTTCGGGTTCAATCATTAATGCAAATGTTTATCTCAACCTAACGGGGTCGGATTCTTATTGGTCCGGTACAACAATGTACTTAATCCCCAATACTTGGAAGCCGACAGATGATAATTATGAAAAAAATACAACCGTTACAGGGATGCATTTAATGTTGTCTAATGGCGCCCAGTGGATCATTCAGCCGTACAATGACTGGTACCCGAACTCCTATGCACAAGGTTACCAAGCCCTTGACGACCTCGAACTCAACGGCGGCGTTATCAACCTTCAAGACGCTAACAATCAACAAATCGTCGAAAAACTTCACGGCACAGGCGGCACGATCAACATCGCTGCGGTGAAGGATGGTGACACCTACAAGCCCTTCCAAAAGATCGAATTCCAACAAACGACGAATACCGAAGATCAAGGCTCCGTGATCCTCATCCAGAACTACACGGGCATCAACGCCGACGAGTTGGCAACAATGGATGCCGAAAAAGTCTTCAATGATTTGAATGCAGTCCAAGCCGGCACCGCTACTGATCTCGACCAAACCCAAGTCATTGGGGAAGGGGATATCTACGGTCCGGCCATGCGAAAACTTGCAAGAAACTCTCAAGGCCAGTATGAAGGCGGTGCAGTCACTTACGGCACCAACACCAAGCAAGACGCCTACCAGTCCTTAACCGCCATGAACTACCTCTCTTGGCGCCACGACATGAACGACCTTACCAAGCGCATGGGCGAACTTCGTGACGCTCCCGAAGGCGTGGGCGCCTGGGCACGTATCTATGGCTCTGAACACGAATACGGCGCACAGAACCTCATCA
>CALKKK010000024.1 GCA_937995395.1 uncultured Sutterella sp. | reverse complement strand
GACTAAAGCCACGCTGCATGACGCGATGAACGTCCATTCCGGACAAGCGCTTTTGCAGACCTTTGAGTTTTTCTCTTCGAATGGCAACGTCGCCCAAGACGAGTCGCTTTAAAGTGTTTTGCAGCGACTCAACTGCCAAGCGATCTTTTTCAAAGTCGGGCTTTTTGACTTGGGCATCCAAAACCGCCAAACGGGCAAGGCGCATTTCCAAACCTCGCAGGGCGGCTTCCCCTAATGCGCCTTGGTTCATGTCCACTCTTTGCTGACAGGTGTCGATTCTGTTTTGAATGATTTTGCCGATGTCGGAAACGGCATCAAGTCGAATGCGAGCCTGTTGCAACATGCAGCGAACCGTAAAGTCCATGCGATCGGCTTTGGCAAAACGAGACTTGGCTTGCTGCAAGCGAAAGTCCATGACACTCGTACTTCTGCGCGCAGCATCTTCTACCGTGACGAGCGCATGACGCACCCTCGTTTTGACGGCAAACTCCATTCTGTCCGATTGACGCAAGCGCATCTGTGCCATATTGAAGACATTGGCAACGACTTTGTGAGCACGTCTCTCAAAGTCTTGCAGTTGAGAAGGCACTTGGGAAAAAAGCGTCACGGCTTTCACAGCCGCAGCCGTAGGCGTTGCGGCTCGCCAGTCGCTTACAAAATCTGCAATCGTAAAGTCGGTTTCGTGACCCACGCCCGTGATGACAGGAATCGTCATGCGAGTCATTCGTCTTGCAACCGACTCCAGGTTAAAGCTCCACAAATCGGCTAAAGACCCACCGCCTCTAACTAAAAGCAGCACGTCGACTTCTTGGCGCGTGTCGGCTGCGTTTAAAGCCGAGAGGATTTCGCCTTCGGCCTGTGCGCCCTGCACCGACGTCGGATACAAAATGATGTTGACCCAGGGCGCATGGTTTCGCACCGTTTTGACGACGTCTCTGAAAGCCGCTCCTTCGGAGCTTGTCACGACACCGATCGTTCTCGGATACGCGGGAAGCGCTTTTTTGCGGCTGTCGTTAAAAAGGCCTTCGGCTGAGAGTTTTTCTTTCAGAGCCAAGAATCGGGCATAGAGAGCACCGGCGCCCGCAGGCGTCATTTCTCGTGCAATGAAATTAAGTTGCCCTCTGGGCTCATAAATGTTTAAGCCGCCCTTGACTTCGACCATGTCGCCCACTTTGGGCGAAAACGTCAGACGTGCGGCATCGCGCCGAAAAAGTACGCAACTGACGAGCGCGTCTTCTCTAGCGTCTTTCAAATCGAAATACACGTGGCCCGAAGGATAGGCTTTGATCGAATGGATTTCGCCTTCGACCGTGATATTGCCCCAAGCGCGCGTCAGTTCGCTTTTGACTTTGCGCAGCAACCCCGCAACGCTTAAGGCCTTGTTTTGACGAGCAAACGGATCTTCCTCAGCGGACCACACGGGATCGAGCCAATTAGGCATTGCCTCTGGGGTTGACCATAGCAGGAACGCCGCAGGCGATATCCCAAAGCATGACTTCGTATTCGGCGATCAAGCCTTCGGCCATGTAGGGGTCGTGTTCGGCAAAGTTCTTCACGAAGTCGGGCGTATCGCAATAGAAAATCATCAACGCGCCGTTTTGTTCGGGCAAAACACCGGTCAAAAGAATGTTGCCGGCATCGACCTCTTTGTTGATGTGTTCCAAATGCGCCTTACGGAAAGCGTCGCGACGGGCAAAGTAGTCGGACACGTAGGTGTAGCGCAAAACGTAGTGTTGAGCCATGGCGATTCTCCCTCAAAAGAGTTTTATGAAAAATCTTGTTCTTAAATATGACAAAGACCCGATTCGAGCATTTTTTAAAGCTCCAATCGAGTCTTTCTTATCTTTTGCCTTTTAACGGGAAAAAATTAACGGCGACGATTGCCGCTCGTGGCAGCGGGAGCCGCTGCAGGACGTCCCTCGATATGGCGGAACGTGATGCGGCCCTTGGTCAAGTCGTAGGGAGACAATTCCAAAGACACCTTGTCACCGGCCAGAATGCGGATGTGGTGCTTACGCATCTTGCCGTTGGTGTAAGCGATGAGTTCGTGACCGTTATCGAGCTTGACACGATAGCGAGCGTCCGGCAGAACTTCGAGCACTTGGCCTGCCATTTCAATCAGATCTTCTTTTGCCATATATCCTAAATATGTCTTCTTCCGAGATGTCCGCTGTAATAATTTCGACTCTGCGGAAGGAATGAATTTTTGTTCTTTGCCGCCGACATTGACGATGTCGGTAGCCGTAAAGCTAGGTATTTTAGTCCAAAGCCCTTGTTTTTTGTGAGTTTTTTCGGTTTTTCGGCGAACTAAGATGTGGTTTTTCCTCTATTACGAGATTTGTCCGTAGTCTAATACCGGATTTGTCCAAACTCTAGTATGACATTTGTCCAACTTCTAATACGAACTTTGTTCAAATGCTATTACGAAATTTGTCCAATCCTTAGTGTAAATGTAAGCAACTCGCGACTGATGATGCCAGACACATCCACTGGTTCCAGTATCTTGTCGGCCGGAATCGTTGTCTTGGCATCGTGCTGTGCGCAGGCCACCAAGTTCGTTCTTTCGGCAACAACTGCTATGCCGTTCCTTTGGCTGCGCTTTGGAAGTATCGTGAGCGTTTGCCTTTATAGAGCGCAAAACACTCGAAAAATCGGTGCAAAGTGCGATTCCTTAAGCCTCAATCAACCCCCGCCCGCTAAAATAAAGAATTGACTCGGGAAACCCCTCAATTTTGAGGTGTGCTTTTCCCCTATTTGACCCGATAACATTTTTTCGATTTGCTTGGGCGACAGATTTATCTCTTTGTCGTCAAGTTGGAGAGACCCGGATGAAAAACGTCCTTGTGGCTTATTACAGTCACGCCGGCCATACGGCGCGTATTGCACGAACAATTCAATCGACAATTGTCGAAGAAGGCAACAACTGCGACATGATGTCGATGATGGAATGCGTGCGAGAAGGCGTCGATTGGGACAAGTACGACATCGTCATCGTGGGCACGCCCATCGTCTACGGTGTTTATAACCGCATCGTGTGGGATTTTGTCCGTACGTTTAAAGACAAGCTCGAAAGCAAACCGCACAGCTTCTTTAACGTCACGGTTGTGGCCCGCTCTCCCTTGAAGGCAACGCCCGAAGGCAACAAGTATTTACAGCGCTTTATCCAACGCTCCCCCTGGAAGCCGCGCGATTTGAAGTGCTTTGCCGGCAAGGTCGATTATCCGCACTGGAATTTGTGGGAACGCACCATGATTCGCATCATTATGAAGATCACGGACGGGCCCACCGACACGAGCGTCATTGTCGACTACACCGACTACGAAGACGTCAAGGCCTACGCCCGTCATTGCCTGTTGCTCGACAAGTTGCAGTGCCGTCGTTAACCCGACTGTCATTGCCGACACATACAGTTTGAA
>CALKKK010000023.1 GCA_937995395.1 uncultured Sutterella sp. | reverse complement strand
GAAACATCGTGGGCTCGCTTGTTTACATCGGTGTGGGACGCGAACAACCCGGGTGGCTCTCCGAGGTCTTGGCCGCCAAGTGCCGAGCAGTGGCGGCGCCCACGTTTGACCCGAGCGGGCTTTATTTGGTCGGTGTGGGTTATCCCGAGCACTACGGATTGCCTGAAAGAGGCTTGTCTCCTTTCGGCGGATTTTGATCGCGCTAAAGAAAGTTATTCTTGTACATAAGAATTTTCGTTACGTTTTGCGAAATTATTCTTGTATAGAAGAATTTCCGATAAGTTTGTTCGGCGTTGTAGACGAGTCGGGGGTGGTTTCGCGAGCACAAATGCAGACCTGCTTTTGCTTCAAAAGATCTGAGTTTTCGGGAATTTCAGCACCCGTAAACAATCATGCCCTTAGTCGGTGTCTATTGCTTACAAATGAGAACGATTATCAAACGACCAAGCCCGTATAATCCCTTCAATTCTGATTTTTGTGATGACGCCTACGGAGCGTCGTAAAGATTTTTTGGAGTAAACCATGTCTGAAGTGATTCATGCCCCTGTTATCGTGATCGGCTCTGGTCCTGCCGGCTATACCGCTGCCGTTTATGCCGCTCGCGCCAACCTCAATCCTGTGTTGATTACCGGGATGGAACAGGGCGGTCAGTTGATGACCACCACCGAAGTGGATAACTGGCCGGGTGCCGTCAACGGCATTCAGGGGCCGGATTTGATGCAAAACCTTTTGCAGCAGGCCGAACGCTTTAACACCAAGATCGTTTTTGACGTGATCGGCAAGGTCGACTTGAACGCTCGTCCCATCGTCTTGGAAGGCGACATGGGCTCTTACACGTGCGACGCTTTGATCATCGCCACTGGTGCTTCTGCCAAATACTTGGGTCTGGAAAGCGAAACCCGTTTTAAGGGTAAGGGCGTTTCCGGTTGCGCGACCTGCGACGGTTTCTTCTACCGCGGCAAGCCCGTGGCAGTGGTGGGCGGCGGCAACGCTGCCGTTGAAGAAGCTCTGTACCTCTCGCAGATTGCAAGCGAAGTGCACCTTGTGCATCGTCGCGACACGTTCCGCGCCGAACCGATTTTGGTCGATCGCTTGATGGGTGTGGTTGCCGAAGGCAAGATCAAGTTGCATACGCCTTTTGCTGTGGACGAAGTCTTGGGCGACGATAAGGGTGTCACCGGTTTGCGTTTGAAGAAGATCGACGGCTCCACCGAAGAATTGGCTGTCGAGGGCGTCTTTATCGCCATCGGTCACTCTCCCAACACCAAGGTCTTCGAAGGTCAGTTGAATTTGGACAACGGCTATATCGTCACCGATAAGGCCGGGCGCGCCGCGACGGCTACGAATGTTCCCGGCGTGTTTGCCGCAGGCGACTGTGCCGACCAGATCTACCGTCAGGCTGTGACGAGTGCCGGTTCCGGCTGCCAGGCCGCCTTGGACGCTCAGCGCTACCTTGAAGAAAAGGCTGCGCACTAAGCGACATACGCACGGTGCAGTAAAATTCTCTCCCATGCGCCGAAGCATATTGCTCGGCCTTTGGGAAGATCAAAACAAAAGGATCGACTCCCTGCGAGCGATCCTTTTGTGCATATTGGGAGAAAAATAAAATGGGAAACGGTTTTGAGGCTTTAAAGCCCATGGCTGCCGAATTGAAAGCCAAAGCACGCGAACGTCAGGAACAAAAGGATCAGGAAGAAAAAGTGCAGGCGCGCGTGGCGCGCGACACCTTGGACTTTTTGCACACGATGAAGAAAACGGGTGTGAAGGTTGCCGGCAACGTCAAAGTGCCCAAGGCTTTTACGCAAGACAACGCCGAGCCTGAAATCAACTTTGCCGCCGCCATGAAGATGGCAGGCGTCGAGCCCTTGGGCGCGCCCAAGCGCGTGCAGCACAAAAAGGTTGTCAAGCCCGAACCTCGCCAAACCATTGCCGACAATGCGGCTGTTTTAGAAGAAAGCCTGTCGGACGATTTCGATAGCATCGAATTTCTGGAAAGCGACGACGGCAAAAGCTTTCGTCGTCCGGGCGTGGGTCCCGACGTTCCGCGCGACTTGCGCCGCGGTCGTTGGGTCGTGGTGGGTCAGCTCGATTTGCACGGTATGTTTGTCGAAGAAGCCCGCATTGCCGTGGTCGACTTCTTAAAGAAAGCCCAGATGCAAGAGCGTCTGTGCCTTCGCATCATTCACGGCAAAGGCAACGGTTCGCCCGATCGTCAGTCTATTTTGCGCGAAGTCGTACGTCGTTGGTTAAAGCAGCGAGACGAAGTGATCGCTTTTTGCGAAGCCCGCGAAAACGACGGCGGAGCGGGAGCCACCATTGTGCGTTTGAAGCCCTTGGTACGCAATCGCCCGGAGCAGCGTCCCGTTGAAACAACAGTTGCAAAAAGTGAAATCGACTAAGTCTTTTTGCCAAGGGTCGAAAAGGTAAGGGCGTGATAACATGCCCATTTGTAGCGCGTCAAAAAGGGAAATCCTAACGCTACGCCTTCGCGGTGAGGAAAAACATCGCGACATTCCACCAAATTGGACGATGTGCGACTTAAAAAAAGCATGTCGGACCGAACCTAAAACAAAGGACATAGGCAAAATGCAAACAAAATTCATGTTGGGCGTCATCGGTGCGGCTGTCAGTGCCGTTATGCTCATGGGCTGCGGCGAAGACAAAAAGGAGCCGACGCAGCAAGCTCAAGCCCCCGCAGCAAACACGGTGACCGTGGGCGTGGTTCAGTTGGTCGAACATCCGGCTCTGGACTTGGCCAATAAGGGCATTGTGGACGCGGTCAAAGAACGCGGTTTGAAGGTCGAATTCGATCAGCAAAACGCTCAGGCCGACCAATCCAATCTCGGCAACATCGCTCAACGTTTTGTTTCGCAGAAGTATCCTTTGGTCTTTGCGATTGCTACGCCTGCAGCTCAAACCGTTGCCAACGCTTCCGACTCGATTCCGATCGTGGCAACGGCCGTGACCGACTTTACGGTTGCCAAACTTGTCAAATCCAACGACAAGCCCGGCACCAACGTCACGGGCTCTTCGGACTTGAATCCCGTGGCCGCCCAGCTTGATCTGATCATGCAGTTGGTGCCCAACGCCAAGACGATCGGCACGATCTACAACAGCTCCGAAATCAATTCTCAGTACCAGGTCGATATCCTGAAAAAGGAATTGGCTCGCTATAAGCTTAATCTCGTCGAGTTGACGGTGTCGTCGGTCAACGACGTGCAGCAAACCGCTCAGAGCATGGTGGGTAAGGTCGATGCCATCTATGTGCCGACCGATAACATCATCGCTTCGGCCATGCCGATTTTGACCAAGATTACGACGCCGGCGAAGATTCCGGTCATCACCGGTGAAGAAGGACCGTTACAAGGCGGCGGTTTGGCCACGGTGGGTGTCGACTACTACAACCTCGGCAAGATTGCTGGCAACATGGGTGCCGACATTTTGGAAGGCAAGTCTAAGCCTGCCGACATGCCGATCCGTTACCAGACCGAATTTAAGGCCAAGATCAATACCAAGGCACTCAAAGACCTCGGCATGACCCTGCCCGAAAGTCTTGAAAAGACGGCCGAAAAGGTCAGCTATTAATTGTTTGAAAAACCTTCCGTGTGAAAAATCGTCCTCGACGGTTTTCGCAAACGCGGAAGGTTTTTGCTTTTTCTCGATCCGGACAGATACACTCACGAGTACGGTATCGAAAAACGAACAAAATCGATACCGTTTCGAACAACGTTAAAGAAGTTTCCCATGCTTGATATTTTGATTCCGACCGTTGCGCAAGGCTTGATGTGGGCCTTGTTGGCTTTGGGCGTCTACATCACATTCCGCGTATTGGATATCGCCGACTTGTCGGTCGAAGGCAGCTTTCCCTTGGGGGCAGCCGTGGCTGCAAGCGCCTTGGTGGCAGGTTACGGCATCTTCGTTGCCTTTGTGTTGGCGGCAATTGCAGGTGCCTTAGCCGGTGTTGTCACGGGCTTTTTGACCACTAAACTCAGAATCCCCCCGCTGCTTGCCGGTATTTTGACCATGATCGGGTTGTATTCCATCAACCTGCACGTTATGGGCAAAGCCAACGTCGCCCTTTTGCGTGTGGAGACGGTTTTCACCCAAATGGAAGGCTTCGGTCTGTCGCCTGCGATGAGCATGCTCGCCGTGGGCTTCATTGCCGTGGCGATTGTGGGTGTGATCATCTACTGGTTCTTCGGCACCGAATTGGGAACCGCTATTCGTGCCACGGGTTGCAACAGCCAGATGGCACGTGCTCAGGGTGTCAATACCAATTCCATGATCGTTTTGGGCCTTTTGATCAGTAACGCCTTGGTTGCCTTGTCAGGCGCCTTGGTGGCCCAATCCAACGGCTTTGCCGACGTGGGGATGGGCACGGGCACGATCGTCATCGGTTTGGCCTCTGTCATTATCGGCGAAGTGCTTTTCGGCACCCGTACCTTCAAAAACTGTTTGATCGCCGTGATTTTGGGCTCCATCGTTTACCGTTTGGTGATTGCCGTCGTATTGCAGCTCGGCATGCCGCCCAACGACCTCAAGCTCTTTACGGCCATCTTGGTTGCTATTGCCTTGTCGATGCCCTTGATTCGCGAAACGATTCGTCGTCGTAAAGTCACGCACTGATTCTTCTTGCACACAAAATGCTGATTGCAAAAGACATTCATAAGACGTTTTTTCCGGGAAGCGTCAACGAAAAAAAAGCACTGCGAGGTGTGAACCTCACGTTGGAAGACGGTGACTTTGCCACCGTCATCGGCTCCAACGGCGCCGGCAAATCCACCTTTTTAAACGCTATTGCCGGGGTCTTTCCCATTGACAAAGGCACGATCGAAATCGACGGCGTCGATATCGGTCGTATGCCCGAGTATGAGCGCGCCAAATACATCGGTCGCGTTTTCCAAGATCCCATGAAGGGCACGGCCGGCAACATGATGATTGAGGAAAACTTGGCCATGGCCAGCCGCCGCGGTAAGCGTCAGGGGTTGGCTTGGAGCTCCAAGGCCGAAATGACCGAAAAGTTTCGCGAAATGCTCAAGGAACTCGATCTCGGTTTGGAAGATCGCATGACGGCCCATGTCGGGCTTCTCTCGGGCGGTCAGCGCCAGGCAGTCACCCTTTTGATGGCGACGATCGTGCGTCCGCAGTTGTTGCTTCTTGACGAACACACCGCGGCGCTAGACCCCAAGACGGCGGAAAAGGTGTTGGAGTTGACCGACAAACTCGTAAGCCAACATCGTCTCACCACCTTGATGATCACGCACAATATGCGCGATGCGCTTCGCTTTGGCAACCGCTTGGTGATGATGCACCAAGGCCGCATCGTGGTCGATGTGCGCGACGAAGAAAAGAAGAATTTGACGGTGCCCGATCTCTTGGCGCTCTTTGAAAAGGGTGCGGGTGTCGTGAGCGACGCCATGCTCTTGAGTTAAGAAAAATCTTTTGCTAGTATTGCCTCCACGTCGGTTGTTCCCCTATAAATAAAGGGAGAAACGAAAGACCGACGCGTATCGGAGGATTTCCGAGTAGCGGAAGTTGGACAAGATAACGAACGGTTGTCTTGTCCATTTTTTTATACTGAGGATTGAAAGCGATGATCAACGTCAAAGCATTTCGAATCGTGTTTATTTTGATCGGAATGAGCTATGGGGTTTTTGTGTCGAGACTGCCTGCCGTCAAGATTCAGGCAGCTTTGGACGATGCACAAGTGGGCTTTATTCTTTTGGCCGTCAGTTGCGGTGCCGTGACGGCTTTTATGTGTATCAGCGCTCTTTTAAAGCGTCTGCAAACGCGACAGATCATCACGGCGTTTCAATGGGCGCTGCCGGCCGTGATGCTGACGGTGGGGTTCTTGGACTTCTTTTGGGGTTTGGTTGTGGCCGCCGCGCTGATGGGCTTTATGATCGGGGCCTACGACGTCACCATGAATGCGCAAGCCATCCTTTTGGAAAAACACACCAAGCGTCGATATCTTTCGAGCATGCATGCCTGCTACAGCGTGGGCGGCTTTTTGGGCGCCGGGTTCGGTGCCGCGTGTGCGGCTTTGACCATGAACGCATGGCAAACCTTTGCGGCCTTCTTGGTTGTGGGCTACGCATTGGTTCTGTGGGCCGGCAAAGGCTTGTTGCCCGACGAAGCGCCCGAGACCAAAGGTGACAATGCCGACGGTCAAAAAAGCTCGGGGTCGGTGCCGTTTTTCACGTTTGTCTGCGGCTTTTTTGCTCTGTGCGCCTACATTGTCGAAGGCACCGTGGGCGAGTGGGGCGGCATTTACTTGGTGACGGCTAAAGGGGCCGACGAAGCCACAGCCGGTTTGACCTACGGGCTTTTTAGCGTGACGGTGGCGGCATTTCGTTTGTACGGCGACAAACTGCGTCAGCGACACAGCGACTTTACGATTTTCGGTCTCGGAAGCCTTGTTGCCGTGATCGGTATGACGACCGTCTTAATGTCCACGCACCCGTGGGTGAGTTTGTTCGGCTACGTCTTGCTCGGTATCGGTCTTTTCCCGACGGTGCCCATTGCTTTGAGCCGCGCCGCGGCGCAAGAGGGCGTGACGGCGGCAAAGGCAAGCGCCGTAGTGTCCTTTATGGGGTACACGGGGCTTTTGGTGGTGCCGCCTGTGTTGGGTAGCATTGCCAAGGCCTATAGCCTGGGGACGGCGCTTTTGATTCCGTTGGTGTGTTGCGTGGCATTGCTGTTAGGCAGCTGGACTTTGCGACGCAAGCGTTAAAAATCTAACCAAGAACGACCAAGAACGGGGCGAACGAACAAAAGCGTTGCGCCCCGAATTTCGTCAGTCAAAGTCGTCAAGATCTTGATCTAATAGGGCTTTTTGTGTTAATTCCTCAATTCGATCATAGACGGACGGGAACCCAACTCGTTCGGCAAACTTTTCGCGAATGCGTTTGGAGAATTTTCCGTTACGTTCAAGGCATAGACTGACAAGCTTAAAAAGAACAATTTGCTCAAGGTCGTATTCTTCGGCGACTTTTTTCGAAATGGCATCAAAATTGTTGAGAAAATGCACCTCTTCGATGAGATGCACGTCCAATGCTTGCCTCGTCATTTCAAAAAGGAACTCTGCTTGTGACGTAGCATCCCAAAAACGATACAGAGCGTCATCGCCCATAAAATCGCAATCGAATTCAGGGTTAGAGCCGGTATAAACGACCTTCCAAAACTCTCTGGCAGGTTTGGAAAAGACAGTTAAAGCGTTCAAGTAGCTCAATTCGTTTTTCTGCATTGCCACGGAAATAGGCAATAGCATGCCCGGCTCCAGTTCACCGGATTGCGCCAATTGTTGATGCACAAGAAACCGACTTAATCGACCGTTTCCATCCAAGAAAGGATGTAGGTAGACAAAACCAAACGATGTGCAAGCGGCAGCGACGATGGGAGCAACTGTTTTGGGCAAGCTGTTTGCCATTGAAAGCCATGCCGGCATCAACTTAGCAAGTAAATCCGGGGATGGCGGAACATAACGAACAGACATTGAACTCCTTTCGTTACGAGGATTGCCGGTTCCGAGCCAATTTTGTTTTTGTCGAATGCTGAATTCGAGGAAATAAGGATTGTTGACGATATCGCTTTGATAGTCGCAAAGTAAATCTTCCGTAAGAGGCGTTTGCAGGAAAGCCTTTCCCAACAAAGATAGGAACCGTGCGCGTCTGTCGCCGGACGGTTCGCTTTCTCGCTCGAGTGCGTAAGTTCCTTTTGTTTCGTGCAAGTAAGCCCATTGCATGGCTCTTTCGGCGTTGAGTTCGCCGATGGTTTTAAACCAGTCGCGCGCACGCTTTAGGGGCTGATCGGTCAATGCTTGAATAATTTGGGGTGTTTTTCGAACAATCGGGCAGTAATCGAGATTGCCCAATCCGTTAAAGACGACACGCCATTTGTTATTGCACACCGGTGTGCCGACAATGTATTGCGAAGAATCAAATAGATCAACTCTGGGGCCCGCCGGGTTAACGTCTTCAAGTTCGCAATTGTTGAAGGCCTCCCAGAGAAAGCCCAGTATTCGAACGTATCGACTGCTTGGATGTTCGACCACGGCAGCTCTGATCTCCGAAGCCGGTATTTTCCGTAAGGCAGCGCTCAAAATAGCAAGGTTAATTCCTTCGACTCTAAGTGCAAATAACAGATGGATTATCGGCGATTCGTCTTTTGGCGCATTTCTGACAGGAATGAGTCTGGTATTGTCCGAAATAATAATTTTGTTGACAGAGCGAGAAACCTCAGCGGGTATATCGGGAGGAAATACCTTAAGGTCTAGGCTTTGGTGTACGAAAGAATAGCCGCAACGCATATGGAAATCCTCTCCCTAAACGGTTAATCGAACTCGCAATTTATGTCGTACGGGTCAAATTGTCTCGCAAAAGAGTATATCGTTTCGCAAAATTATGTTTTTGAGCCATTCGTACTCGCAAAACATTATATTAACTCGTAAAACATTAAATTTTGGGCTTTGTTACTCGCAAAACATTAACTTCTTAAAATTTTGGACGAAAAAAAACGTGCTTTCCGAAGAAAACACGCTTTTTTTGAGAAGTGGTGCGCCAGGCAGGATTTGAACCCACGACCCCCTGGTTCGTAGCCAGGTACTCTAATCCAACTGAGCTACTGGCGCACTATTTCGTCAAACGATCTTGTCATTATATAGATGGTTGCTATAGCTTGTCAAGCAATTTGGTGAAAAAATTTTCAATTCGCTCGAAAACCATGTGTCCGACTTCCGAAATGACGAATTCGGAAGTCGGTGTACGAAGCAATTAGGCAGCCATGGCCAAGCCCGAGGCGATACGCGCCAGAACTTCTTCTTTGCCGAAGAGTTCCAAGGTCTTGTCGATCTGCGGGGTCTTGTCGACGTTGCAGACCAAAACGCGCAAGGGCGTGGCAATCGGACCCATCTTGATGTTCTGGGCTTCCATGACGGCCTTGATGGCGCCGTAGATGTTGGGAGCGGTGAATTCTTCCAACTTTTCGATTTCGGCCACAAAAGCAGTCAGAGCCGTGCGGTTTTCTTCGGTCAAAGCGGCCTTGACGGCTTCGACGTCGCGCTCCAACGGTTTGTAGAAGAACAAAGCCTGATCGGCCAGCACTTCCAGGGTTGCGGAGCGGCTCTTTAAAAGCGCGCAAACGCCGACCAAATCGGGGCCGCCTTCGACCTTGCCGCCGCGCTTTTCAATGCGAGCGCGCGTCAAATCGGCCAAGCGGCTGTCTTCGGCTTCCTTCATGTACTGAGCGTTGAGCCATTCGAACTTCTTGAAGTCGATGCGAGCGGCGGCCTTGGAGCAGTCGGACAATTCGAACACTTGGGCAAGTTCGTCGCGCGAGAACTTTTCCATGTTGCCGTGGCCCCAGCCCAAACGAGCCAAGTAGTTGAAAACGGCTTCGGGCAGGAAACCGCGGGCTTCGTATTCCATGACGGAAACGGAACCGTGGCGCTTGGAAAGCTTCTGACCGTCGGGACCGTTGATCAACGGAAGGTGAGCAAAGACAGGCACTTCGGCGCCCAAAGCCTTGTAGAGGTTAATCTGACGCGGCGTGTTGTTGATGTGGTCTGCACCGCGAATCACGTGGCTCACTTTCATATCCCAGTCGTCGACCACAACGGCGAAGTTGTAGGTGGGAATGTTGTCGCGCATGATGATCAAATCGTCCAATTCGCGATTGGAAATGGTGATGGGACCGTAAACGGCGTCGTTCCACGTCACGTCGCCATCATCCGGATTGCGGAAACGAATCACGGGCGTCACACCTTCGGGGATAGGTTTGCCTGCACAGTTTTCCGGGCGCCAGCGACCGTCGTAACGGGGCTTGACGCCTGCAGCACGCTGCGCTTCGCGCATGGCATCCAATTCTTCGGGCGTGGCGTAGCACTTGTATGCGCGACCGTCGGCCAACATTTCGTCCACCAATGCGCGATAGCGATCCAGGCGATCCATCTGATAGATGGGACCTTCGTCATAGTCGAGATTGAGCCACTTCATCGAGTCCAAAATGACCTGCGTGGCTTCTGCGGTCGAGCGCTTCTGATCGGTATCTTCGATACGAAGCAGGAACTTGCCGCCCAAGTGGCGGGCAACGGCCCAGCAATAGATGGCGGTACGGGCAGTACCCAAGTGCATCATGCCGGTGGGAGACGGTGCAATACGCGTGCGAATTTCTTTCATTTAAGTTCTCTCAAGACGGGCTCTGGACCCGCTTAAGTTGCTGATAGAGTCCAAAACGACAAACGCATAATTTTAGAACATTCGGGCTCGACTTGTCTGTGCTATCGCAATGCTTTCCGAAAGAGAGCTGCTATCAAATCCAATCGTAGATCAAACCCCTAGGTATCGTCGGAAACGGACAACAATATTCGCGGTTACCCGTGCTCTTAAAAGAATAAATCCAAAGTACAAATTTCCGTCATAACCCTTAAGTAATTAACAGTATATTTTTTCCTATCAAATAGGGTTAAAACTGTTACATAGATCACACGATCTTAAGTTCTCATTCACCGGTTGTGCATGTGAAAGAGGGCAATAAATACAAGCCGTTTCCAAGGAAACACGAAGTTTTCCGTGCGTAACGGTTGCACAAAAAATAGAGAGAGAAAGAGGAGTATTCCGATGACTGATATTTCCCGTCGCAGCCTGCTTCAGGGTTCCGTGGCCGGTGCCGCTTTGTTGGCCGGTGTTGCCGCTCAGGCAAAGCCTGTCACGAAGTGGGACGAAACCGTCGACGTGATCGTCGTGGGTTCCGGTTTTGCCGGTTTGGCAGCTGCTATCGAAGCCAAGAAGGCAGGCGCAAATGTGATCGTTCTTGAAAAGATGCCGGCTTTGGGCGGTAACTCCATCATCAACGGCGGTATCTTGACGGCTACGGGTTGCCCGCAGCAGAAGATGCACAATATCGAAGACTCGGTCGATTTGCTCGAAAAGGACGTTTTGACGGCCGGCAACTACATGAACTTCTCCGACAAGGTTCGTTTCATGGCTGAAAGCGCACTGTCCAACTACGAATGGACCGTGAACGAACTCGGCGTTCAGTACTTGCCCGATGCAATCGGTCAGGAAGGCGGTCACTCCGTTCCGCGTTATGTGACGACCACCAACGGTTCCGGTGCCGGTATCGTCACCAAGGAAATCGACAAGTGTAAGGAACTCGGCGTTCCGCTTCGCACGCGTACCTATGTCGAACACATCATCCGTAACGAAAAAGGTGTTGTGGAAGGCTTGCAGGTTCGCCAAGGCTATCGCTTCCCGAACAAGGGCTCGGGCACGACGAAGTTCATCCGCGCCACCAAGGGCGTGGTGCTTTGCTACGGCGGGTTCTCCGCCGACCTGAAGTTCCGTATGTATCAGGATCCGAAGCTCAACGAAACGTTGGATACCACGAACC
>CALKKK010000022.1 GCA_937995395.1 uncultured Sutterella sp. | reverse complement strand
GATGATAGTTGGTTGTATTTCCAGTGAAAGTAGGTCACTGCCAGGCTTTTAAATTTGCAAAACCCTCGACATTTAACCGTGTCGAGGGTTTTGTCTTTTCAGTCGCTGCAAAAAATTTCTGCGCTTTTCTTTTCTGAACATTTTTCTTGGGCATAGAATTTCTCCCGCAAGCTGTCGGTTAACGCCGACGACTTGTCCTACTTGAGAATTCTCTTTGGCGAGGATCGGCGCCATGCCTGACATCAACGCAAACAAAACGGTTAAATTGTTTTTTTCCGACGGCTCTCCCGCCGTGACGCTGCCCGTGTACGAAGGTACGATGGGGCCGGACGTCATCGACATTACGGGGCTATACAAAAAGTCGGGCAAGTTCACCTACGATCCGGGCTATATGTCGACTGCTTCGTGCCAAAGCGGTATTACGTTCATTAACGGAGAGGCCGGTCAGTTACTCTATCGCGGGTATCCCATTGACGAATTGGCACGCAAATGCTCTTTTCTCGAGGTTTGTTATCTGCTGCTCAATGGCGAGTTGCCCAATGCCGAACAAAAAGCCGATTTCGACTACGAAGTGATGCACCACACGATGGTGCATGAGCAGTTGCAGTTTTTGTTACGCGGTTTCAGACGCGATGCCCACCCCATGGCCGTGTTGCTCGGCATGGTGGGTGCCATGAGTGCGTTTTATCCGCAAAGCGCCAACTTGCTCGATCCCGAGCAGCGCGCAATGGCGGCTATTCAGATGATCGGCAAGATGCCCACGCTCGTGGGTATGGTGCACAAGTATTCGGTGGGCGAACCGTTTGTGTGGCCCAAAAACGGATTGTCGTATGCCGGCAACTTCCTGCGCATGATGTTTGCCATTCCGTGCGAAGAGTACGTGGTCAATCCTGTGCTTGAACGCGCCATGGATCGCATCTTTATTCTGCATGCCGATCATGAGCAAAACGCTTCGACATCTACCATCCGTTTGTGCGTGAGTTCCGGCACGAGCCCCTTTGCCGCCATTGCCTCGGGTGTGGCTTGCCTTTGGGGACCGCAACACGGAGGCGCCAACGAAGCGGCCTTAAAGATGCTCACCGACTTGTTGGCCGCAGGCGGCGAAGCCAAAATCGGCGAATTCATTCAAGGCGTCAAAGAGCACCACGACCCGAAGCATCGTTTGATCGGCTTCGGGCATCGCGTGTATAAGAATTACGATCCGCGTGCGCGCTTGATGCGCGAAACCTGCCACGAGGTTTTGGATGCACTCGGTTTGCACGACGATCCGCTCTTCAAACTGGCGATGACTCTGGAGCGCATTGCGCTGGAAGACGACTACTTCGTCAGCCGCAAGCTCTATCCCAATGTCGACTTCTATTCGGGCATCGTGCAAAAAGCCATCGGCATCCCTGTGCCGTTATTTACCGCCATCTTTGCTCTGGCAAGAACCGTGGGATGGTTTGCGCAGATGAACGAAATGATCAACGATCCGACCTGCAAGCTCGGGCGCCCGAGGCAGCTCTATACCGGCTCAAACCTTCGCCATGTCGACGACTTGCTCGATCGCTGACCTCGACTATTTCGCAAAGTTGATGGCGTCGATCAATTCACCTTCGATGGCAACGAGTTGGGCTTGATCTTCCAATACGGGACCGTCGATCAAAAAAACGTCTTCGGCGCGTTCGTCCAACGTGGAAATCTTGGCCGTTGCCAAATTGATGCCGTGTTTGGCAAGCACCACGGCAATGGCAAAGAGTAACCCCAAGCGGTCGCTACAAGTGACTTGCAGAACCCAGCTCTTTTGGCTTTCGTCGCGTTCGATTTCGATCAACGTCGGCGTGGGGAAACTTCTCGAACGACGCGATAATTTGCCTTGTTTGGGTTCGGGCAAGGGCTTGGCATCTTCGATCACTTGGGTGAGCTTATCCGTCAATTTCTGCTTAAAGTCCGGATCGTCCGTTCTTGCGCGCTTATCCTGCACCAAGAACGTATCGAGTGCCCAGCCGTGCGCGGTCGTATGAATGCGAGCATCCAGTACGGATAAACCCACACGCTCGAAAAACGCCACCACACGGGCAAACAGGTCTTTTTGGTCATGGGTATAGACCAAAACTTCGACACCGGCGCCCTTGGTGAGAATGCGCGAGCGCACCACGGGTTTGTCGGTGCGCAAGACGTCCGCCAACTCCTTGGTGTGCCAAGCGATGTCTTCGGGAGAATGACGCAGGAAGTAAACGATGTTGAGTTCTTTGAAAAACGCATCGCGTTTGGCCTCGTCCACGCCCATCTCGGCAATCAGTCGGCAGGCTTGCGAGCGATGCTCTTCCAAAATGCTCGCGCGCGTTTGTGCGGCGCCTTCGCCTTGTAGCGTTCTTAATGTACTTTGATAAAGCTCGGTCAAAAGTCGGGCTTTCCAACCGTTCCAAACCTTGGGGCTCGTCGCGCGAATGTCGGCCACCGTCAATAAAAAGAGTCCGTCCAAACGCTCTTTTGTGCCCACGGTCTTGGCAAAGCGCTCCACCACTTCCGGACTCGTAATGTCCTGCTTTTGCGCGACGTTACTCATCAGGAGATGCTCGCGTACCAAAAATTCCAAATAGGCGGTGTCTTCTTTATCCAAACCGAAGCTTTTTCCAAATGTATGTACTTCCTTGGCACCGAGTTCGGAGTGATTGCCCCCGCGTCCCTTGGCAATGTCGTGAAAGAGTCCCGCAACAGTCAGGCGCCAGGGCTTTTCGATGTCGTTGATGATCTGAGAGCAAAGCGGATATTCGTGCGCGTAGGACGAATGCGCAAAGCGGCGAATAAATTTCACCACCCTGAGCGTATGCTGATCGACCGTATAGGCATGGAAAAGGTCGTGCTGCATCTGTCCGACGATACGGCGCCATACCGGCAAAAAGCGCCCCAAAATGCCCCAGACGTTGAGGTTTTTGAGGAAGTGATACGGTCCGTAGCGCAACTGCAGCGCCTTGATAAAGAGGGCTTTGTTTTGCGCATCGTTTCTGAAGTCGGCGTCGATTTTGTCGCGCAAGTGCCAGAGACTGCGCAACAGTAACGTGGACAAACGTTTCAATTCCCGGTGGGTGGCAAACAGATAAAAGGCCTTGAGAATGTTGTGGTGATCTGCTCGGAAAGCTTCTTCGCTCACAATATCCAAAGCGTCGCCCGTGGCGATAAACACGTCGTCAATGGGGGTGACTGCCGGTTTGAACTGGTCCTGAAAGAGGCGATCGGAAATGGTCGAGAGCAAAATCTGCTGCAACTGCGCCGTGTTTTTGGCGTTGAGATAATAGCGCTTCATGAGCGATTCGCTCGGAAGCAGCGCGCCGATGGCTTTGTAACCTGCTAATTCTGCCAAAGCCGTTTGCACGTCAAAGATCAGGCGATCCTCGTGGCGTTTTCTGAGAAGATGCAAACGAATGCGTAGGTCGCGCAAAAAGTGCTGGCATTCGGATAAGTGATAGGCTTCGGTTTCGGTAATCAGCCCGCTTGCCGCCAACTCCTTCCAATTGCGCCCGAACCCGGCGCAGTGCGCGCACCACAAAAATACTTGAAGATCTCTGAGCCCTCCGGGGCTTTCTTTGATGTTGGGTTCCAATGCATAGGGGGTGTCGTCAAACTTTTGATGGCGCTGACGCATTTCGAGCATTTTGCTTCTGAAAAACGTCTTGGGGTCGAGAATTTCAAAAAACGCTTTATAGGTGTCGTGAAAAAGATCCTCGGCGCCGCTCAAAAAACGGGCTTCCAAAAAGGCCGTGGCCACCGTAATATCGTCTTTGGCTTCCCGGATCATTTCGTCTTTGGTACGAACGACGCTGCCCACTGTCAGACCCAGACTCCAGAGATTGGTGACAAAAGCGCCGACCTTGGCGTCGCTTTCTTCACTGTGGTTGTCGGGCAAAAGCACCAAGAGGTCGATGTCGGAGTAAGGAAACATTTCCCCGCGCCCGTAGCCGCCCACTGCCACCAGGGCATGGTCGTCGGGCATGCCGGCACGAGAGGCCATTTCCACCACAAATCGATCGATGGTTGCGGTATTGCGTTTTAAGTAACTTGAAACGCGACCGTGCGCCAAGAAGTCCTCGGCAATTTTTTGGCGGATGGTTTGAAAGGATTCGAGCAGGCGTTGTTCGGTCATGGTACTTTAGGGAGCAGGCAAAAATTAAGCCGCAAGTTTTTATCGTCTTGCGGCTTGGTATTTTAATCGAACGAAGGCTTCTTCCAACCCTTGACCCATTCGGGCGGCTCGGGCGAATCTTTGGAAACGGTGAGGATGTCGTAACCGGTTTCTGTTACCAGGACTTCGAGTTCCCACTGCGCCGACAAGCTCTTGTCTTTGGTCACGACCGTCCAGCCGTCGGCCAAATCGAGAATGTGGCGCTTGCCCGCATTGACCATGGGCTCGACCGTAAAGATCATGCCCGGTTCAAACGTTGCCGTGGGCGTCTTGATGGGCACGTGGCAAACGTGCGGCTCGCCGTGGAAAACGCGACCGATGCCGTGGCCGCCGTATTCGTGCACAATGGATACGCCCAAGGGCGCGCAGAAGTTTTGGCAGGCAATGCCGATGTCGTTAAAGCAGTTGCCGGGCTTGACGGCTTCGATACCGGCCCACATGCAGCCGAAGGCGGCGTCGACGATGCGCTTGCCGGCAATGGTGGGCTTGCCCACGATAAACATGCGGGAGTTGTCGCCGAAAAAGCCGTCTTTGGTGATGGTGATATCGATGTTGACGATATCGCCCTTTTTCAAAACCTTCTTTTCGCTCGGAATGCCGTGGCAGATGACGTGATTGACCGAAATGCAGGTTGAGCACGGATAAGGTGTCATCCCTTCGGGCTGATAGCCCTTACAGGCGGAAACGGCACCCAAATGCTTGATCGTGTATTCGTCCATCAAGTCGTCCAAGTACTTGGTGGTGACACCTGCTTTGACATAGGGCGTGATGAAGTCGAGCAGTTCGCTGGCTTGGCGCCCGATGCGACGCATCGCTTCAATTTCTTCGGGCGTGTGAATCGTAATGTTGTGAGTCATAATTTTTCGAAATTTTTTGCGCAGCGCCTCTATCGCATTAGAGAGCGCGTTGATACAGGTACGGCAGATTGTAAAGCTTAATTTCGACATCGTGGATGCGCGCTTTAAAGTCCGGGTTTTCAATGTCGGCCACCGACAATTGCACTAAAGCGAGAGTTTTGCCGTTGACAGGCGCACTTTGCACCACAACGCCCACGGGATTGCCGTCAAAATCGACCACGTCGGTCATGGGGGCAGGCGTTAGCGCACCTTCGAGCATACACAGCGCCACGCGACGATTGGTTTTGCCGATATGCTCCACGCGACTTACGATTTCCTGACCCGTGTAGCAGCCCTTGGAAAAGCTGACGCCGCCGATACATTCCAAATTGACGGCTTGCGGCACAAACTGATCGGTCGTGGCGGCATTCACCCAAACGCGGCCGGCAGCAATTTCACACGCTTCAAAAAGAGAGGTGTCGGTCTCGGCATCCAAGTCGGGTGTATCGACTATGAGATAACGAGCCTTGGGTAAATTCAATGCGTCAAGCACCGTCTCGGCGCCGTTGGAAAGTTCAAAGGTCAGTCCCAAAGAGCTTTTGTCGTTGCCGTCAAACGTTGCGTAAAGCGCTTTGTCTTCCACGAGGCTAAGCGTGACTTTGCTTCGCATCACAAACATCTTGAGGCGCTTGATCAAAGTTTCTGCCTGGTTGGCGGGCACGATCAAATAGACGGACTCACCCACGCAAAAAAGGCGGGGTGTGGCCAACAAACGCCCTTTGGGAGAGCAGTAACCGGCCGTCATCAAGGTGCCGTCGACAAGTTTGGTGATGTCGTTGGTGAGCTGACCTTGTAAAAAAGCGATGCGATCGGCGCCGGTCACACAAATAAGCGAAAATTCGGAAAGTCGAATGCGTGCGGGTGCCGTACAATTCGTCTGAGTCATTTTTCTTGAGTCCAAAAAGAAGTCCCACTATTATCGCGTATTTCCGAGTGGTTGCTCGGATTTTTGTTGTTAACTTTCGTTTTCGCTTTTCGTTTTTTAACGTGAACTTTGATCCCAAAAGCCTCAATATCCCCGAACTCGTGACGTCGATTTGGGCCAAGATTGCCGTGGTGGTCGTGATTTTGGCCATGTTGGCGTACCTGCCTTTCTGGTGGTACTTCGATCGTACCGTGCCGTTTCCGCCGCATGTCGATACGATTGACGTGGTGGTGCCCGCGGGCGCCAACGGCCGTCAGATTGCCGAGCTCACCAAAGAAAAGGGGATTGCCGTCGATGTCAACATGATGTTGGCAGCCCTGCGTATGCAGGGTGACGGGCGGTATCGCTTTACCAACGGGATGTCACTTGCGCAAATCGTCGACAAATATCAAAGCGGTCAGGTTGAAAGCTTCACGATGCGCATTGCCGAAGGCGCCACGCTATGGCAAGTACGAAGCGCCGTTGCTCAATTGCCCGACGTCGTGCCGGTCACCAAAGACATGACGGACGAAGAATTTTTAAAGGCCTTAAATCTTGCCGAAGCGCACGGCGAGGGGCTCTTTGCGCCCGAAACCTATCGCTTTCGATCGGGTCTGACCGACATCGACGTTTTCCGTGCCGCTTATCGCGAACAGCAAAGAATTTTGCGTGAGGCGTGGGAGGCCAGAAAACCGGGACTGAAACTTAACAATCCCTATGAGGCTTTGATTTTGGCAAGCATCATCGAAAAGGAAACGTCCAGAGCCGAGGATCGAGCGTTGGTCAGTTCCGTTTTTAACAACCGATTGAAACTGAAAATGCCGCTTCAAACCGATCCTACGATTATCTACGGCATCGGCAAAGAATTTAACGGCAATTTGACGCGCAAAGATTTGCGCACGCCCGGCATTTACAATACGTATCTGAATCAGGGGTTGCCGCCGTCTCCGATTTCGATGCCTTCCAAAGCGAGCATCGAAGCGGCACTGCAACCGGCCGATACCAAGTACCTTTATTTTGTGGCCAGAGGCGACGGCACGAGCCAGTTCTCCAACCATTTGCAAGAACACAACCGCGCCGTTCAGAAATATCAAAAAGCTCCGGCACGTCGTGCCAACATCGGGAAATAGACATGTCGACAGTTTTAGGAAAATTCATCACGTTTGAAGGCATTGACGGTGCCGGCAAGACCACGCAAATCAATGCCTTGCAAACATGGCTTGAAAGCCAAGGCATCGAAGTCGTGCGCACGCGCGAGCCCGGCGGTACGCCCTTAGGTGAAAAAATCCGAGAGATGCTTCTTCATGACGACATGGATGTCACGGCCGAAACATTGCTCTTTTTTGCTTCCCGAGCCGAACATATTGCACGCGTGATTCGCCCGGCGATTGCGCGCGGCGCCTGGGTGTTGTCCGACAGATTTACCGATGCCACCTACGCCTATCAGGTGGGTGGCAAAGCCTACGATCCCGAGAAGGTCGAGTTGTTGGAAACGTTGGTACAGGGGACGCTGCAGCCCGATTGCACCGTGCTTTTCGATATTGATCCGGCTATTGCCGCCAAGCGTTTGGCTGCGGCTCGTGCGGCCGATCGCTTTGAAAAAGAAAATATCGATTTCTTCACCCGCGTTCGCAATGCCTATTTGACGCGTGCCGAAAAATCCAACGGCCGTTTTCTGGTGCTCGATTCGTCGCAGGCGCCCGAAGTCATTACCGAAGAATTGCTCGCAAAGGCTCGTTTATGGAAATAAAGACCTATCCCTGGCAAGCCGAGTTGCTGGCTTCTTTAAACGAACTCAAAGATCGATTGCCCAACGGCATTCTCGTATACGGGCCTCGCGGCATCGGCACCTTTGACGCGGTACACGCCTTTGCCAGAAACCTTTTGTGCGAAAGCCCCGATTTGGACGGCAGCGCCTGTGGCCATTGCCACGGCTGCCATATGTTCGATGCGCACACGCACCCCGACATTCGCTATGTGGTGAGTGAGGCCGAAAGCGTGCCGCGCGAGTTGCCGTTTACGCCACCCGACAATGCTACGGACGATCGCAAGAATCTGTATCGCGAAATTTTGATTTATCAAACGCGTGCTTTGGCCGACTTTTTGAATCTCACGAGTCACGAAGGCGGCAAACGTGTCGTGATTGTTTATCCGGCCGACATGATTCGTGCCGAAGCCGCCGCCTCGTTATTGAAGAATTTGGAAGAGCCGCCCGAAGAGACCGTCTTTTTGTTGGTGACCGATGAAATCGATCGCGTGCTGCCGACC
>CALKKK010000021.1 GCA_937995395.1 uncultured Sutterella sp. | reverse complement strand
TAAAGACGCAGGACCCCTGCGGTTTTTTCTTTGGACGACGTCAAGTGGCAACGCCAAGAAGCCTACCGGGAAGATTTTTTATTGGTCACGGCGCGCAGCATTGCCGCACCGAAAACATTGGAAGATTTGAGAGAGCTCGCGCAAAACCACCCCTTAATCGGATACAACGACGAGAGCGCCGATCAAGTTCGCGTCAATCGCTTTTTAAGCGCCAAAAGAATCGTTCCTCAAAAACGTTTAAGCGTTTCGTCAAGCTACGGACTCGTCGGACTGATTTCTCAATGCTCAGGCTTTGGGGTATTGCCTGCCACCGACATTTGGTGCGGCAGGCAATTTCTGTTTGACGTCAACGTCGCTGCACTTCCCGACCCCGAACCCTTTTTCAGGAGCATGTGGGTTGTGGGTAAAGGACAGGAAGAAAGCGCGCAACTCGATCTGGTTTTGACTCAAACCCGAGAAGTGTTGCGCGACTATATGCTCGACGAACTCAAACGCGTCAATCTTCATTTAGAAGACCACATTCGTATTCCGTAACAGACTTACAGACGCCGCAACGACTCCCACACACGCGTCAGGCGCTTGACGCTCACAGGCATCGGAGTTCTCAGTTCTTGCGCAAAGAGCCCCACGCGCAGCTCTTGGAGCATCCAACCGAAGTCGATCAAGCGACTGTCAACCTCCCCTTTGCGAGATGCCATTTCGCGGCGCCACTGCACGGTGAGTTTTTGAATCTCTGCCATGTGGGCGGCGTCGCGTGCCGGATCGCTCTTGAGCTTATCCAAGCGCACGCCGATGGCTTTCACGTAACGCACGTAGTGACGCAATGACGCTTGCGGGATTTCCAAAAGGAAGTGTTTGGGGAAAAGCGAGCGCAACTGATCCTCGATATCTTTGACGACTTCGGGAAATGCTCTGCAGGCTTGCAGTTTCTTACCCAAGCCCGCGAGCTCGGCCGCCACGCTTTCCATCAGTCGCAAGTATTCGCCGCCGATCAAAGTCAATCGTGCACGCGCCTCGTCCTTGCGTTTGCCGAACTCTTCCTGATTCGTCGGATAGGGCTCTTGCATCGCGGCCGTTTCGACGGCAATGGCCACCGTATCGGCGCGCAAACTCTCAATGCTCTCAAATGCCGAAGCTACGGGCGCCAAGGTCGAGCCCACCATCTGCACGCGTTGCAAGCCCGAGAGGTTCTTTTCCAGATAACGAACCTGTTCGCGCAACTGCAATAAGAACAGTCGCCTCAAACCTGCACGATGCGCTTTTTGCGCGAGCTGCAATTCGTCAAAGACTTCCAAAGAGCACTCGGTGCCGCGATCGACCAAGGCCGGATGACCGATCAAGGTTTGTCCGCCGCGACGAATTTCCATGAGTTCGGGCAACTCGCCAAACGACCACGTGGTGATGTGATCGGCCAAGTCTTCGGCCACGCTTTGATCGGCCTGCGCCACGCTTTGGAAAATCTTTTGTGCTTCGTCACCCAGTTCGGAGCGCAATTCTGCCAAATTGCGACCCATAGCCAACTGACGGCAGTGTTCGTCGACCACCTTAAAGTTCATGAAAAGGTGCGGCGCCAAGAATTCGAGCTTAAAGTCGCTTCGCTCGCACATCACGCGCGTCTGCTCTCGAATATCTTCGATCAACGCATCAATCAGGGCTTTGTTGTCCGGAATCTTGCCGTCGATGCGATCAAAAAAGCCTTCGGCATATTTGTCGATCGGCACGCAATGGCGACGATAGCGTTGCGGCAGGCTCTTAATTAAGGCTCTCACCTTTTCTTTGAGCATGCCGGCCACGAGCCACTCGCAGCGCACCGGATCGATTTGGTTTAAGGCATAAATGGGCACGGTCAAAGTGACGCCGTCGCGGGGCGACCCCGGCTCAAAATGGTACGTCAAGGCCATGGCAATGCCAGCCATCGTCAAGGTCTTGGGGAAGAATTCGATGGTGACGCCGCTCGCGTCATGGCGCATCAAATCTTCCTTAGACAAGAACGAAATCTTGGGATTATCTTTTTCGGCCACGCGACGCCACTTTTCAAACGTGGAGCCCCCGACCACGGTCGCATCCAAAATGCGATCGTAGAAATTGAAAATCGTCTCTTCATCAACAAGCACGTCCAAGCGTCTCGATTTGCTTTCAATCTCGCGAATATCGGCAATGAGTTTCTTGTTGTGCGAGAAAAAGGGCGCCCGGGTTTCGTAGTCGCCTTCAACGAGCGCTTCACGAATGAAGATTTCACGCGCCACAGCCGCATCGTGCGGCGCAAACTGTACGCGACGCTCGGCGTAGACGGTCATGCCGTATAAGGCCCCTCTTTCCAACGCCACCACTTCGGCGCGCTTTTTCTCCCAGTGCGGTTCGCTCCAACTCTTTTTGATCAAGTGCGCGGCGGCGCGCTCCACCCATTCGGGATCGATGTCGGCGGCGCATCGAGCAAACAAGCGGCTCGTTTCCACAAGCTCTGCGGCCATGATCCATTTGCCGCCTTTTTTAGCCAAGGCCGAGCCCGGCCATACCCAAAAGCGAATGCCGCGTGCGCCCAAGTAGGGTGCCGCTCTAAAGTCGGCGTCGACCTGTCTTAAACCCAAGTTACCCAAAAGGCCGGTTAAAAGAGACGAGTGCAACTCTTCGTAGGTCGCGGCAATCTCTGACGTGCGCCAGCCCATATCGTCGGCCAATTCCGTTAACTGACGCCAGACGTCTCGCCACTCGCGCATACGGCGCGGCGACAGGAATTTGCGATGCAATTCGTCCGTTAACTGGCGATTGCTCGTTTTGTTTTCTTTGGCCTCTTCGTACCACTTCCAGATGTTGAGGTAGCTTAAGAAGTCGCTCTTCTCATCGGCAAAGGTTTTGTGCGCATTGTCGGCAGCGTCTTGTGCGGTGACCGGTCTGTCGCGCGGATCTTGAATTGCCAGCCCCGAGACAATGATCAACGTTTCTTTCAGCGCGTTTCTGCGGCTCGCTTCCAAAAGCATGCGGCCGAGCTTGGGATCAACCGGCAAGCGCGCCAAACTTCTACCCACTTCTGTCAAGTGGCCGACTTTATCCATGGCGTTTAATTCATGCAAAATAGCGTAGCCGTCGGCCACGGCTCTTGAAGGCGGCGCTTGCACGAAGGGAAACTCTTTGACTTCGCCCAATCGCAAACTCTTCATACGCAAAATGACGGCTGCCAAGTTGCTGCGCATGATTTCGGGATCGGTGAATTCGTCGCGCTTATTCCAGTCGTCTTCGCTAAAGAGGCGTATACAAATACCGTTGGCCACGCGACCGCATCGACCGGCACGCTGATTGGCGGAAGCCTTGCTCACGGGTTCGATCAAAAGTTGTTCGACCTTGTTGCGATAGGAGTAGCGCTTCACACGCGCCAACCCCGTATCGACCACATAACGGATGCCGGGCACCGTAATGGAGGTTTCGGCGACGTTCGTCGCTAACACAATGCGACGTACGCCGCCGCTTTTGAAAACCTTTTCCTGATCTTCGGCCGAAAGACGGGCATAAAGCGGGAGGATCTCTACAAATCCCGGACGATGGCGACGACGCAACACTTCGGCAGCTTCGCGAATTTCCCGCTCGCCCGGCAAAAACACCAAAATGTCGCCGCGACCGGCCATTTCCAACTCGTCGCAGGCATCGGCCACCGCATCCATCAAGGTACGATCGTCTTCTTCGTCCAAGTCCTGCACCGGACGATAACGGACTTCGACCGGATACGTACGACCCGAAATCGTCAAGACCGGTGCCGGCTTCTCGTCCGTAGCAAAGTGTTTGGCAAAGCGCTCGGCATCGATCGTGGCCGACGTCACAATGACTTTGAGGTCTTTACGTTTATGTAACAACCTCTTTAAGTACCCGAGCAAAAAGTCGATGTTAATCGATCGTTCGTGCGCTTCGTCGATGATGATCGTATCGTAACGACGCAGTAACGGATCGGTTTGGGTTTCGGCCAAGAGAATACCGTCGGTCATCAGTTTGATGGCTGCGCCCGGCATCGTCTTATCGGTAAAGCGCACTTTGTAGCCCACGACTTCGCCCACTTGGGTGTTGAGCTCTTGGGCGATGCGCTTGGCAATGGAACTTGCCGCAATGCGTCGCGGCTGCGTATGACCGATCAGGCCCTTGGTGCCGCGGCCTGCCATCAAACACAGTTTGGGCAACTGCGTGGTTTTGCCCGAACCGGTTTCGCCGCACACGATGATGACTTGATTGTCTTTAATAGCCTGGATGAGCTCTTCGCCGTGCTCGCTCACGGGCAAACCGGGAGCTAAAGTCACAGGCACCGTCAAGGGTTTGGGCAAACCGATGGGGTCGCTGACTTCTTGCGGCGGATTGCGACGAGCGGACTCGGTAGCCTTTTTGGCTTGAACGCTCTGTGCGGATTTGGCGCCCCTATCCTTTTGCGGTCTCGCTTGAGTTGGTTTACGGCCTTGCTCTTGGTTTCGGTTGCCTTGGGGCTTGTTTTGTTTTATTGCCTTGGGCTGAGAATCTTGTTTTTGTGCTTTTGCCTGATCGCTTAAGCGGATTGGCTTTTGCTGCGCACGCACCTGCGACGCGACGGGCTTTTGCTCGGACTTTTGCGTAGGCGTTGACGGCTTGGGATTGGGCACCAAGGTTTTGAGCGCCGATAAATCGTTTGCGGGCTTTGCTGTCTGAGCTTTCGTTTTGGGAGTTGCAACAGTTTTTTTGGACTGCGGCACAACTTTAGCCTTGGCTTGAGCGTCAATGTTTTTTTGAGCCTCTTGGCGGATCGATGCGTCGGCAAAGCGCAAAGCGGCAAGCGACTTCTTGTCCGTGGGATTGACTTGAGGTGTCGCTTGTCGGGGTTTGATCAGGTTTTTGAGGGAGCCGAAAGGGTTGGAATCCGCCATAACGTTTTTATCTTCAAATTCAAGGGGTATCTTGTCAGGATCGGTATTTTACGAGACTATGCCTTCCGGGACGAGTTTTGACGAACGAAATCCAAGTCGCAGTCAAGAACATCTGAAAAAAACGGGGGATTTTTACGCGAAGGAGGCATAAAATTGCGCGTACCGATTTTTCTAAGACACTTCCCCGAACAATAAAAAAATGTCCAACGAAACGCATATTGCCAACCTCATTTCCGAACCCTCGGACTGCGAAGTCACGCACTGGGTTTCTTGGATGCGAAGCGTTGCTCCCTACGTGCATCAGCACCACGGGCGCACGTTTGTCATCAGCTTTGCAGGCGAAGTCGTCAAAGACAAGACGCTACTGAACCGCTTGGTGATGGACGTGAGCCTCATGGCGAGCATGGGCGTGCGTTTGGTGATCGTACACGGCTCTCGTCCTCAGATCGAAGACTTGATGAAATTGCGCCAATTGGAAGGTCACTTTTATAAGGGAACACGCATTACCGAACCCGAAGTGTTGGAGTGTGTGAAAGAAGCCTGCGGCGAAACGCGCTTTGACATTGAAGCGGCATTTTCTCAAGGCTTACCCAATACGCCGATGCAACACGCGCGCATCAAGGTAATTTCAGGCAATTTCGTGACAGCAAGTCCCCTGGGTGTAGTCGACGGTGTGGACTATCAGCACACGGGCGTGGTGCGCAAAGTCGATTCCGACTCCATTAAAGATTTACTTTCTCGCGGCAACATCGTGTTGGTGAGCCCCTTCGGTTTTTCGGCAACAGGCGAAGCCTTTAACATCACGACCGAAGACGTGGCCACCGCTATTGCCACAGCTATTGACGCCGACAAGCTTATCTTGATGGTGGGTGTGGACGGCATTCACATGAACGGCGAGCTGCTTCAAGAACTCACGCAAGACCAATTGCAAAAGTATTTGGACACCAAAGCCTTGGACGATGAAGACACCTATAACGCAGGCTTTGCCCTGAGGGCTTTGAAAGCGGGCGTAGATCGAGTCCATGTCGTGCCGTGGCGTGTTGACGGTGCGCTTTTGACCGAACTTTTTACCCACAAGGGCTTAGGCACCATGATTGCCGAAGAAGACATGGACTCGATTCGACAGGCCACGGCCGACGATGTGGGGGGACTCATCAAGCTTTTGGAAATTTACGAAGCCGACGGCACGCTCGTCAAGCGCCCGCGAGAAAAGATCGAGCGCGAAATCGATCACTTTACCGTGCTGGAGCACGACGGCGTGTTGTACGGGTCGGCTGCTTTATACCCCTATCCGGAAGCCAAAATCGGGGAAATGGCGGCTGTGGCCGTGCATCCCGACTATCACGGTGCGGGCGACGGCGACCGATTGCTTCGCCGTATCGAGCAAAGAGCCAAGGAAATGGGCTTGACTCGCATCTTTGTGCTCACTACACGCACGGCGCACTGGTTTATCAAGCGAGGGTTTGAGCCTGCACATGTCGATGATCTTCCCATGGAAAAGCAGCGCCTCTACAATTGGAACCGCCGCTCGCAGATTTTTATTAAAAAACTCGTATAGTTACAACAATCGAATTTTGTTTTAGGAGAACCTCAAATGGCTCGTATCGTGCACTGTGTGAAACTCAATAAAGATGCCGAAGGCTTGGCATATCCGCCCGTTCCCGGCGAACTCGGAAAGCGCATCTGGGCAAGCATCAGCAAGGAAGCTTGGGAAGAATGGGTCAAGCTTCAGACGATGATGATCAACGAATACGGTTTGAACTGTGCCGACGCCAAGGTGCGTGCACATTTGATGCAGCAGTGCGAAAACTATTTGTTCGGCGACGGCGTCGATGCCGTTCCGAACCACGTGCCTGTCGAATAATTCTTTCGATACGTTTTCAACACAGATCGCCCGGCTTTGACCGGGCGATAAAGAAACGGCATTTTCCTTTTTCGGGAGAATGCCGTTTTCAATTGTCTCAAGACATGGAGTTTAGGCCGTGACGTCGGAGGAGAAAAAGAGAGATGACGCCACGACCTTGAACTTTTTTACTTGCGGATCTTTTCCTTGGCTGCGTTTTCGCCGGCGATCTGACCGAACACGAAGCAGTCGAGAACAGCGTTGCCGCCCACACGGTTCGTACCGTGGATACCGCCCGTGATTTCGCCTGCAGCGTACAAGCGCGGGATCACGGCACCGGTCCAATCCAAGCACTGAGCCTTGGTGTTGGTGTTCAAACCGCCCATCGTATGGTGCACGGTCATACCGGTGTAGCAAGCCCAGAAGGGACCAACTTCGATCTTCTTAGTGAGGTTCACGGCCGTCTTGTTGAAGTCCGGATCCTTGCGGTTCTTGACGAATTCGTTGTTGTAACGATTGATCGTCTTTTCAAGCCCTGCCGGATCCACACCCATCTTTTGAGCCAATTCGCGAATCGTCGGAGCCGTCCAGGCTTCGCCGATTTCGATACCCTTCATGATGGCATTGCGGTTGACAACGTCGTAGCTCATGAAGTTTTCGTTATCGCAAACAGTGTAGGCATAGCGTTCCGGCGTGCCCAACACGGCGTCGCGAATAACGTCGCGACGTTCGCCTTCGTTGACGATACGGTTGCCGCGCTTATCGACATAAATGGAGCCGTTGACGTTAAAGTTCAACAAAAGCTTCATCTTCTTGCCGGCGGGCGCACCCGGGGTGGACTGAATGAAGTCCATACCGACCGTGTAAGCACCGACGCGTACGGCGGCCATCATCACTTCGCCGCGGCTGCCGGCGAGGTTGTCCGTTCCCAAACCCTTGACGCGAGGATCGTGCAATTCGCGCAGGTACTGGTTGGCACCGAAGCCGCCGGCGGCCAACACCACGGCACGCGTGGCGCGGATAAAGCGGGTGCCGTCTTCGGTCTGAACCTGAACACCCAACACATCGCCTTCAAAGGGCTTTTCGCGGATGATTTCGGTGACGGAAGAGTCGGTGACGACTTCAATACCGTACTTTTCGGCAGCAGCGGCCAACACCGTACCGTAGCCCTGGCCCTTCGGAAGCGCCGGAACGTGAGATCGCGGATACAAGGCGCCGAAAATCTGAATGACGTTGTCTTTAAATTTCATGCCGAGGCTTTCGAGCCAGGTCACGGCACCGTAGGCGTTTTCACACAAGACGCGAACGCGTTCGGGATCGCCGCGATAGTCGCCTGCGGCCAACGTCTGCTTCATGTGATGTTCGGGAGAGTCCTTGATGTTCTGACGCGGCTGACGCACCGGGTCGGCGGCATTCAAAAAGCCCTGAGCAATGAGGGTGTTGCCGCCCGTAAACGGCATCTTTTCCAAAACGATGATCTTCTTGGCACCGTTTTGTGCGGCCTTCACGGCAGCGGCCATACCGGCGCCGCCTGCGCCCACCACCACAACTTCATAGGTGTCCGTCCACTTGACGCCCTGTGCATCGCGTGCGTGAGCAACGGTTGCAGCACCGAACATGGCGGCACCGGCACCGGCGGCCTTCAAAAGATTGCGGCGAGAAAGCGTTTGCTTGGTCATGATCTCAACTCTCCATGGTAAGAAAACTTGTATTTGCCGGGACTCTTTTTCGATCCCAATTTTGATAATGGAATTATCCGCATAGGTTTACGCACGTAATTACGGAAATATCAAACATGCGTCATGTTGTGTTTGAGAGTCTTTGTACGGGACAAAAAAAACAAATGACCTCAAAACGTCGGTCTTCGCTCGGAAGGCTTTGTTCTGAGGTCGTTTTCAAGATTCGACGACGAATCGAAGGAGAAAAATTCACCGTCGAATTTTCAATTATTGTGCGGACTTGAGCGCCTGATTCACGGCTTCGAGGATACCGCGAGAAGAGTTGGATGCGCCGCTCACGCCTTCGACACCTTCAGTGCCGTTTTTAGCGATCACTTTCTTGGCGATGCTCTTTTCGGCCGCTCTCAACAGCATTTCGGTTTCGCCGTGCTTGACGACCTTGACCGAACTGACTTTGCCGCCTGCCACAACGACTTCAACCTGAATCTTGCTTTCGTTGCCGGTGCCTTCGCCGGTGTAAGTACCGTCTTTATAGGCAGCCTGAGCGCCCGCACACAAAACTGCAGCGGTTGCTGCCACGAGAAGTTGCTTGATCATTGGAAATACTCCCTGTTGTTATAAAAAAGTTCTGTTGATTTAAGCTTTACGAGCCGCTGCGCTGCGACCGGCAATGCGACCGAAGATCACGCAGTCGGCAATCGAAACCGTGCCCAAACGCACCATGCCGTGCACGCCGCCGCAGACTTCGCCGGCAGCAAACAAACCCGGAATGACCTTGAATTCGATGCTGATGGCTTCGGCCTTTTCGTTAATCATCATGCCGCCCATGCAGTAGTGAACGCGCGGCCACAAACGGCAGGCGTAAAAGACGCCTTCGTTGACTTCGGTATCCTTAAAGATCTTGGCATTGAAGTCCTTGTCTTTGCCGGCCTTGATCGCCTCGTTCCAACGAGCAACGGATTCTTTGAGAACCTTGGCGTCGATTCCGTAACCGGCTGCCAATGCATCCAGATTTTCGAACTTCTTGATCGAGCCGTTTTCCAAACCGCCCTTTAAGGCGGCAGGCGGCACGTGCTTGGCGGCATTCTTCTCAGACACGAAAAGCACTGCCGGGTGACCCGTCGCGATAATGGCGTCGGAACGCACCTTGCGGTTGCCCGTTTCGTTAATAAAGCGCTTGCCCGTTTTGGGATCGACCATCAAACCGTAACCCACGGCAGATTCGACAAACTTCGGGCAGAAGCCGAAACCCTTTTCGTCAGGCGAAGTCCACGGCCCCAACTGAATCCAATCCATGAGCGTGGTGCCTGCACCGATGCGCTGAGCGGCCAACAAACCGTCGCCCGTGGCGCCCGGATGGTTGGTGGAACCCAAGTCGGCCGTCAGACGCGGATCCTGCCACATACGCATGGTGACGTTTTGAGAAAAGCCGCCGGTGGCCATCACAAGGCCGCGTTTGACGCGCACAAACACGGGTTTGCCGGACTTTTCATCGGGGAAACGGAAACCGCGGCGCAATTCGGCACCGACAACGGCACCGCTGTCGTCCACAATGATTTCTTTGAGCCACGTACGCAACTGCACAGGGATACCGAGTTCGTCGGCCTTGGCCTTCATCGGGCGAATGATGTTGGCGCCCGAGCCGTTCATAAAGGCGCAGGAACGTGCAACGGAGTGACCGCCGTGGAAACCCAAACGATCCCACTTCACACCCAGATATTCGGTCGCCCACTTGTAAGAATCAAGGGCACCGTAAGCCACGGCCTTGGCGCATTCGCGCTGATTGATGTAGCCGCCGGCTTTGAGCATGTCCTGATAGAGCTGCTCGGCACTGTCTTCGATACCGGCTTTCTTTTGCATGTCGCTGCCCGGAGCGGCAAAGCCGCCGCCGGACAACGTGGAGTTGCCGCCGATGACGGGCATCTTATCGATCAAGAGCACGTCGGCGCCGGCATTTTTAGCTTCAATGGCGGCAGAGAAACCCGAAAAGCCCGTGCCCACCACGAGCACGTCGACCGTCTGGTCCCACTTGGCGGGCGCCTTGGTCGGAATATGGGCAAAAGCAGCACTACTGCCGGCGGCGGCAACGCCGGCGGCGCCGGCCGTGCGCAATAAAGCGCGACGAGACAAATCAGCGGTCATGTTTTCTTTCCTCTTAAAATGGGTTTTATTTCGGGCAAAGTCAAAATTTGCCCGATTTTGTCCACCGATTATCTTCGCCGAATTACTTGCGTAAATCGTTTTTCGTCAAAAAACCACTACGTGAGCCCCATTTCCGCCTTGATATCGTCGGCAATAAGCGCCAAATCTTTGGCCGTATGAATACGAAACTTTTCATAAATGCGGGCGCGATGTCCCTGAACCGTTCGCTCGGAAAGAGAAAAACGCTCGGCCACGGCTCTGTCGTTTAAGCCCAAAAGGAAAAGCTGCAAAACTTCTTTTTCGCGTGCCGATAAAAGCGCAACGCCCGCTGCCGCTTGCGACTGACCTTGGAGCCCTGCGCGACGTTTGCGGTCCAAGGCAATAGCATTTTCAATGGCTTCGATGAGTTTTTGATCGTCCACGGGCTTTAACAAAAAGTCGGTCGCGCCTTTCTTTAGAGAAGCAATGGCCACATCGATGTCGGCGTGCCCCGTTAAGAAAATGATGGGCAATTCAATATGACGCTCGCTCATCACCTGCTGCAATTCGAGCCCGCTCATCTTGGGCATGCGCACGTCCAAAAGCAGACAACCGGGAACGGAAGACTTGTCGTTGACCAAAAAACTCTGTGCGCTGTCGTAAACGGCTGTTTGCCAACCTTCGATTTCGAGCATCAGACGCAAGGCCATACGCACTTCGTCTTCATCGTCCACAATACGAATCACGACATCGTTTTTGTCCGTCATGCTTTATTCTCTCCATTCTTTTCGGTTGTTTCTTCGACTTCGGAAAGTCCCTCTTCGCGCAAAGCCATCTCAAAGCGCGCCACCAGACCGCCGCCCTTTCTCGGCGCAAAGCTCACGCGAGCACGATGGGCTTCGGCGATGGATTTTACAATGATGACTCCCAACCCCAGTCCTCGACCCTTGGTAGTGGCAAAGGGCACTTGCATGGCTTGGACTTCGGCGTCGGTCAAATCGCGCCCAGAATTTTCCACGGTCAGAACCAAGGCGTGTTTGTCAGAGTCGCTTTGCAACGTAGCGCGCATCACGGGGTTGTCCGTCGGATGCTCGCGGATTTCGTCGGCCGCATTTTTCAAAAGGTTCAAAATCACCAAACCCAACTCCACACCGTTACCTTCCACAATCAAGGGCGTTTCGGGAATCTCGATTTGAGCGCACGCCGGCATCTTGCGTGCGGTTTCAAGTTCTGCGGCCATCTCACGCATGGTCGAACAGAAATTTACGGCATTTTCGCGGCCCGTCCCCTGTTGACGCGCATAGCTTCGAACGCGCTCGATGATGGCGCCGCACCGCTGAATCTGTCGGCGAATGGTACTCACGCACTCGGCGCGATTATCTCTCTGGCGCTCGGAGAGCGGCTCTCCCTTTTGTTCGCGCGCCGCCAGCGTTTCAAGTCCGCGCACGGCGTAGCCCATGGCAGATAACGGCTGCCCCAATTCATGCACAAAAATGCTCGAAAGTTGCCCCACAGCAGACAAGCGTTGCAACAAATCGATTTTGACCGAGGCTTCCTGCGCTCTGATATTGGCTGCCTGTTCTCGTTCAAGAGCCTCTCGCAATTGGGCGGTGCGTTTGTCAACGAGCCTTCTGACTTGCAGGAAATGAAAAACGCCGGCCACCAACAGCCCCACGACAAAACCCAAATACGGCCAGAGTTCTCGGATGATGCGCGTGAGCGTCCAGTCTCTCAAATAAGCGTAAGGGCCCACACGCAAATCGCGCAGAACGTCGTTGACTCGCTTAAAGTCGGTGGCCAATGTCCAGGTATAGCCCGAAGGAGTATCTTTCGGGGTCATCGCCAACAGTGACAAGGCAAGTTTGTGCGTCATATTCGGGGGCGTGTGCGGAGTGACCGCCATAGTCCAGCCCGGGTACAAATCGGTGCTTGAAGCACATCTGGCGTAGGCATGATTTTTGGGCTCGATCACGCGAAATTGATTTTTAAACTCGGGGAAGCGCTCGGAGATGTTTTCGAGCATACAGTGACGCAAAAGTCCCACATCGGCTTTGCCTTCAAAGACGATGCGCACAACGTTGACGGGGCTGTTGTCGGTAAAAAGCGTTTGACGGAAAAAACGATCGGGATCGTAGCCGCGCTTGGCAATTTCGCCCATACCGATTTGATACGTCATGAAGTTCATGGGGTGTGTGCTCACCGCAATCGACTTTTGTAACGATGCGATATCGGTCAAATCCTCTCGATCTTTTCTGACAAAAATCGTCCCCGACACCACGCGATTGGGATCTGAAAAATAGTTTGACACCAACGTTGCCACGTCTCGCACGCCGTAGTGCTGCATGGCAACGTAAAAACCGGAACTGGCCAAGAAAAATTCGACTTTGCCGTTACGCACCGCTTCGGTCAATTCAGGGGTGGTGTAGTAATGGGGCTCGACGCGATCGTTGGGAAATTGTTTCCTCAGATATTCGACCATCTGCTCTTGGACTTTGTCGCGCGTGCCGGCATAGCTCGTTTCGCCCTCAAAATTGAGAATCCCGATACGAATGGCACGATCTTCGGCCGTGGTCGCCGAAGAAAAAGCGTCTAATTGGGCAAAAGCTATAGGTGTCGTAACCAAGGTCAAAGCACAAGAAAACGCCCAAGCACTTATTGTGCGTTTGGCGACAGAAAACGATGATGTCAAAAAAGATGGCAAAAGCATGGTTGTCAACCTGTGGCATTTTTTCCAATTCTCGCGCGAAAAGTAGCAGAAAATTTGCGAGATTTCCGCTCTTACGTAACATGAACTGAGTCGCGTCAACTTACGCACGTAAGTCTACGACGACAATTTTCCCCGAGACCAATAGGTGCCGTCGGCGTTTTGCATTCGCTGTACACGCACCATAAGAACAATCACCATCTGGAGAAGAAACTATGCAGACCCGTCATATTCTGACTGCTGCCGCCGTTGCCGCCATGGCTTTTACGGCAAGCGCCGCCGAAGTGCAAATCTACGGTTTGATCGATACCGGTTTGAACTTCCAGTCGATTGACAAAGATACCGCCGGTAGCGATACCGAATACAAAGGCCAATTGAAGGGTAGCCAGCTCGTGCCCAACCGCTTCGGTTTCCGCGGTTCCGAAGACCTTGGCGACGGCTTGAAAGTGAGCTTCATGCTCGAAGGCCAGTTCGGTAGCGACGACGGTTCTTTGACCTCCGGCCGCATGTTCCACCGCGTGGCTCAACTGGCTTTGGAAAGCGACACGTTCGGTACTTTGACGTTCGGTCGCTCGGGCATTTTGCGCAGCGGCTTCGGTACGACGGGTATCTGGGGTCCGAAGACCAACCCCTTTAGCAACTCTGCCGGCGACTTCATCGTCGGTCACAAGTACATCATGCCGGGCGACTTCAAGTCTGCCGACAACGTCATCACGTGGAAGTCTCCCAAGATGGCCGGCGCCCAGTTGCACTTGCAGTACTCTTCCAACATGGACGGCCAAAATAACGGCAATGTACGCGAATTCGAAAATCAGGCTGATCGTATGTGGGCTGTCGGTTTGACCTACGGCAACGGTCCGTTGAACATCGTCTCGGTGCTCGACTCCAAGATGTATCAGAAGGGCGAACTCAAGAACACGCCCGATGCATCGCTCGCGTTCTCCCTGGAAGCCGACTATGACTTCCAGGTCGTGAAGGTTTACGCCGCCGGTATGTACTTCCGCGATGTTCAAGGCCGCGACTTCCAAGGTCATGATGTTTTGGGTAGTCTGAAGACAAGCAAAACCAATGACATCGGTTACGACGGCTACTCTCTTGAACTCGGTGCAGATGTTCCGTTAGCAGGCGGCACATTTAAGGCCAACATCGGCTGGATGGATGCCGAAGGTGCACATGAAGACGGCTTGGATACCGATCGTCTCGCCTTGGCTGTGGGTTACGTCTATCCGCTTTCCAAGCGCACGCAGTTCTACACTGCTGCCGGTTACGTTCGCGATTCGAGCAACATCAACAAGGACAGCAACCCGAGCGCTTACGAAGTGTTGACGGGTCTCGTGCACCGCTTCTAATCGGACTACGACAAGTCACGAACAAGATGTAACGTTCGTGACTTAAGAACCGAAAGAAAATCGCCGAGCTTTTCACCGAGCTCGGCGATTATTTCTCGCAAAGTTACAGGACGGTTGCCATATAGTAAGGCAAGAACCAAATCCCGTCTTGGCATTTGATCTCCCCATGGTGCAACACGATACCGTCCCCCACGCGTTTGCCAAACTTTTCTTTAAATTTCAACAGCGATTTGATACTAGACGAATTGGATGATTTCACCTCAATCGGCAAGATTTTTTTGCCCTGCCGAATCAAAAAATCGATTTCCATTGTCGTCCTTTTCATCTCAACGCTACGTTCCGTGTAGAAAAATGCCCGATGTCCATTGGCCTTTAAACTTTGCGCGACGATATTTTCTATGAGCATCCCTTCATTGACTTGCAGGCGATCTAAAAGCACGGCTTTATACAGATCATTTTCCAAATACTGTCGATCGCTAAAAGCCATTGACACCAATAGTCCGGTATCGGACATATAACACTTAAAACTCGGATCGGTGATCGCAAGATTAAATGCCGCACTCGGATCGTCTACTTTGTTGGCGATGTTGATGATCATGGCTTCGTCAAGCCACCGAATCGGTCCCTGATAGTCTCGAATCCGTGCGCCGGAGTTGATATGTGTCAGCACGTACCGCTTATCGTGTTTAGACAGCTCAGACGGAATGCGATCGAAGAAATTGCTGACGTAGTTGGAGTTTTCTTCATTTTGCTCTTCCATATCGTCTCTATAGAGCGAAATAATTTGTTGCTTGACCATGTCTACGTCGCCGAAGTCTTTTTTCTCCACAAACGCTTTTACAGCCTGAGGCATACCGCCAATGAGCATATATTCGCGAAAAGACTTCATAATGCTCTGGTGCAAGGCTCCCATCGGTTTTTTATTGGCATAGTGCTCACGAATGACCGGCATGATCATCATATTGCCCGTTGCCCAAAGATACTCTTCGAAGTCCATGGGCAAAACATCCAGCTTGTACTCCTCGGACGGAATCAAAATGTCTTTGCTTTTCTTTGTTATACCCGCCAAAGACCCTGTTTCCAAATAATGATAGCGTCCGTCTTCCAGTAACGTCTTCAGTGCTTGTCTCGCCTTTGGAAAAAGTTGGATTTCATCCAAAATAACGAGCGATTCTCCAGGATAAAGTTTTGTTTCGTAGATGAACTGCAATGTCGTAAAGAAAGTATCCAGATCTCTCAAGCTATTGACAAACAAATCGCGAATCGTGTCATCGGCCTGGTCAAAACGAATGACAATATGAGAGCGGTAAGCATCGCGCCCAAGCTTTTCTGCCAAGGTCGTTTTACCGACACGTCTGGCACCACGCAAAAAGAGCGCATACCGCGGCGCATATTGCTCTTTCCACTTGAGCATGTCCTGATAGATTTTTCTTTTATACATCGTTGATTTTGCTCCGTTTTCACGATCCCGACATCATTATAAGTGCATTTTTTCACGTTTGCGCGTACTTTAAAACCTTAATTTTTCACGATTGCGACATCATTTCCACCCGTCATTTTCACGATTGCGATCGTTTCCAAGTTCTCAAACTTTCCCCCTCAGTACTTACCGACGTAAAAATAAGCAGCCAGTCGAAGATCGCTTTCGACTGGCTGCTGTGCATGATTTTGAGAAATTCGCCGTGCGACTATGCTTCAAAGCGTTGGACGCCCTCAGATGTACCCAACAACAACACATCGGCACCGCGACGAGCAAACAAGCCCACGGTCACCACACCGGCAAAGCCGTTGATTTTGTCTTCCAAGGCCTTGGGATCGGTAATCGAAAGACCGTGCACGTCCAAAATGGCATTGCCGTTATCCGTCGTAAAGTCACGGAGCACGGGATTTCCGCCGAGCGCCTTCAATTGCTTGGCAACGGAGTTGACTGCCATCGGAATGACTTCCACGGGTAACGGGAACTTGCCCAGAACGTCGACTTTTTTGCTCGCATCGGCAATGCAGACGAATTTGCGCGAGACGCTTGCCACAATCTTTTCGCGGGTCAATGCTCCGCCCCCGCCCTTGACCATATCAAAGGTCGCATTGATTTCGTCGGCACCGTCCACATAGACCCCGATTTCATCGACTTCGTTTAAGTCCACCACTTTAAAGCCCAAGGCTTCGAGTTTCTTGGTGGAGCGAACCGAACTTGAAACACAAGCGGGGATTTGCTTGCCGCTTGCCTTTAGCGCATCGATAAAAAAATCCACGGTCGATCCCGTGCCGACACCCAAAATTTCACCATCTTTGACGTAGTCGATCGCGGCTTGGGCTACGCACTGCTTTAATTCGTCCTGAGTCATCGTTCTCACTTCCTTGATTTTTCCTACCCGAAGTTCGTCTTTCGGGCACACAAATTAAAATTTTATCGGGCTTGAGGTCGGATTGTCATATTTTCGCGCAAGCCGAGAGCATTCTCTGATAGGCTTTCGCTTTGAGCAATACCATTGCGGTGTTCGACTGCACTTTTTGGCTTTTCCTTATGTCTCAAACCGACTCAAAATTCAGCGACAGCCTCGACGACAAACTCTTGGAGCTCGTCAACGCCGACATGTCTTCGGGCAATCGTGCCGGGCTTTTTGTGTCCTTGGGCGCTTTGATCCTGGTCTTGATTCTTTTTGCCTCGATCACCCACTTTATGAACACGGAGACCCGCAAGCTCGAAGTTGAATCCCAAGAGACCGTCACGCAAACGCTCTCGCGCCAAATCGAGCGTCGTCTGGTGATTTTTTCCGATCAGATTCAGCAACTTGCGCATAACGACTCCCCGCTTTTTACCTGCGCCAATTTGGATGCGCTTTTTCACAACTACGGGGAGTTTTTGGAATTCACCAAAGTCGGCATCGACAAAAAGGTCGTCTGGACCTGCCTGACCCCATCGGTTTTGGATATCAATCCATATGATCGTGGAGAAGAACTCGAGCAAGAACAAACGCTGCAAACGCTTAAGCAAGCACTGCAGCACAATTCTTTGGCCTATTCGCTGCCCTATCAAAAAACCGGCGGAGTTGCTGCCATTGTCGACTTAGTCGTACCTGCCGAGAGAGGGCAAGCCCTGATAGCGCGCATTTCGCTCACAACGCTGATTCGCAACCTTACCGACTCGCGTTTCGACTTCAAGTACAAAACCCGTATTTTGGTCGACGGCAACGAGTTTCCGATCTCGGAATCGGCCAAAGTGCGGCAGCTTACCAACAACATTCGCGTGATTGCGTCTTTAACGCCTCTACCTGCCAACGTTGAAATCGCCACCACCAATGCGGTGCCGCCTTCACTATATACCCACACAATTTTCGTGCAGTTTTTGCTCGGCTTTTCGGCTCTGTTGGTCATTGCGCTTTTTTGGCTCTTAAGAACGCAGTACACGCAAGTCAGAACCGAATCGGAATTGCGCGCTCGCGTCGTAGTACAGCAGGCCTTGAGCCAATCCTTTATTGACGGACTGTGCGTGACCGACATCGAGGGAAAAATTTTGTACACCAACGACGCCTTTGATCGTATGTTCGGCTTTGGGCACGAAGCGTTCTTGGATTGTCGCTCGCCCTACGTTTTTTGCCCGGACGTGACCGTCTTTGATTTCGACGTCTTTGAAAAGGGGCGCACGCACCGACGCGACTTCTACGCAACACGTCGCGACGGCATGCACTTCGATTGTCAGGCCGAAGTCGTGCCGCTGGCTTCAAGCCGCAAAAAAGGACTGCAACCGGGCTGGCTCATCACCTTTAGAGACGTGACCGAACAAAAGCGCTCGCACGAAGCCATGCTTTTGACGCACGAACGTACCTTGCGCGTTTTGGACTCGATGGATGCGGCCGTTAGCGTCATCACCACGCAAACGATGGAACCCGAACTCGTCTTTGTCAATCAGCGCTATCTCGATGCATTCGGCGACAATGTGGGACCGCATTTGCGTTTAAAGAAACTGTTGCAAGCCAAAGATCCGAACGAAATGTCGGCAGAAGTTTTTGACGAAATCACGCACATGTGGCTGGCATTGTCTCTAAAAGAAATCTCCTGGGTTGACGGCAGCCGCGTGGAAACTTTGACAACGAGAAACGTCACGCGGCGAAAAGAAAGCGAAATCATGCTCGATCAGCAATTGAAAAAAGCCGAACAGTCTTCTCACTTGATTACGATGGGCGAAATGGCCAGTTCCTTGGCCCACGAACTCAACCAACCTTTGGCGGCAGTGCAAAACTACGCTTCGGCCGCCTTAACCATGCTTCAGGCGCACAAGATTACGCAAGAAGACATGGCAACGGGTTTAAACAAGATCATCAACCAGACGCAACGCGCCGCACAAATCATCAAACGTATTCGCGGCTTTGCCAAGCGAAAAGAACCAACAATGGTCGCTACCAACCTTTCACGTATTCTTGACGAAACGATGGAATTGGCCACGATTCAGAGTAAAAAACTCGGGGTTCCGATCGAAATGGATGTGCGCACCGGCACAACTTCGGTGGTGTGCGACACGGTGATGATTGAGCAGGTGTTGTTGAATTTACTGAAAAACGCGATGGAAGCCACTCAGAATTATTCTGAAAAACCCGTAATTTTCCGTGTCGTCGACGAGAATTCTCACATTGTTTTTTATATTATCGACCACGGGTGCGGTATCTCGCCGGAGGCGGCCAAACATCTCTTTGATCCTTTCTTTACCACGAAAACAACGGGAATGGGGATCGGTTTGAATATTTGCCGGACGATTGTGGAGAACCATCACGGAAGACTGACGTTTGAGTCCAACACGGACGGTGGAACAACCTTCAAGTTAAGCCTGCCGGCCGCGCCGCTCGTATAATATTAAGATTGACTTTGACTGACCATGCGAAACTTTTGTGTTTTGCATACGCTATAGATACGGACACTTTTTTTATGCCTTTTTCGAATTTTAATTTCCCGATGGAAACGTCTCAGACTCTGGGTACCGTCTATGTTGTCGACGACGACGAAGCCGTCCGTGATTCGATTCGCTGGTTATTGGAAGCCAGCGACTACAAAGTTGAACTCTACGACAGCGGTGAGAGCTTCATTGCCAAATACGATCCGTACGCCATTGCCGTGTTGCTTTTGGACGTGCGCATGAACGGCATGAGCGGGCTCGAAGTGCAGGAACACTTGATTGCACGCAAAGCCGATTTGCCCATCATCTTCATCACCGGTCACGGCGACGTGCCGATGGCTGTGAACGCTCTGAAAAAAGGCGCGGTGGACTTTATCGAAAAGCCGTTTGATCAGGCAGCTTTGAAGCAACAAGTCGAGCGCATGCTCCAAGAAGCGCGCGAACGTCGTGTGCGCAACGAGGAAAGGAGCTTGAACGAAGCCCTTTTGCGCAAGCTCACCGCCCGTGAACAGCAGGTGTTGGAGCGCATTACGGCAGGGCGCCTCAATAAGCAAATTGCCGACGATTTGGGTATTTCCATTAAGACCGTGGAAGCGCACCGCGCCTCCATTATGGATAAGACCAATTCGGGTACGGTTGCCGACTTGATGCGCGTGGTTTTGGGCGCAGGGATCACACCGCCCAAGGACATCTGATTTTTTCATCAGAGAACCTTAAAATTCGTCTGCTAATCTGACGGCGCACTTCTTCTTTCGGGAGTGCGCCGTAATCCGTCTCTTTATTTCGCATACGCAATTATTCACTCATGACGCAAGCTTACTTTTTGGTTCCGGGACTGTTACTTGACGAATCGGCACGTAGTGCCATCTCGGAAAAGTCGCTTGCGTTAGCTTCCGAACTGTCGTCGTCCTTGGCTGGCGACCCCTTGATGCAAGAATTGGGCACGGGCGTTTTTGATCGCTCGGTGCACCTTTGCTGGTTGTGGTCGGTGTTGATGAAGCGAAATCTGCCGCCGCAAACCGCCGCCTACGCCTGGCCCGTGGATCAGGGGCCGCAATTGTGTTCCAACGACGTGTTTCGTTTGTATCCGGTGCATAAAGACACGGCCGGCGTCGTCGCGCCCCTGGCGTTGAATGAAGAAACGGTCGAAACCTTTTATAAGTTGGTCACGCCCGTTTTCGATGCTTTGGGTTTTAAATTGCAGCGCTGGGACAAGGTTTTTTACCTCACCCGCAAAGACAATTGGGGCGTGGCTTTGCGTCCCTTTGAAGCGCTTGTCGGTCACGCACGCGATTTTGCCCTCGATATCGAAGGTTTGGCTGAGGATGCCGTGCAAAAAGAAGATGAACGTCAGGCAGCCGTCAAAGTCTTTGAAACGCTCGAAAGCGTTTTAAGTCAAGCAAATATTGTTGTCGAGGGCAAGCTGCTCAACGCCCTGTGGATCGATGGCGCAAGCCGCTATGCCAACGTCTATCCGCCCACAACGATTCGCAGTGTTTTAACCGACGATCCGGCCGTTTTCGGCTGGGGATTGGCTGCCGGTATTCTGAACCACCGATTGGGCAAAACGACGGGCGCCCTCGATTGGCCCTCGGACGCCCCGAGCGGCGAGCGCATTGCGGTGATCAACAACCTGTATGCGGCATGGTTGTCATGCGATTGGGTACGTTGGCAAGAGCAATTGCCCGCCGTTATCGAGCAAATCAAATATTTAAGCGAATCTGCACGCAAAAAAGGTTGCGATCAAGTCTTGATCGTGGCTTGCGGCAACGCAACGACGGTGTCGATTCCTAAAAAATTAACGCACCCCAAGTCGCTTCTTGCACGATTTGCGGCCAATAAAAAATTGGATGCCGCACGTTGGCTTTTCTGCGGCAACTCTCAAACTGTGAAGTCGGAGGACTGATTGTGATCACTCGCTTTGCCATTCGTTCCTACGACAAGATGAATTTTGAGCGCTTGGAGCACGCCGGGATTCTGCGTCCCATTGCGCAAGCTCTGGCCGCTCGCGGTATTACGTGCCCGGAAGATTTGCTCGAAGACTGGAAAGCCTTGATTCCGCCCACGCTCTTGGAGGGCACGCAAAAAGCGGCACAGATTTTGGCCGATGCCATTGCCGCCGACAAGCCCATGACGGTGGTGGCCGACTACGACTGCGACGGTGCGACGGCCTGCGCCATTGCCGTGCGCGGACTTCGCATGATGGGCGCACGCGTCAATTACATCGTGCCCGATCGCTTTAAGTTCGGCTATGGACTGACGCCGGCCATCGTCGATTTGGCTTCGCAATTAAATCCCAAGCCCGAAATCATCATCACGGTCGATAACGGCATCGCGAGTGTGGAAGGCGTCAAACGCGCCAAAGAATTGGGCATTGATGTTGTCATTACCGACCATCATTTGCCGGGCGACGATCTGCCCGAAGCTGCCTGCATCGTCAACCCCAACGTGAAAACATCGGCTTTTGCAAGCAAGTCTTTGGCCGGGTGCGGCGTGATGTTTTACGTGCTTTTGGCATTGCGTGCCGAGATGCGAGCGCGCGGCATTTATGATGTTAAAACGCAACCCAGACTGGATCAGCTCTGCGATTTGGTGGCCTTGGGCACTGTCGCCGACGTTGTAAAACTCGATCAAAACAATCGCGTGTTGGTCGCACAAGGTTTGCAACGCGTGCGCCGCGGCATGTCGCTGCCCGGCATTCAAGCCTTGTTTGAAGTGGCAGGGCGCTGTACGGCACTGGCCACCGCTCGCGACTTTGCCTTCGGCATTGCGCCTCGCATCAATGCGGCGGGGCGCTTAACCGAAATGGGCGTGGGGATCGAATGCCTGTTGGCAGACGACTATCGCACGGCTTTTAATTTTGCCCAAGAGCTCGACAACCTCAACAAAGAGCGTCGCGACTTGGAAGGCAGCATGCAAACGGATGCCGTCGACCGGATCAGTCACATGGACTGGCAGCATTTGAGCACCATCACCCTTTTTGAAGAAGATTGGCATCAGGGTGTGGTGGGTTTGGTGGCGAGCCGCGTCAAAGAAAAAACGCACCGCCCCGTGATTGCTTTTGCGCGCGACGAAAACGATCTTTTAAAGGGCTCGGGGCGCTCGATTGAAGGCGTACATTTGCGCGATGCCCTCGATTGGGTGAGCAAACGCTCTCCCGATTTGATCGAGCGCTTCGGCGGGCACGCCATGGCAGCAGGTCTCACAATCAAAGCCAGCAACCTTGCCCGCTTTACCGAACTCTTTGAAGAAGCCGTCACGCAAATGGTCGAGCCCGAAGTGTTCGATCGCGTGGTGTATGTCGATGGCGCCCTGAGCCCCGAAGAAATCACTTTCCCCTTGATCGACGCCATGCAAAATCGCATCTGGGGTCAGGGGTTTGAGCGTCCGCTTTTTGCCAACGACTTTACGATTCTCTCCCAACGTGTTTTAAAAGACACGCATCTTAAGCTTATCGTCGACTTGGCGGGCAATCGGTTCGAAGCGATTTATTTCCGCCGTAACGAACCGCTGCCTACGCACATTCGTTTGGCCTATCGTCCCGAAGTCAACGAATACCAAGGGCGCCGTTCGATTCAGCTCATTGTGGAAGCTGCCGAAACCCCCGTTTGATTGCCCCGTCTTACGTGACGGTGTTTCGCACACCGTAAAGTTATGTAAATGAGAATGAGTGCCATTTACATCGTACGAAATTTATGACATCATTGAGCCGATTTTTTAACTTCGAGCTCATCAAAAGTTGCTCGCCATCTTTCCTTGAACGGACATCGGGATGACGAAATCAACCCTCATTCTTCTTTTTTTGACAAGCGTCGTTTCGGCCGTCTCGCTTTTAGTGGGTGCGGCCGATATCAGCTTTACGCAGCTTTTTACCGATCCGGAAGCGTTGGAAATTCTGCTGATTTCGCGCTTACCGCGCCTTTTGGCCATTTTGTGCACCGGTGCCGGCATGAGTATTGCCGGGCTTATCATGCAGCAACTGTGCGCCAACAAGTTCGTCTCTCCCACCACGGGCGCAACGATTTCATCGGCTCAATTCGGCATTCTGATTGCACTGCTTTTATTGCCCGACTCCGGAATCTGGGGGCGTGCCGCCTTTGCGTTTGCCGCCGCCATTTTGGGAACTTGGATTTTCGTGTGGTTCATCATGAAAATGCCGATGAAAGACCCCGTGATGGTGCCGCTAGTGGGCATTATGTTTGGGAACGTCATCGGCGGCGTCACGAATTTCCTGGCCTTTCGCTTTGACATGACCCAGGCTCTTTCCACCTGGATGGTGGGGCACTTCTCTTTGGTGTTACGCGGCAACTTCGAGTTGGTGTATTTAGCGCTACCTTTGGTTGCCATTGCCTTTATCTTTGCCAAGCACTTCAATATCGTGGGAATGGGCAAAGACTTTTCGCGCAATCTTGGTGTGAACTACAACCTCGTGCTCTTTATGGGCTTAACCATTGCCGCCATGATTACGGCAGCAGTGGTCACGGTCGTAGGCGCCATCTCTTATATCGGCTTGATCGTGCCCAACGTGATCGCCCTTTTTAAGGGCGACGATTTGCGCGCCACGCTTGCCGACACCGCACTTTTCGGGGCGCTTTTCGTTTTGCTTTGCGATTTGATCGGTCGCGTCATTATTGCGCCTTATGAATTGCCCATCGAACTCATTGTGGGCTCTGTGGGAAGCCTTCTCTTTATTGCGCTCATTTTCTATCGTTTGAATTTCGGACGTCGTGCCATGACCAAAGACCGCCTGTTGCAGCTTTTTGGTCTCACAAACGGCTCGCGCGCCGGCTGTTGCGGAGGTGTGCGATGAATCAAGTTCAAGTCAAGCGCAATCGCTATATCAAGATCACTCTGGGAGTGCTCACGGGGTTAACGCTTCTTTTCATTCTTTTGTACCAGTTTGCGTTTGTCAACCCCAAGTTTTTCGACTACGCCATGAGCATTCGTACGCCGCGTTTGGCCGTGATGCTCATTGCCGCGTTTGCGATTGCCTCGGCCTCCATGGTGTTTCAAACGGTCATTCGCAATACCATTGTCACACCGTGCCTTTTGGGGATGAATTCCCTTTATGTTTTGATTCACACGGGCGTGGTCTTTTTCTTGGGCTCGGGCAGCGAATTTGCCACCGACCCGTTGCTCTCGTTTGGAATCGATTTGGCCGTGATGAGCGTGGTGGCTTACTTGATCTACAACACCGTCTTTGAAAAAACGGGCGGCAACGTGCTCTACATTCTTTTGATCGGTACGGTACTCTCCACATTTTTCTCGAGCACGCAAACGTCTTTGACGCGCATCATGGATCCCAACGAGTACGACGCGCTTTTAAATTCGTTGGTGGCCAACTTCACCAATGTCAACGCTGCCGTGATCATTCCGGGCGCCGTCATGCTTTTTGTGGTGGCGTGGTTCTTGCGCAAGGATTTGGCCATTTTGGACGTGTTAAGCCTCGGACGCGAACAAGCCGTCAATTTGGGCGTGGACTACTCCAAGTCGATTCGGCGCTTACTGTTGGGTGTGGCGCTTTACATTGCCATTGCCACGGCGCTCGTGGGCCCCTTGTCGTTTTTGGGGTTGATTACCGCCAACCTTTCGCGCCAGCTCTTTAAGACCTACAAGCACACGACCTTGATTGCAGGCAGCGTCTTGGTCGGGATGGTGATTTTGGCGTCCGGCCAATTCATTGTGGAGCACATTGCGCTTTATCGCGTGCCGGTGAGCGTTTTCATCACCATCGGCGGCGGTCTTTACTTCCTTTATTTGATTTTGACGAGCAACCGTCGTTAACCCCGAACAGTATTTAAAAACGGATTTTCAGATGATCAGTATTCGAGGTCTTCAAAAATTTTACGACGACAAACCCGTCGTTGACGATGTTTCCATTGAGTTTCCGCATCAAAAAGTCATTTCGATGATCGGCCCCAACGGCGCGGGCAAATCCACGGTCTTAGGCATGGTGGCGCGTCTGGTCGCAAGAAGTGCGGGCAACATCGAGTTGCACGGCAAGGATATTCAAGATTGGAATTCGAGAGAGCTGTCCAAACACTTGGCCATTTTGACGCAGGCCAATAACGTACAGATGAAGTTAACCGTGAGAGAGCTCGTCGCTTTCGGACGCTTTCCGCATAGCGGCACGCATTTGTCGCAAGCCGATCACGAAATCATCGATCGCGCCATTGCCTACATGGAGTTGCAAGCCTTTGAGGATCGCTTTATCGACGAAATGTCGGGCGGACAACGTCAGCGCGCCTTTATTGCCATGGTTTTGGCTCAGGATACCGAATACATTTTGTTGGACGAACCGACGAATAACTTGGACATCTATCACTCCACGCAAATGATGAAGTTGGTGAGGCGCCTATGTGACGAACTCGGCAAAACCGTGATTTTGGTTTTGCACGAAATCAATCTCGCGGCTTTTTACTCCGACTATATCTGCGCCTTTGCCAACGGTAAGGTGGCCGCTTGGGGCACGGTCGACGAAGTGATGACGCCCGAGCGTCTCAAGTCGATTTACGGCGTCGAATTTCAGATTCACCACATCGACGGCAAACCTTTGGCTATCTTTCACTGATTTTTAAATACTTTTTTCATCTTTTTTTAAGGAACACATTTCATGCGTTTCATGCAGTCTCTTCTGTCTTTTGCCGTGAGTGTTTTTGCGGTTTTGACGCTTTCTCAAGCAACGGCCGCGACAGTCACGGTCGATTCTTTAAACGATAAAACCAAACCGATTCAGGTCGAAGTCCCGGTCAATCCCCAGCGTATCGCCGTGATCGACTTTGCCGTTTTGGACGTGTTGGATCACTGGAACTTGACCGACAAGATTGTGGCGATGCCTCAGGCGACGTCCGTGCCTTTTTTGGCCAAATACTTTGAAAAGAACGACAAAGTGACCGACGTCGGTACTTTAAAAGAAGTCCACATGGAAGCTTTGATGGCAAGCGAACCCGACATCATCTTCATTTCCGGACGCTTGGCCAAGAAGTACAAGGAACTTTCTCGCATTGCGCCCACCGTTTACATGACGGTCGATCGCGATATGGGCTCGATCAAAAGCTTTGAAAAGAACTTGATGAACTTGGCCAAGATCTTTGGTAAGGAAGATCAGGCCAAGGCCGATATCGCGCAGTTCGGCCAACGTGCCGAGGCGATTCGCAAGGCTTCCGAAGGTAAGACCGCCGTTGTGGGTTTGGTGACGAGCGCTCACGTCAATTTGCTCGGCAACTCCGCTCGCTGCTCTCTGATCGGCAACGAATTTGGTTTCAAGAATGTGGCTGCGCAGGCCAATGCCAACCATGGCAACGAATCGTCTTTCGAGTTGCTCCACAAACTCAACCCCGACTACTTCTTTGTGCTCGATCGCGACAGCGCCATTGCCAAACCCGGTGCCAAGTTGGCCCGCGACATTTTGAATAACGAACTTGTCGACAAAATGAGCGCCAAGCAAAACGATCACATCGCTTACCTGTCGCCGGCAGCCTGGTATTTGGCCGAAGGCGGCGTGACGGCCATGGACATTATGTTTACCGACGTTGAAAAAGCCCTTGGTCTTGCCAAGTAAGGTTCTAATTCTCTGAAATGGAATTTTTGAAAATGACTCAAACGCTTTTTTCCCGCCGTACGCTTTTGTCTGCCGCAGGCATCACCTTGGCCGTGCCCGGTCTCTCGATGCCGGCTTTTGCAGCCGACGAAATCACTGTGAAGGGTTTTGATCCGGCCGGCAACCGCATTGATGTCAAGGTGCCGCGCAATCCCCGTCGCGTGGCCGTCAACGATTTGTCCGTAATGGACACGTTGCAAGCTTGGAACCTTTTGGACCGTGTGGCGATCGGCGCCGACACCAAGTCCTTGGCGTATTTGCCGGCATTGCCCGCGAACTTCAACAAATTGCCCAAGGGCTTAAAGGATCCTCAATTTGACGCCATTGCCGCAGTCAAACCCGAAATCACCTTTATCAGCGGCCGCTTGGCACGCTTGCAAAGTGAATTTGCAGCCAAAGGGCCGGTTTTGAATCTTGCGCCCAACTACGCCTACGGAGCATTGAAGAGCTACGAAGACAATCTTCTGACCTTGGGTGCGATTTTCGGGAAGACCGAAGAAGCCAAGGCAAACATTGCCGCCACCCGCAAACGCGTGACTGCCATCGCTACCAAATCCAAGGGCAAGACCTGCGCGGTTTTGATGCTTGTAGGCGGGCGTATGGGCATGCTTGCGCCCAAAGGTCGCTGCGCTCTGATTTCGGACGCCTTCGGCTTTACCAATGTCGAACCCCCGCGCACCGGTCCCGCACCGAAAAAGGGTGCGGGCGGCCCCAAGCCCACGGCGGAAGAAATTCGTGCGGCAAATGCCAAGACCATGGCTAAACTTGCCAAAGCCAATCCCGACTATGTCTTTGTTTTGAACAAGGATTTGGCGGTGTCTGCGCCCAAGCCCGTCGCTCTTGAAACGATTGTCGAGGGCAATGCCGATTGGCAGTCGCTCTCTAGCCTCAAAGCCAAGCGTATGGTGCAACTCACGCACAGCGCCTGGTACTTGGGCGAAGGCGGCATCACGAGCATGGACTTGATTCTCAAAGACATCGAAGGCGCTTTGGGCTTATAAGCTCGGTTAACCGGCATAAAACGTTCGATCCCCGAAAAGGTTTTCTTCTCGGGGATCGTTTTTTGTGCGTCGGATTTGTGTTTTGAGTTTCTGTCTCGATCAGTTCGACAATCGGAACTGAATCGGGAAACGCAAGCGTACGGTTCGGTTGGGCTGGCCCCAACGCGGCTGTGCGGCCTCGACGGCTTTGATGGCCATCTTATCCAACAGTCCGTGGCCGGAACTTGAGTGGATCTCCAGCTCGGTCAGCGTACCGTCGTTTGCGACGATAAACTGCACCGTTGCCACACCCTGCATACGCATGGCGCGCGCCTTTCTCGGGTAGTGCAGTGCCGCTTCGACCTGACGCTTGACCTCGGCCAAGAAGGGATCTTCCACCTGACCGTACACGAGCGTCGAGATACCGCCTTGACTGCCGGCCGTCGGTGCGCCTTGACTTGCCGTAGGTACTGCGGCTGGCGCCAAACTTTGCTGAGCAGGTGCCGGCGTTTGTTCGGCCGGCGCTTCCTCGGCGGGTTTGGGCTGAGGTTGAGGCTTCACCGCTTCCTTTGGCTTTTCAGGCTTTTTCTTCGGCTTTTCTTTCTTAGGCTTGGGTTTTTGCTCCACGACCTTTTTCTTGGGCGGTTCCTTTTTTACAATCGCCGGTTCCTCTTGGGGCTCGGGCTTGACTTCTTCTTTTTCAGGCTCGGGCTCGGGCACAACTTCGGGTTCGGGCTCCGGTTCCGGTTCTTGCACCTGCGGTTGCGGTTGGGCAACGGCAGCCGGTGCTCCGCCCGAAATCTGCGCAAAGCTTAACGACACGGTCGCTTCTTGACCTGCCGCTTTAAAAGCCATATTGGGCATGCCCACCACCGCCCAGACCACCAACGGAATGTAAATCAGGCACGTCACCGCAAAGGACGAAGCCATGCGCTTACGATGGTGTTCACTGCGCTTTTTCGGTGACAATACTGAAGTTTTCATGCTGGTATTTCTTAAAAGAATCGATGACCTGAATGAAGTAATCGAACTTCGTGTTTTTGTCGATACGCAAAACGATGCGCTCGGTTCTCGGCGTATCGCGGATAAAGTCGTCCAACTCCTGATCGGTCACTTTCTTGCCGTCGACATATGTGTCTCCTGCACTATCGATCTGAACCAGTTTGGGTTCGCTATTGGCCGTCGTCTGCCCCGTTTGGCTCTTGGGTAAGTCGATCTTGATTTCGCCCTTGGCGATGAAGGTCGAGATCGACAACACCATGGCCAGCAACACCAACATGATGTCGATGAAGGGCACGATGTTTAAGGGCTCCTTCTTGGGAATCTCGATCATTGGGCGTCACCCTTTTTCCACTGTGTGGAAAGCACGTTGATTTTGCGCTGCAAAGCGTTATAGACGATCAAGGTGGGGATGGCCACAGCCAAACCCAAAGCGGTTGCCTTCAAGGCCAAAGAAAGGCCCGTCATAATGTCGGAAGCATTGATGTTGCCGCTCGCACCCATGTCGTAGAAGGTGATCATGATGCCGATAACGGTACCCAACAAACCGACGTACGGTGCGTTGGAATAAATGATGTAAAGCGTGGTGAGGTTGTCCGTCAACGCCTTGTCGTAATCGTCCTTGGTTTCGTAGTGAGCGGGATCGACCTTGCGCATGAAGATCAGGCGCTCGATCGTCAACCATACGGTGACAAAGCCCATTAAGCCCAAGATGGCGAAAATGATGAAATCGATACTTTCTTTTAACAGCTCCACGGTTTGACTCCGGTTGTGTTTTTGACACTTTCACAGTGTCGGGGTTTAAATGCATGAATGCCCGAGAGCGCTTTTGCACTCCCGGGGCTTAAGGTTTTTTAGATAGAGACTCGATTAGAAGTCATAGGTGTAAGACACCCAGAAGTTGCGGCCTTCGACGTATGCGCGATAGGCATTGGCTACGCCGCCTCGACCATTGTCCACCCATTTGACCATATCCTTGTCCAACAAGTTGTTAACAGCCAAAGAAATCGTGTGGTGATCCCAGAAGCTGTAGCTTGCGCCAAGGTCAAGAATCGTGTAGTTATCGTATTTTTCACCAATAGTAATACCCGCACGCTTGTCGTAACTGATCATGTCCCACTTGGAGGTCGACTTCAGATAAGCCGAGAACGGACCGTTTTGGTAGTCGGCACGCAACTGAAGGCTATGACGCGGCAACTCGTTGGGACGATCACCCTTCCAAGGACGATCACCTGAGACCTTGCCTTCCGTGATTTCGGAATCGGTGAGTGTATAACCGCCGGTAAAGCTAAAGCCGTTAAATTTAGCTGTCTTGAAGAGCACTTCAATACCTCGGGCACGAACTTTTCCGTAGTTTGTGTCTACCGTATCGTAAATAACTTGATTCTTGTCGTTCAATCCAGAATACCCGGGGCTCAAGATGCTTTGCTGTGCAATCATGTTCTTGAAGTCGGTATAAAAGGCACCGATCGTGATTTGGGCTGCACGTCCCAAATCAAAGGTCGTTGACAATTCATAGCTCCAACTTTCTTCCGGCTTCAAATCCGGATTTCCCCACGAACGATCACCGGGTTCATCACCTTCATAGTAGCCGTTAACAAGTTGTTTGACATTGGGCGTCTTGTAACCGGCTGCCACGCCACCCTTAAAGCTAATCCATTCAGCAGGCTTATAAACGAGATATGCTCGAGGCGCTATGTTTGTGCCGAAGATATCGCTCCACTGTGCACGTGCACCAGCCGTTGCATTCCATTGTTCATTAATGAAATATTCTGCTTCAGCAAATACCGCCACAGTAGTTTGATCGAACGGCCCTTTTGCGGAAGCATCATCTGCCGAAGGATTTTCATAATCTTCGTAATTGCCCTCGAAACCTACTGTCAGATTCATCGCACCGTAGTCCTTGAAGTCGTACGGCATAATGGCTTTCGTAGCGAATGTGTAGGTATTGGTTTCTTTCAAAGGATGAGAAAAAGAGCCATGGCTTTCACTAGGTAAAGTTCCCGGTTTTGTGGCAGATGTTATCGAACTCTTTGATTTCATACTTGCAAGACCGTTCCACATCACATACGTTTCGGTTCGACCGAAATCGTAGTTGCCGTCATGCCCCGCTGTGACGTTGTATTTATGAAACCAACGTTGCGATTTGATGGAGTCGCTTCTCGTCGACATGGAGCCCCCCGAGAATCGAGTAAAGTCCAAATCGACAAAAGCTTCATTTTCCGAATCGATCTTCCAATTCAAACGTCCACCAACATTACTGTTATAGCTTTCACTCGGCGAATGTGAAGCATAATTCTTTCCATCGGGTTTCATAATCCCCGTATCTTGATGTCTGTAGTAGCGACCGCGCAACAAAAGCGTTAGCTGATCATCGATCAAAGGCACTCCGAAGAAGAAGCTGGCTGCGCCGCTGTCACCGTACTCTTTGCGATGTTCTTGGAAGGTGCCTTCCAAAGTAACACTACCGGTCAACTGATCCACATGCTTTTTAGTGATGATGTTGACCACACCGCCAACAGCATCGGTTCCCCACACGGTGGAAGCCGGGCCGCGCAACACTTCGATACGCTCAATCATGCCTTTGGGCGGAATAAAAGCAGAAGTCGGGTCAAAACCGTTGTCTTGAATGGCCGAACTGAAGTTTTGACGGCGTCCGTCTTGCAAAATCAAGGTGTAATTGGGCTCAAAACCACGGATTGAAACTCGTGCATTGCCCATTTTGGTCGTATCGATATCGACGCCGGGCACGTCACCCACAGCGGTACCGAGATCTCGAATTGGCTTGGTTTTGATTTCTTCGGAAGTAATGACGGACACGCTTGCGGGAGCTTCTCTCACGTCCTGCGCGTAACCTGCTGCTGACACGACGGATGTATCGAGGGTTGTATATTCGTCGTCAGTTTGCGCATATGCACTGGCAACGGCCAGAGATAGCGGAAGCAAGGTGAGAACACGAATTTGTTGTTTCATCTTTAGTTTTCGTTAGGTCTGATTGTTGATAAGAAATACGTCCTGTTTTGTGCCAAACAAGTGACGCCGACTAAGCATTTTATTCAAAATAAGAATCATTCTCATTCGCAGTTTGCATGATTCTTTCCATAGTCTCAGACCAATTACCCTCATAGTAGGGATACTTCATTTTTACTCACTATGGGATATCCATTCTTTCCTGCCTTGTCTTGTAGGCTATTCACGAATTGCAAAATCAATCCTTAAACGCAAAGCGCTTAATCTTAAGCTTGATTTAAGAAACAATTAAATGAGAATTATTTGAGATTTATCAACAACCCACGGTGGTTCTTCCTATGGAAAAATTTATTTTTGACGCGCTTTTAACGGTCTATTGATGGAGATTTCACGAATTAAATGTCAGTTCCGATATCAGATACATCGCTGCTCGATTGACACTATCACGACACAGAGCGAGGCTGATCCAAAACGGTTAGTAGCGGACTCAACGCGTCGTTATCGCTCCTTTTTGCTTGCCGTATTCTTTTTTCCATCAGATCGAGGCATCGACTCTTCTTACCGTTTTTTGCGGAAAAAACAGCAACTTCTTTTTGTAGTTTTTATCTCACAAAATTGAAATTCAGAACCGACCATTTCGCATATGTCAAATGACCTTTAGTGAATCAGGCCTGAATGATAATTCATGCTCACTACGTAAAGCTAACCCGTTGTTTTTATTGGGTTTACGAGAAAAATAACACCCACTTCCAAAACGAATTTGCATCAGACTTCGACCTTGTTGCGCGTCATTCTCAGGGATAACACCTAATTAAACGCATTTAATTTGCCTTGATGCATTTATCTTTCTTTGACTGCGCCAAAATGAGCTTGTCTCGACAGGCCAAAGAAAGTTCTTTGGCCACGCGTCTTTGACTGTAGTGGATGACAGTCTCGAGAGACGTATAAAACAGAGACTTGATTTATTTCATGGAGAAATCAAAAAATGAAAAAGACTCTTGCTGCAGTCGCCGTTCTCGGCGCTTTTGCCGGTTCTGCTTTGGCTGCTGACGTTA
>CALKKK010000020.1 GCA_937995395.1 uncultured Sutterella sp. | reverse complement strand
CCAAGGTGATTTTTGACGACAATGCACTTTTCCGTCACCCGGATTTTGAACTTTTGCGTGACTTGTCTGAAGAAGATCCCTACGAAAGACGTGCGCACGACGCCGGCTTGAGCTATATCGCCTTGGACGGCAACATCGGTTGTATGGTCAACGGTGCCGGTCTTGCCATGGCCACGATGGACACCATCAAGCTTTTCGGGGCGGAGCCGGCCAACTTCTTGGATGTGGGCGGCGGTGCTTCGACCGAGAAGGTGACGGCAGCCTTTGAAATCATGCTCTCCAATCCCAATGTCAAGGCGATTTTGGTCAATATTTTCGGCGGCATCATGCGTTGCGACACTATTGCGGAAGGCGTGGTTCAGGCTTGCCACACTGTCAAACTCAATGTGCCTTTGGTCGTGAGAATGCTTGGCACCAACGAAGAAATCGGTCGCAAGATTTTGGCTGACAGCGGTTTGCCGATCGTCTCGGCTCACGGAATGGCCGAAGCTGCTCAGAAGGTAGTGGCATTAAGCCGCGGCGAAAAGATTTAAGGAGACACGCGCCATGAGTATTCTTGTTAACAGTTCGACGCGCGTGATTACGCAAGGCATGACCGGCAAGACCGGTGCCTACCATACGCGCGCTTGTATGGCTTACGCCAATGCCCAAAATTTTGTGGCCGGCGTCAATCCGAAAAAAGCCGGCACAGAAATGGACGGTGTGCCCATTTACGGCACTGTAGCCGAAGCCAAGGAAAAGACCGGGGCAACGGTTTCTGTGATTTATGTGCCGCCCGCGGGGGCTGCTGCCGCCATTATGGAAGCGGTGAAGGCAGAGCTCGACTTGGTTGTGTGTATTACCGAAGGTATCCCTGTGATGGATATGTTGCGCGTCAAGAGCGAAATGCGCGCCATGAAGAGCAAAACGCTACTGTTGGGACCCAACTGTCCGGGTGTGATTACGCCCGAAGAATTGAAACTGGGCATCATGCCGGGGCATATCTGCAAAAAGGGTCGTATCGGTGTGGTCAGCCGCTCGGGAACATTGACGTACGAAGCTGTCGATCAACTGACCGCACTCGGTCTCGGACAGTCGACAGCCGTGGGTATTGGGGGCGATCCGGTCAACGGACTCAAACACGTGGATGTTTTGCGCCTGTTTAATGAAGATCCGGAGACCGATGCAGTGGTTATGATCGGCGAAATCGGCGGCGACGATGAGGAAATCGCAGCACGTTGGGCCAGAGATAACATGACCAAGCCCGTCGTCGGCTTTATCGCGGGTGTAACGGCTCCCGAAGGCAAACGCATGGGACACGCCGGCGCTATTATCGCCGGCGGTCGCGGAACGGCCAAGGAAAAGTTGGCAGTACTCAACGCTTGCGGCATTCAGACGACGGATAATCCGGCCGAAATCGGTGCGCTGTTACAGTCGGTGCTGTAATCGGCAATCAGCAAACTCTGAGCTAAGGTTTCGCGATTAAGATTTCGAGCAATCGAAATTTTGTCGAGATAACAATTTTTTCAATATTCGATTTGCCATCAAGATATAAGGAGAACAATCCGTGGAATGGCTTTGGGATTTGCTGGTCAATTTGCACTGGGGTGCAGTTGGCCAGATCATCATGATCGATATTTTGCTCGGGGGCGACAATGCCGTCGTGATTGCGCTGGCTTGCCGCAATTTGCCGCATGAGCAGCGTTTGAAGGGTGTGTTCTGGGGTACGGCCGGCGCAATTTTGTTGCGCGTGATTTTGATTACGTTTGCCGTGATGCTCTTGGATCTGCCTTTCTTGAAGGTGGTGGGCGCCGCGCTTTTGATTTGGATCGGCGTCAAGCTTTTGGTGCCGGAAGCCGAAGACGAGCATGACAAGATCGAAGGATCTTCCCGTTTGTTGGGCGCCATCAAGACGATTATCGTGGCCGACTTTGTGATGAGCTTGGATAACGTGATTGCCATTGCCGGTGCCGCTCAGCAGGCTCACGACGATCATCAGACGTTGTTGGTCATCTTCGGTCTTTTGGTCTCGGTGCCCTTCATCGTATTCGGCAGCCAAGTTGTGTTGCGCTTGATCGATCGTTTCCCCGTGATTGTTTGGATCGGCGGCGGATTGCTCGGTTGGATTGCCGGCTCTATGGTTACGACCGACAGCATCGTGTTGCAGTACTTCCCGAATGCGCCGCAGATGCACTATCCGGCAGCCGTGGTCGGCGCTGCCGTTGTGGTGGCTTTGGGGGCGCTCTTTACCAAGCGCTACAAAGACAAGCAGCGCCAAAAGGGCGTAACGATGGTCAATCGCTCGGAAGAGGAAAAGTAAGTTTTTCGGACTTTTCGCGAAACATCGCAAACGGGTTTGCTCTTGACGGGCAAGCCCGTTTTGCTTTTGTCAGAGGGCTGCGGCGACGGCCCGATTGATCACGTCAATGGGAATGCGTTCCTGCTCAAGACGCAGGCCGCTGTGAGAGGGCTCGGCAAAAGAAGCGACTCCGTCTCCGAGAGTGCCACAGGACATTTTCCCACTTGCTTGGGTTCGACGACGGCCAGCCGGCGATAGGCTTGAAATGTCGGAAGATCCATCAAGACGCTTTGCGTTTGCGAATGTGCATTTCTGAGTTCGGAAAGAATCGCCAGGCCGTAAGTGTCCAAGTCGCCGAAGTAGACGACTCCTCAAACGGAGTCGATCACAAAATCAAGGTTGCCTGACTCGGTAACTATTTCCAACTTTATGCTCGAAAGCAAGTCTCTGACGGCTATTGGTGCCATGCTTCGACTCTGATCGTCACGATGCGTTGTCTTTAAGTACAGGGGTTGTCCGCAGGCGCCAATGTGCCAAGAGTGTCAAATTAACTTGGTCAGTAGCGCCACAATCGTTGGGCGCGTCGCGCCAATAACCCTGTCTAAGAGACGTCAAGTTAACTGTGCTCTTCTAACAATGACTCTAACGTTAATAGAGTTAACGTTAACAATGTTAACGTTAATAAGGTTTATAATAAAGTCAACAGTTGAAATTGGAGTCTGATATGCGTTTTTACGGGCGTAATGAGGAACTTTCGGTTTTGCATCGTCAATTTGAGTTGGTGCAAACGAATCGTGTTGCGCGTATGGCCGTGGTGACCGGGCGCAGACGCATCGGAAAGACCACGTTGGTGTTAAAGGCGTTTGCAAGCGGTGTGGTGCCCTTTGTGTATTTGTTTGTCTCAAAAGCCGAAACCGAAGAAAGTTTGGCTGCCACACTCATTGCCACAATCGGTACGCAGTTGTCTGTTGCCTATCCTCCGAGTTTGCGGAATTTGAGCCAGGCGGTTGCATGGGCGATGCATCTTTCTCAGACGCGTCCTTTTGTTTTGATGATCGACGAGTGTCAAGATCTGTCAAGTGTCAACTCAGGGTTTTGGGCGCAATTGCAAAAGGTCTGGGACCTTAATAAAAGCAATTCGCAGTTACTCTTGATCATGAGCGGCTCAATCCAATCGGCTTTGGAGAAGATTTTCGGTGCACAAAGCGAACCGCTTTTCGGTCGCGCCGACGTCTTGATGACGGTAAGCGCATTTACGACGCAAGAAATGATGGAGATTTTCCAAGATCAGACTCCGACTGCGCAAGATACAGACCTGTTGACCTTGTATGCATTAACGGGAGGCGTCGCGCGTTACGTTGAACTCTTTGTCGATGCCGGTGCAGTAAAGCAAAAAGAGATGCTCGACTTCGTTTTTTCCGGCAACGGAAGTTGGTATCGTGCCGAAGGGTATTTGATGGCGGCGAACGAATTTCGTTTGGAAGCTCCGATTTACATGGAAATTTTGCGCAAAGTAGCGGCGGGACAAACGAAGTGGGCGCAAATTCAAGATGGCATCGCCGGATCGATTTCTCCCTATATGCGGCGCTTGGAAGAGCTTTTTCGGATTATCCGTCGACAGTATCCGATTGAGAGCAAAGCGTCTTTGCGTCAGATGCGCTTTAGCGTAGCCGACGCTTACTTCAGATTTTGGCTTCGGTTCATTTCTTCCGGACTCGCACAAGCGCTTGCCGAAACGCAACATTGGGAAAACTTAAAAAATTCGGTCGTTGAGAATCTGCCGACCTTCATGGGCAGAACTTTGGAGGATTGGTTTAGACAACAGTGCCGAGAAAGCGGGCACTGGGCGCAGGTGGGCGCATGGTGGGATCGTAAAGGTGAAAACGAAATCGATTTGGTGGCGATCGATCGATCTGGCAAAAGGCTTTTGATCGCCGAAGTCAAGACCAATCCGGCTAAATACGATTCGATACGATTGTCGGCCAAAGCAGAGTCATTTTTGACGGTCAATCCTCAATTCAAAGATTTTGAGCTCAAACTTCGAGGATTGTCTGTGCAAAACATGACGGATACCAATACCTTTGTGTGACGGCAATGCCGATCGGGATTTTTTGGATTGACAATAGTTTGATATCGAACTAAAATGTCCGGCATGAAAAAACATTCTTCCATCATTCATCTTTCGGGTCGACTGACGGCAGGAGCCAACGCCTTGATTGCACGAGAGCTCCTGACCCGCGGTATTGCCGACGTCGTTCCTGCTTACGGCGATATCCTCGTGGCGCTCTTTGACAACGACGGCATGACGATGACGGATTTGGCCGTGCACACGCATCGCACGAAGTCGACGATTTCGGTTTTGGTGGTCAAACTCGAAAAGTTGGGTTATGTAACGCGAAGCCAAAATGAGGCGGATCGTCGCGTGTCGAATGTCTTTTTAACTGAAAAGGGTAAGAACTTAAAGCCGGTCTTTCAGGCTGTTTCGCGCGAGATCGATTCGACTCTGGCAAGCGGATTGAACGAGGACGAAGCGCAGACTCTGGAGTCGCTTTTGGCAAAGGCATTGGCGGCATTTAAACAATGATGCTGCTAAAGCAGGGGTTCTTAAAAATTTTATCGTTTTTGTTCGATATCAAATCATTTACAGGAGAAAAAAATGATTCATGTTGATTCCAAAGCCGGTCGTACCGAATTGCACGATTTGCTGAAGTTGACCGGTGCAGAAGTTTCGATCAACGCCATGCCGGCCGGTGCCGCCGTGCCGTTTGTGCATCGTCATCAGAAAAACGAAGAAATCTACGGCGTTTTGGAAGGTTCCGGTCAGATTTGGCTTGACGGCAAGGTTGTCGACATCAAGGCCGGAGACTGGTTTAAGGTCGATCCCGAAACGGGGCGAGCCTTGCGTGCCGGCGACAACGGCATTCGCTTTATCTGCATCCAGGTGAAGGCAGGTTCTTTGGAAGGCTTTACCATGACCGACGGCTTACCCGTTGAAGGTGTGTCCGTGCCCTGGCTGTAAAGGAAGAACATCGCAAACGTTCTGTTTGTCCGCTCGCTCGAAGCAACTGATAAGAGTCGTCGCTTCGGGCGATTTTCATTGGCAGCAAATGACTTTGTGTTATCAGCCGGTTATCTTTCGTCGAGAAGTTTCGTAACGCCATCCAAAAGATCTTTGGCAACGAACGATGCTTCTTGGCAGAGCTGCGGCGTTGCTTTGCCGTCGGTGCCGAGCAATACGCGGGTCGCGATGCCTGCAGCCAAAGCGGCTTGCATGTCGCTTTTTTTATCACCGAACATCACGCTTTGCGAAAGATCGATGTCCAAATCCTTGGCGGCGGCAAGCATCATGCCCGGGGCCGGCTTTCTGCAATTGCAGGCTAGGCGATATTGCGGCAGTGCTTTTTCGGGGTGATGCGGACAGAAATAAACGCCCGCAACGGGAGCGCCGGCATTGGCAAAAGCCTCGCGCACCTTTTGGTTCAGTGCACGGAAATCCGCCTCGGTGTAGTAGCCGCGACCGATCCCGGATTGGTTGGTGACGATCACCAAAAGAAACCCTGCGTCCGCGAGTCTTTTGGCGGCTTCGAAAACGCCTTCGACAAACTCAAACTCTTCCCAACGATAGACATAGGCGTGATCGATGTTGATCACGCCGTCTCGATCCAAAAAGGCCGCGCGTTGCATCAGATGCGCTCGCCCGTGGGATAGGTTTCGGACAAATACTTCATGTATTCGGTCGTGCCTTCCTGAACGGTTTTAAAGGGGACGGCACAACCGGCAGCGCGAAGATTTGCCAGGCTTGCCTGCGTGTAGGCCTGATACTTCCCCTTTAAGGCTTCGGGGAAGGGGATGTATTCGATTAAGCCAGCCGAAACGGCATCTTCAAGGGTGTGCGACTTGCCGCTTAGGGCGTTCACAACACTTAAGGCCACGTCGTTAAAGGGCTGAGCGCGACCCGTGCCGCAGTTAAACACGCCCGAGACGTTGGAATCCAAAAAGTGCATGGCTACGTTGATGACGTCTTCGACATAAACGAAGTCGCGCAATTGTGCGCCGTTGGCGTAGCCCAAGCACCCTTCGAAGAGCTTGACCTTGCCTTCCTTTTTGAATTGGAAGTATTGGTGAAATGCCACGGAAGCCATGCGCCCCTTGTGCTGTTCGTGCGGACCGTAGACGTTGAAGTAACGCAAGCCCACGGCGGGCGCTGTCAACGAGTGCATGCGGGCGCGCAAGACCTGGTCGAACAAATACTTGGAGTAGCCGTAAACGTTCAACGGCCCCTCGTTTTTAATGTCTTCTTCAAACACGCTCGAGCCGCCGTAGGTGGCGGCCGAACTTGCATAAATGAAGGGAATGCGCAGTTTCTGAGCCCAGTTAAAGAGATCCAACGTATAGCGATAGTTGTTTTCCATCATGTACACGCCGTCGGTTTCCATCGTATCCGAACAGGCACCCTGGTGGAAAATGGCTTCGGGAATCGGAGCCGAGCCGTTGCGCACGCGCGCGATGAAGTCCTTCTTGTCAAAGTAGTCGCTGATGCGGCACTTGGCCAAATTCACGAACTTTTCGCTCTTGGCGAGGTTGTCGACGGCAATCACGTCCGTGTAGCCGCGGCGATTGAGTTCCAAGACGTTGTTGCAACCGATAAAGCCGGCTGCGCCGGTCACGAGAATGGACATGGTGTTTTAAGCTCCAAAAAGTTCGTTATAGGTGACGGTGGCGGTGCCGAGTTTGCCCACCACAATACCGCCGGCACGATTGGCAATCGAGACGGCCTCGCGCTTGTCGTAGCCGGCAGCCAGCATGCAAGCCATGACGGCAATGACGGTGTCGCCGGCGCCCGAGACGTCGTAGACTTCGCGGGCTTGAGCCGGAATCGTAAAGTCGCCCTCGGCCGTATAAAGCGTCATGCCTTCTTCGCTGCGGGTCAATAGCAGGCTTTCGAGATTGAGATGTGCGCGCAAATTTTGCGCTTTTTCACGCAATTGCTCTTCGCTGTTCCAGTTGCCCACAACCATGGCAAGTTCCGCACGATTGGGCGTAATGACGGTTGCACCTCGGTAGCGCTCGTAGTCGCTGCCCTTGGGATCGATCAAGACGGGGATGTTGCGCTTTTTTGCGCAGGCAATCATCTGAACGATATGGTCCAGCCCGCCTTTGCCGTAGTCGGACAAAACGATCGCATCGGTTTGTTCGATGGCGCTTTCGTAGTTGTCCAAAAGAGCCGCCAACACTTCGTTATTGGGATGATTTTCGAAGTCTGCACGCAACATCTGCTGTTGGCGTGCCACGATACGCAATTTCACCGTTGTTTCAAGCTCCGGATCAATGTGCATTAAGGGTGTGATGCGAGCCTTGTCGAGCAGGTTGGAAATGATGTGGCCGGCTTCGTCGTCGCCGATCACACTCATCAAAGAAGCGTTGACACCGAGACTGCGAATATTGAGAGCCACGTTGGCTGCGCCTCCCAAACGTTCGTCGGTACGCACGACGCGAACCACCGGCACGGGAGCTTCGGGAGAAATGCGTTGTGCGTCTCCAAACCAGTAGCGATCGAGCATGGTGTCGCCGACCACCAGCACGCGTTTGGCAGACAGTAACGATTGATTCATAAAACGAGAATCCTTTGCAGTGATCAGGCGTGCCGCTTTTTTGTTGTCGGCACGCGAACAAAAGGCAAAGCAAGATAAGTTCTTTGCCTTAGAGAGTTGGAGCAATTGTACGAGAGGCACGCGAGGACTCGCAAATGGCTGAAAATTTCTTTTTCAAAATTCTCGGGTGATTTTCGGGCTTGTCGGCGGAAGCTGACACACTTTGTGACAGCAAAAGTCCTTATGCATTCGCTAAACTAATCGGATTGTCTTAGATGTACCGCAAACGGACGAAATCATGACGCAAAATACAAAAGAAACAGCCGTTCCTTTTTTACGAGATACGCTGGTAAATACGACTTACAACGCCTGCGGCCTGACGGTGGATATCGGGCGCCAACGTATGACGGCCGACGACCTCGCCGGTCTTTTTGACCTGGCCCGCGAAAAGGGTGTTTTGACCGCGGCCAAAGCGACGCGAGAGGGACAGTTGGTTAATGTCAGCGAGGGCCGAGCAGCGCTACATACGGCGTTACGCGATCCGCGCGTGAATGCGCCGTATCATCAGGAAGTCACCAAAGCTTTGAAACATATTTGCGACTTTGCCGATGTGGTACGCTCGGGGCGTTTTAAAGGTTGTAGGGGTGATGTCATCACCGACGTGATCAATGTCGGTATCGGCGGCTCCGAAGTGGGTGTGCGTACGGTGTATCACGCGCTTCGAAAACCCAAGTTTCCGTTGCGTTTGCACTTTTTGGCCGCTGCCGACGGCGTGAGCTTCGACAGAATCGTGGGCGAACTCAATCCTTTTAAAACCTTGGTCATCGTTTCATCCAAGAGTTTTAAGACGCGAGAAACTGCGGTGAACGCCGCTGCCATTGATCAATGGTTGCTCGAAGCCGGTATTTCGGGCTCGGACAGAGCGCGCCACATGGTGGTCGTGTCTGCAAACGACCATGCCGCAGCCGACATGAATTTACCCAAAGAAAGCTATTTCCCGATGTGGGATTGGGTGGGCGGTCGCTTTTCCGTGTGGTCCTCGGTCGGGTTGGCCGATGCGATCGCTTTGGGGTCCGATGCGTTTCGCAACCTTTTGGCGGGTGCTCACGATATGGATTTGCATGTCGAGAAAAACTCGGAAGAAACCAATATCGCATTGCTTTTGGCTCTGGCAAGCTACTGGAATTCCACTCATTTGAATATCGCTTTGCATTGCATGCTGCCTTATGACGAGCGTTTGCGCGTGATGGTGCAGTGGCAGCAACAGTTGGAAATGGAAAGCTTGGGCAAGAGTACGGATTTGGCGGGGGCGCCCATTGTCGGTCGTACCGGTCAGGGCATCTGGGGCGGGCACGGCAACGAATCCCAGCATTCGTTCTATCAGTGGTTGCGCGAAGGAACCTATCGCAGTTCCATGGATTTGCTTTGGTGCGAGCGTCCGGGTCACCGCCATGCCGAATTGCATCGCGTCTTGATTGCCAACGCCAAAGCGCAGGCCGAGGCGCTGGTCACAAGAGACAATCCCGAGCACTTCAATGCCGTCACCACGATTGCCATCGACGATTTGACGCCGGCACGTTTAGGCGCTTTGATGGCGCTTTACGAACACAAAACGACGATGTTGGGCACGCTGTTTAATATCAATCCGTTCGATCAGCCTGGTGTGGAATTCGGCAAACAACTGTCGCGTCGTGCCGAAGCCGGTTTGGCAGGCCTTTAAAGCAAATGGCGGGACAAAATCATGAGCAAAAAAGTTCTCATCATTAAGTCGAGTTCGATGGGTGACGTGGTGCATGCACTGCCGGTAGCCTACGACATCAAACAGGCGATGCCCGACTGTCAGTTGCACTGGGTGGTGGAAGAAAGTTTTGCCGATATCGTGACGTTAAGCCCTTGGATCGATAAACACATCACGACGGCTTTTCGCCGTTGGCGCAAGACGATTTTAAAAAGCGATACGCGCGGGGAAATTGCCGAAGTCAAAGCCGAACTTCAGGCCGAAAAGTACGATTTCGTGATCGATCTTCAGGGCTTGATGCGCTCTGCGCTGGTGGCGCGTTGGACCAAGGCCGATACGGTGGGCTACTCCAAGGATACGATTCGCGAACCCCTGGCAAGTTATCTTTATCGTCGAACCGAACGCGTGCCCGAGAGTCTGACGCCGGTGTTGCGTTACCGCACGATGGCCTCTCGCGTGTTGGGCTATCCCATCAATGAAAAAGAGCCGCGTTTCGGTTTAAAGGTCGCGCCGGTAACGCCTGCCGGCGTCACGGGCGAATATGCCGCTTTGGCTGTCAACACCAGCCGTCCCGAAAAACTGTGGCCGCAAAGCCGTTGGATTGAAGTGGCTAAAGCACTCAAAGCCGAAGGCATGCAAAGCGTCTTTTTCTGGGGTAACGAACAGGAACGGTTGCGAGTGCAAGAAATCGCTTCGGCTGTCGAAGGCTCTGTCGTGATGCCTCGTTCCAACATTCGCGCATTGGCACAAGCCATTGCAGGCGCCAAGTGTCTGTTGGGGGTGGACACCGGTTTCAGTCATTTGGGTGCAGCTTTGGGCGTGCCGTCGGTGGGGATCATCGTGGGAACAAGCGCCGATCTGTTTCGTTTGGTCTCCGAAGGCGCCTGCGCGACGGTGGGTGACAAAGGCGTGATTCCGCAACCCGAAGAGGTGTTGGCCGCCTTGGCAAGCGTCATCGACGAAAGTCGTCGGATCAAAGGCAAGTAACCTGAAAGCGGATGTTCAAAACAAAAATGGAAAACAAAATGTCGTCAGCGCAAACGCTTTATGCGTGGGTCACGCGATTGGCCGTGCCATTGGCAAGCCTTTATTTGACGTATCGAGCAAGAAAGCAACCCGATTATTCCAAACACTGGGAAGAGCGCTTCGGTTGGAAGTCTTTTCCCAAACCCGAGGACGGTGTGCCGCGTTTGTGGGTGCATGCGGTGAGTTTGGGCGAGACCGTGGCTACGCGCCCCTTGATCGAAGCCTTTTTAGCAGCGCACCCCGACGCACAAATTCTTTTAACGTGCATGACGCCTACCGGACGCGATGCCGGTACCAAGATCGCGGAAAAGTTCCCGGGTCGTATCGTTCAGTGTTATTTGCCGTATGACACGCCCGAGTTGATGGGCAAATTTTTCGACGACACGCGCCCGACGATGGGCGTGGTGATGGAAACGGAAGTTTGGCCCAATCTGCTGATTCAGGCGCAAAAGCGCTCTATCCCGGTGGTGCTAGCCAATGCACGCGAGTCGGAAAAAAGCGCGAAGTTGGCCGAACGTTTTATTGCCGTGATGCGACCTGCTTTTGCGGCTTTTCGAGCCGTGTTGGCACAAAGTCAAAGCGATGCGGACAGACTTCAGGCGCTGGGTGCGCAAAACATTCACGTGTGCGGCTCGATGAAGTTCGACTTGAAAGCCGATGTCGAGCAGGCGGCAAAAGCGCATGCACGGAAAAAAGCGTTTGCTCGCCCCGTGATTTTATTGGCGTCTACGCGCGATACGGAAGAAGCGATGTTTATGCGAAGCATTAAGGACTACGAGGGCAATGCGCTCGTTTTGCTGGTGCCGCGCCATCCGCAGCGCTTCAACGACGTGGCGCAGCTTTTAAGCGATAACGGCATTGTCTTTGTACGTAAGAGCGAGGATCCTCAATTGGCGAGCGTCAATAAAAACACACGTGTGGTTTTGGGCGACACGATGGGTGAGATGAGTTTTTACTGCGCTTTGGCCGACATCTGCTTGATGGGCGGCAGTTACGGGGGATTCGGTTCGCAAAACCTGATCGAACCGGCAGCTGCCGGCGCTCCCGTCATCTTGGGACCCTCGACGTTTAACTTTGCCAAGCCGGCAGAAGATGCCGTGGCAATGGGCGCGGCCGAGCAAGTACAAAATGCCCAAGAAGGCTTTGCCATAGCTTGCAGTTGGCTTGTCGACGGAAGTCTTGGCCAGAGAAGTCAAAAGGCGAAAGCTTTCGCGCAAACTTATACGGGCGCGACGCAAAAGCAAATGGCCGTGATCGAAGAAATTTGGGGGCAGACTGTCAAATGATCAAAAACGTTTTGTCGATTGCCGGTGTCGATCCTTCGGGCGGCGCCGGGGTTTTGGCCGACGTCAAAGCGATGTCGGCGTTGGGGACCTACGCGATGGGTGTGGTGGCTGCTCTTACTGCGCAAAACACGCAGGCCGTTACCGGCGTGATGCCGGTTCCTGCCGGGTTTGTGACAGAGCAGCTCGATACTCTTTTTGCCGACGTGCGTGTGGATGCCGTCAAAATCGGCATGCTCGGCGCCATCGATGTGATGGAAGCTGTTGCTCAGGCCGTCGAGCGCTATCGACCGCCGCATGTGGTGCTCGATACGGTCATGGTGGCTAAAAGCGGCGACAGATTGATGCCCGATGAGGCAGTCGACTTTTTCAGAAGTCGTATGCTGCCGTTAGTCGACATGATTACGCCCAATTTGCCGGAAGCAGGCGTATTGCTCAACCGCGAATTGTCAACCCTGGACGATATGCGGGTTGCTTTAGCCGATTTGGATGCACTGTGCAATCACAAGGCCGTGATTTATTTAAAGGGCGGGCACCTCGAAGATGCCGATCCCCGAGACATGGTTTTCAATCACGGGCAGGTCATCGAATTGCCGTTTGAAAAAATTCATACCAAAAATACGCACGGTACCGGTTGCACGTTGTCGTCTGCACTGGCCGCAATCTGGGCGCAAACGGACGATGTGGAAGTCACGGTACGCAAGGCCAAGGCTTATATCGCGCAAGCCATTGCAGCAAGCGACGAATTAAGCGTCGGATCCGGCCACGGTCCGGTGCATCACTTTGTCGAACTCTATCGCCGATAAGCCCGATACAAACACAATCGTACACACGCAGCTCGACTTGGTATAAGAAACCGGTCGGGCTTTTTGTCGATCGAAATACCCTCAAAAGAAGGTTTTTTGATCTGTGAAAACCCTACTTAGTGGTGCAGCGGGAGAAAAATACGCTTACTTGAAAAAGACGCCGAAAACCAAACACCAAACAACAACAGGTAGGGCGTTTTGAGCAAGCATCGTACAAACAAACAGGAGAGAAAATAATGTCTCAGATGACCATCTCGCGTCGCAAACTTCTCGGAACGACTGCGATTGCCGCCACTGCCGCTACTGCCGGTATTCCCTCTTTGAGCGCAGCCAAAGAAGCTGCCGCATCGACCGAAAATATTCGCGACTTTGACATGATCAAGGATTTCTACGCCAACTATCCCAAGAAGTTGGCCTATGTGCGCGGCAAGCTCAACCGTCCGCTCACCTTGACCGAAAAGTTGCTCTTTACGCACTTGTATCATCCGGAAAGTCTCGCCAACTTTGCCCGTGGCAAGGATTACATCGAATTGCGTCCGGATCGCGCCGGTACGCACGACATCGGCGGCCCGATGGCCATCATTCAGTTCTTGAGCTCCGGCAAAGAACGCATTGCACTGCCTGCGGCCATGGTGTGCGACCATTTGGTGCAAGCCAAGGTCGGTGCCCGTCAGGACTTGGCCATTGCCGATCGCAACAATGTGGAAACCTACAGCTTTTTGAAGGACGTCTCCCGTCGTTACGGCTTTGACTTCTGGCCGGCCGGCGTGGGTATCTGCCATCAGGTTTTCTTGGAAAACTATAACTTCCCGGGCGGCATGATGCTTGTGACCGACTCGCATACGCCGACAGCCGGCGGTATGGGCATGCTTGCCATCGGCGTGGGTGGTGCCGACTTGGTCGACGCGTTGATGGGTATGGAATGGGAAGTCAAGATGCCCAAGATCATCGGCGTTAAACTGACCGGTCAACTGCACGGTTGGACTTCTGCCAAAGACGTGATTTTGAAGCTTGCCGGTATTCTCACCACCAAGGGCGGCACCAACAGCATCATCGAATTCTTCGGCCCGGGTACCGAAAGCCTGTCTTGCACGGGCAAGGCCACGATTTGCAATATGGGTGCGGAAGTGGGTGCCACGACCTCCGTGTTCCCCTTTGACGAATCGATGGCTCGCTACTTGAACACAACGGGTCGCAAGGCCGTTTCCGACATGGCCAACAAGGTTGCCAAGGATTTGCGCGCCGACCCCGAAGTTGTCGCCGATCCGGCCAAGTACTACGATCGCGTGATCGAAATTGATCTCGATACGTTAACGCCCTATATCAACGGCCCGTATTCGCCGGATGCCGCCATGCCCATGGCCGACGTTGCCAAGATGGTTAAGGAAAAGGGGTCTCCCGCCAACCTCGAAGTAGCTTTGATCGGTTCTTGCACCAACTCTTCTTACGAAGACATCACGCGTGCCGCCTCCGTTGCCAAGCAGGCTTTGGATCAGGGGATTAAGGTCAAGACCCCCTTGTTGGTGGTGCCGGGTTCGACCCGTATTTACAAGACACTGGAACGCGATGGCGTTTTGGATGTCTTCAAGAAGGTCAACGCCACTGTTTTGGCCAGCGCCTGCGGTCCGTGTATCGGCCAGTGGAATCGTCAGATCGGCGATCCTTCCAAGGAAAATTCGATCATCGAATCGTTTAACCGTAACTTCAAGGGCCGCAACGACGCCAATCCGAAGACGCATGCCTTCTTGGCTTCGCCCGAAATCGTGATGGCAATGGCCATTAACGGCGACTTGAACTTCAACCCGCTCGAAGGCGCTTTCCGCACGGCCAAGGGTACCAACTACAAGCTCGCGGCTCCCAAGGGCGAAGAGTTGCCTGCCAAGGGCTTTGTGACCGGCTCCGACGGCGTGATTTATCCGGATTACGAAAAGATCGAAATCAAAGTGAGCCCCAAGGCCGAACGTATTCAGCTCCTGAAGCCCTTTGACAAGTGGGACGGCAAGGACTTCGAAGCACTGCCCCTGTTGATCAAAGCCAAGGGCAAGTGCACGACCGACCACATCAGCCCCGGGGGCAAGTGGTTGGTGTACCGCGGCAACATCGATCGCATTTCCGACAACTTGTTGGAACGCGCAGTGGACGCCTTTACGGGTGTTTCCGGCAAGGTTTGGAACTACGAAACCAAGAGTTACGATACGCCCGCCAAGGTCGCTCGCTACTACAAGGATCACGGCGTTTACTCCGTGATCGTGGGTGACGACAACTACGGCGAAGGTTCGAGCCGCGAACACGCCGCTATGGAACCGCGTTACCTGAACGTTCGCGTGGTGCTCGCCAAGAGCTTGGCCCGCATTCACGAATCCAACCTCAAGAAGCAGGGTATTTTGGCGCTTACTTTCGTCAACCCCGCCGACTACGACCGCATTCAGGAAAAGGATCGCATCTCGGTGCTGGGCTTGAAGGACTTGGCTCCGGGTAAGACCGTGACGGTTGAACTCACGCACGCCGACGGTAAGAAGGAACGCTTTGAAGCACAACACTCTTACAACGAAAAGCAGTTGTCGTGGTTTAAGGCCGGCAGCGCCCTGAACGCTTTGCGCGACGCCTAATCCGTCGATTGACTCTTCAACAACATGCCGCCGAACTTCTGTACGGAGTTCGGCGGCATTATGTTTTGTTGGACAAACGCCTCGAAGGAACCGAAAGATATGCGGTGTAATCAAAAGAAACGAAAAAAGATCGCCCGATTACGCTGTTTGCCTTAGGAAATTCGATCTTGCTCTTTGCCTCGTTGGGCTAAAATCATCTGTTCGGGCTCGTGTATTTTATTGACACGTTTTTCGTGTGTCGCACACGGGCTGCAACGAACAAAAACAGATATCGACACCCATGCAGAAACTGAAAATTATCGGCGGCAAACGTCTTGTCGGACAGGTGAGAGCCTCGGGCGCCAAAAATGCCGCGCTTCCCATCATTGCTTGCGCACTTTTGACGGGCGAAGAAGTGACGTTACATAACGTTCCGGACTTGGCCGACGTGCGCACGATGGCGCGTTTGCTGCAAGGCATGGGTGTAAAGTTCGAGCGTTTGGATGCGGGCACCGTCAAAATTCATGCTGGCAACGTCACAAGCACCGAAGCGCCCTATGAACTTGTCAAAACAATGCGTGCTTCCGTGCTGGTTTTGGGGCCGTTGGTGACGCGTTTCGGACAGGCTCGCGTGTCGCTGCCCGGGGGCTGCTCCATCGGGGCACGCCCCGTAGATCAACACATCAAAGCCTTAAAGGCCATGGGAGCCGAAGTCGAAATCGAACACGGCTACATGAATGCCAAGGTTGAAAAATTAAAGGGCGCTCGCATCGTGACCGATATGGTCACGGTCACGGGCACCGAAAACATCATGATGGCAGCGGCCTTGGCCGACGGTGTCACCGTGATTGAAAATGCCGCTCGCGAACCCGAAGTGGTCGATTTGGCCGATTGCTTAAATGCCATGGGGGCCAAGGTGCAAGGTGCCGGTACGCCTCAGATCGTGATCGAAGGTGTCAAAGAATTGCACGGTTGCGAATATTCCGTGATTGCCGATCGAATCGAAACGGGCACATTCCTGTGCGCGGCGATGGCCACTTGCGGCGATGTGACAGTTACGCACGCCGCACCCCATACGTTGGAAGCAGTGATCGGCAAGTTGCGTGAAGCCGGTGCCACGGTCGAGACGGGCAAGGATTGGATTCGCGTACAGATGAACGAGCGCCCCAAGGCTGTGGATATTCGCACCGTTCCGCATCCGGGTTTCCCGACCGACATGCAGGCGCAGTTGATGGCAGTCGATGCCGTGAGCACGGGAACGGGGCGCATTGTGGAAACGATTTTTGAAAACCGCTTCATGCATGTGCCCGAGTTGCAGCGCATGGGCGCCGACATTCATGTCGACGGACACACTGCCGTGGTGCAGGGGGTGGAAAAGCTCGAAGGCGCCGACGTGATGGCAACCGATTTGCGCGCTTCTGCCTGCTTGGTGATTGCCGCACTGGCCGCGCAGGGACAAACCGTGATCGATCGCATTTATCACTTGGATCGCGGCTATGAACATATTGAAGAAAAGCTCTCGGCGCTTGGAGCCGACATCGAACGCATTAGCTAATGCATTTTTGAAAAGATAAGACAAAAACAGGGAGTTAAAGTGATTACATTGGCGCTTTCCAAGGGGCGAATTTTCGATGAGCTGCTTCCCTTTTTGGCAGCAGCCGATATCGTGCCTTTGGAAAATCCGGAAGATTCCAGAAAGTTGATGATCGGCACCAATCGCGACGATTTGCGAATTGTCGTGCTGCGTGCCACCGACGTACCCACCTATGTGCAGTACGGTGCGGCAGATATGGGCGTGACCGGTTGGGACACACTTTACGAGCACGGCGGCAATGGTTTGTATGTGCCGGTCGATTTGCAGATTGCACGCTGTCGCATGTGCGTGGCCGCTCCCAAGGATTTTGACTGGGAGGCCAATGTCAGACGCGGTGCACGTTTGAGGATCGCCACCAAATACCTGAAGTGGTCGCGCGACTATTTTGCTCGCGAAGGCGTTCACGTGGACCTCATCAAACTTTACGGCTCGATGGAGTTGGCGCCGATTGCGGGGTTGGCCGACGCCATCGTCGACTTGGTTTCGACCGGGGCAACGCTTAAAGCCAACAACATGGTGGAACTGAAAACCATCGCACCAATCTCTTCTCGTTTGATCGTCAATCAGGGCGCGATGAAGTTAAAGCGCGCTCAACTTTTGCCCATCATCAACACCATTCGTCAGGCGGTGGAAGAAAAGGCAAAAGCACAGGGCAAATAAGAACAAGATTTTTAACTTTTGAAAAAACTTTAGGGAAACAAAAATGAAAATTCGTCGTTTGTCGACCACCGATGTCGACTTCCAATCCAAATTCAGCGAACTCGTGGCCGTAGACGCCAGCGTCGATCCCGAAATCACGCGTCGTGCAGAAGCCATTGTGGACGATGTGCGCGCCAGGGGCGATGCCGCCGTTTTGGAATACACGGCTCGCTTTGATCGTTTGCCCGCCGAAAAAATGACCGATTTGGTCGTGACGGCAGAAGAAATGAAGGCTGCATTGGAGGGCTTGCCCGAGGATCAGCGCGCCGCATTGGTTGAGGCAGCTCAGCGCATTCGCGAGTTCCACGAAAAGGAATTGGGCGAAAGCTTTACGATGATCGATGCTTTTGGCAGCAAACTCGGTCAGCGCGTGACGGCTGTGGACTCCGTCGGTCTTTATGTTCCGGGCGGCAAGGCAGCCTATCCGAGCTCCGTTTTGATGAACGCCATGCCCGCACGCGTGGCAGGCGTCAAACGTATCGAAATGGTGGTGCCCACGCCCGGCGGAGAAAAGAACCAGTTGGTGTTGGCCGCTGCCAGTTTGGCCGGCGTCACCCGTGCCTTTACGATCGGCGGCGCTCAGGCCGTTGCCGCATTGGCTTATGGCACCGAAACGATTCCTGCCGTCGATAAGATCGTTGGTCCGGGCAACGCCTATGTGGCTGCCGCCAAGCGTAAGGTCTTCGGTCGTGTGGGTATCGACATGATTGCCGGACCCTCTGAAATTTTGGTCATTTGCGACGGCAAGACCGATCCCGATTGGATCGCTATGGATCTGTTCAGTCAGGCTGAACACGACGAATTGGCTCAGGCCGTGTTGTTGACGCCGGATGCGGAATTTGCCGACAAGGTCGAAGCCTCCATGCGCCGTCAAGTAGAAGAAATGCCGCGTAAGGCTATTATTGAGAAGTCTTTGGAAAATCGCGGTGCCATTATCGTGACGCGTGACTTGACCGAAGCTTGCAAGATTGCCGATACGATCGCTCCCGAACACTTGGAAATGAGCACCGACGAACCCGAAAAGTGGGCCGAACTGATTCACCATGCCGGCGCCATCTTCTTGGGGCGCTTCTCCTGCGAAGCTTTGGGCGACTATTGCGCCGGTCCCAACCACGTGTTGCCCACGAGCCGTACGGCACGCTTCTCTTCTCCCTTGGGCGTGTATGACTTCCAGAAGCGCACGAGCATGATTCACGTTTCCGATTCGGGCGTTCAACACTTGGCGCCGGTGGCCGCTTGCCTAGCTATGGGCGAATCGCTTCAGTCGCATGCCCAAAGTGCACGCTATCGCATCAAGAACAAGTAATTTAACCCGAGGAGTCGTACGCATGCGTACTGCGCAAGTAAAACGCGTGACCAAAGAAACCGATATCGACGTTCGAGTCAATTTGGACGGCACCGGTGTTGCCGAAATCGACACCGGCATCGGCTTTTTCGATCATATGCTCGATCAGATTGCCCGCCATGGCTTGCTGGATCTGAAAGTCGTTTGTAAGGGCGACACCTATATCGACGGTCACCATTCGGTCGAAGACGTGGGTATTGCTTTGGGGCAGGCTTTGAAAGAAGCATTGGGTAACAAAGCCGGTATCGTTCGCTACGGTTTTAGTTTTGTGCCTTTGGACGAGGCGCTCTCTCGCGTGGTGATGGATTTGTCGGGCAGACCCGGTTTGGACTTCAATTGTGCATTCACGGCTCCCATGATCGGCGCATTGGACAGCCAACTCGTGCGCGAATTTTTCCAAGGGCTTGTGAACCACGCCGGCATGACGCTTCACGTCGATAACTTAAAGGGGATCAACGCACACCATCAGGCCGAAAGCATCTTTAAGGCTTTCGGTCGCGCTTTGCGCATGGCGGTGGAAAAAGATTCTAGAGTCGGCGATGCGATTCCCAGCACGAAGGGTGCCCTATGACGCGTATTGCCATTGTCGACTACGGAACGGGCAATTTGCGCAGTGTCAGTCAAGCGGTGTTGGCGGCAACGAATCCGACCGACTCCGTGATCGTGACGGGCAACGCCGCTGAGATTGCCGCAGCCGATCGTGTTGTGTTTCCGGGGCAGGGTGCCATGGGCGACTGCATGCGCCATTTGGAAGAAAGCGGTTTGAAAGAAACCGTTTTGACGGCACTTACAACCAAACCGGTTCTGGCGATTTGTATCGGCCTGCAGATGCTTTTTGAAAAAAGCGATGAGAACAACTGCAAGGGTCTCGGAATCTATCGAGGTAAGGTTTTGCGCTTTCCTCAAGCCGCGCTTGAGCTTGTGGACGGCAACCACTTGAAAGTGCCGCAAATGGGATGGAATACGGTGCAGCAGCGCCAAGCCCATCCGCTGTGGAGCGGCATTGCAGACTCAAGCTGGTTTTACTTCGTGCACAGCTACTTTGTGGCACCGGTCGATGATACTTTGACGGCTGCCACGACGAGCTATGGTTTGCCTTTTGTCTGTGCGGTTGCGCGCGACAACGTTTTTGCCACGCAGTTTCATCCGGAAAAAAGTGCCGACGCCGGCCTCAAGCTTTTTGCCAACTTTGTGCATTGGAATCCTTAACTTTTGAACTCTACATATCATGCTTTTAATTCCCGCTATCGATTTGCAGAAAGGTCGTTGCGTGCGTTTGCGTCAGGGCGATCTGGAAAACAACGTTACCGTCTATAACGAAGATGCCGTGGATCAGGCCGGTCAGTGGGCCGATTTGGGTGCCAAGCGCATTCATATCGTCGACTTGGACGGTGCAAAAACCGGAAAACCCGTCAATGCCGGTTTGATTCGCGAGATGATTGAAGAAATCGGCGACGCTGCCGAAATCGAATTGGGCGGCGGCATCCGCTCGTTGGAACAAATTGAAAAGTACGTCGATGCCGGCGTGCGCTATGTCGTGATCGGCACCGCTGCCGTCAAGCAATCCGGCTTTTTGCGCGAAGCCTGCGCCGTGTTCCCGGGCCATATCGTGGTGGCTTTGGACGCCAAGGACGGGATCGTCGCCACCGACGGTTGGGTCAAGAGTACGGGACATGACGTCGTCGATTTGGCCAAGCGCTTTCAAGACTATGGAGTCGAAGCTTTCCTTTATACCGATATTGCCCGTGACGGGATGCTTTCGGGGGTGAACGTCGAAGCAACCGCCGCATTGGCGCGTGCTGTGAGTGTTCCGGTGATCGCCTCGGGCGGCATGCACACGTTGGATGACGTAGCCGCGCTTTTGAAGGTCGAATCCGACGGCGTTATGGGCGCCGTTTTGGGGCGCAGTCTCTATGAAGGGACGATCGACTTCGAAGAGGCCTTGGAACTTGTCGCCAAGTCTCAAGCCTAAAGGAAAAGAGATGCTTGCGAAACGAATCATTCCCTGCTTGGACGTCACTGCCGGGCGCGTTGTCAAAGGCGTGAACTTTGTGGAGTTGCGCGATGCGGGCGATCCGGTCGAAATCGCCCGTCGCTACAACGAACAGGGCGCCGACGAATTGACCTTTTTGGACATTACAGCGAGTAGCGATCAGCGCGACATTATTTTGTCGGTGATCGAGTCCGTGGCAAGCCAAGTGTTTATTCCGTTAACCGTGGGCGGAGGCGTGCGCAAAGTTTCCGACGTTCGTCGCCTGTTAAATGCCGGTGCTGACAAGATTTCGATCAATACGGCCGGCGTGAACAATCCCGACTTGATCGGAGAAGCCGCAACGTTGCACGGCTCGCAATGTATTGTCGTGGCAATCGACGCCAGACGGCGTGTTAAAGAAGATCCGAGTCAAGGTTGGGAAGTCTTTACCCATGGCGGGCGTACTGCAACGGGGCTGGATGCCGTTGAGTGGGCAAAGAAAGTGACCGCTCTGGGTGCCGGGGAAATTCTTCTCACAAGCATGGATTGCGACGGTTGCAAAAACGGTTTTGACTTGGAATTGACGCGTGCGGTTTCGGACGCCGTCACCACGCCCGTGATTGCTTCGGGGGGCGTGGGCAACTTGCAGCATTTGGTCGACGGTGTGACCAAGGGCGGAGCGGATGCCGTGCTCGCAGCCTCCATTTTCCACTTCGGCGAATACACCGTACGTCAGGCCAAGGAATATATGGCCGAACGCGGTATCGTCGTGCGCTTGTAAGGGAGCTTTCCATGGCGTGGATCGATGAGGTCAAATTCAATGCCGACGGGCTTGTGACAGTCGTTGCTCAGGACAAAGACAGCGGTCGTGTTTTGATGCTCGCTTGGGCGAATAGAGAAGCCTTGGAAGAGACTGTCAAAACGGGACGCGGCGTTTATTTTTCCCGCTCTCGTCAAAAGCTTTGGCGCAAGGGCGAAGAGTCGGGCAACGTGCAAGTCGTGCATGACGTGCGGCTGGATTGCGATGGTGACGCCGTGATTTATACGGTGACCCAAATCGGCGGTATGGCTTGTCACACAGGCCGAGAAAGTTGTTTTTACCGTGTACTCAAAGACGGCCAATGGATTGTGACCGATGATGTGATCGTCGATCCGGAGGAGCTTTACGGTCACAAGTAAGTCCGCCGGCGTAGTTTGCGCACAAGAAAAACGCGATCGCTCGTTTTCGAGTCGATCGCGTTTTTGTCTGTTACTGGCGGATGTAGACCAAGTCCCAAACGCCGTGGCCCAAACGTTCGCCGCGGGCTTGGAATTTGGTACAGGGGCGCTCGCACAAGGGGTTGGCCATCACCGGAGAGAAGCCGTCGCCGTAGAGATTCTTGAGCTTGGGCTCGGCTTGCAAAACTTCGAGCATCTGTTCGGCATAGTTTTCCCAATCGGTAGCGCAGTGCAAATAGCCGCCCGGAGCAATGCGTGTGGCGAGCAAGTCCACAAAATCCGGACGAATCAAGCGACGCTTGTGGTGGCGCGCCTTACGCCAGGGATCGGGAAAGTAGATGTGAACGCCCGACAAAGAATTTTCGGCAATCATGTCGCGCACGACTTCAATGGCGTCGTGACGGCACAAGCGGATGTTCGTGAGGCTATTTTCATCGATCAACTTGCTCAAAGCGCCGACACCGGCCACAAACACCTCGCAACCCAAAAAATTGATTTCGGGGTGAGCCTGAGCAATCGCAGCCGTCGTTTCGCCCATGCCGCAGCCGATTTCAAGCACCAAGGGAGCTTTGCGACCGAAAAGTTTTTCGGCGTCCAACGGCGCCTTGTCGTAGACAAGTTCGTACTTGGGGAACACTTCCTCAAAAGCGCGTTGCTGGGCGGCGGAAATATGGCCGCGACGCATCACAAAGCTGCGGATATGACGGTTTTTGAGCTCTTCGAGCTGTTCGGGCGTAAGAGGCATAAGGGGTAAAACACCAAGCGTGATAAACAAAACGGACCGCGAGGCATGTGTCTCAAGCAGTCCGTTATCGCGAGAATTCTGGAGCGGGTGAAGGGAATCGAACCCTCGTATAAAGCTTGGGAAGCTTTCGTTCTGCCATTGAACTACACCCGCGTGAGAAGGCGAATTATGGCGAAAAAATCCGAATCCTGCAAATGTTTTCGCACACGTCAGACGAAAATTTCGTTGGGTTTTGTTACGCCGATCAAGGGCGAGAGTTTCGTTCGAATGGCGTTTTTGGCCGCTTCAGGCAGGTCTCGCAAGCCTTCGGCACAGCATTCCACACAACGCATGCAGTTGATGCAAAGCCCAATGTCGACCTTGTCCGGACTCGTTTTATCGATGGCGCCCGTCGGACAGGCATTGACGCAGATGCCGCACTTGCGGCAATCGTCCATCGAAACCGAAGGCGTAAAGACGGTTTTCATGCCGTCGCGATAGGGGCGCTTGCCCGGCACTGCAATCGTTTCCGTAAGGCCGCTTTGCGCTTTGGCGGCAAAGTCTTGAGACAACTTTCGGATTTGTGCAAAATCGGTTTCGTCGGGTCTGTCGGCGGCCACTTCGGGTACAAAGACGTGGCGCGCGATGAAGGCGCCGGCGGCAATCGGTTTGAAACCCGATGCGCTCAAAAGATCGACCGTTTCCAGTAAAGCGTCTTCGTACGCACGATTGCCGTAGACGACAAGCGCCAGAGCTTTGGCACCGTTTCCTTGCATGCGGGCGAGTTTGTCGGACATGGGGGTCGGGATTCTGCCGCCGTAAACGGGGCCGGCTACCACAACAAGGTCATTTTCGGTCAAAGTCGGAAAGAAGCAATCGCGATTAGTGAGATTGACGGGAAAGCATTGGGGATCAAGCGTTTCAGCAGCTTCACGCGCAATCGATTCGGTGCTTCCGCAAGGGCTGAAATACATGCAATAGACGGTCATCGGGGTATGACTCCGGTTTGTTTGAGGAGGTTCGTCGGAAATGCCCATGTCTGTGTTTTTCTTTCGAGCATCGTTTGGATAATTGTCGCGCTTTTGCACGGACAAAAGAGTCGCCGTCGGTAGAAACGACAAGCCCGATCGAGCATTTCGCACAATCGGGCTTTGCGTGGCTGATCAATCTTGACAAACGTTTTACTTGTGACTCATGCGGCGCACCAACCAGTCGCCGAAGCTTTGCATGGCTTGCACGAAGACGATCAAAATCACGACCACGGCCAACATGACGTCGGGCATGAAGCGCTGATAGCCGTAACGAATGCCCATATCGCCCAAACCGCCGCCGCCGATGGCGCCGGCCATGGCGGAGTACCCCACCAGGCTCACAAGGCTGATGGTCAGTCCCGCCACAATCCCGGGCATGGCTTCGGGTAAGAGAACCTTCATCACGATCTGAAGGTTGGTTGCGCCCATGGCTTGCGCGGCTTCGATCAAACCCTTGTCAACTTCGCGCAGGCTCGTTTCGACCAAACGGGCGATAAAGGGAGCCACGGCAATCGTCAGGGGCACCACAGCGGCAGCCGTACCGATGGAAGTGCCGGCAATGATACGCGTCAAGGGAATGATGGCCACCAACAAAATGATGAAGGGCGTGGAGCGAACGGCGTTGACGACCCAACCCAAAATTTTGTTAAAAATCGGCATCGGGTGCACGCCGCCGTAGTCGGTCACGTGTAACAGAATCCCAAGAGGAATGCCAAAGAGGGCGCCGATACCGCCCGATAAGCCCACCATGATGACCGTTTCGACAAACGAGTCCCAAAGCATCATCATTAACTCATAGGACATGGCTCGTGACCTCCTCGACGGTGACGTTATGGGTGCGCAGATATTCCATCAGCTTGGCAAAAACATCGTTGCTGCAGCTCGTCAAAATCGTCAGCGTACCGAAGCTCTTGCCTTGGACTTCGTCGACTTGCCCCAAGAGGATGTTGACATCGATATTAAACATGCGGCTGGCCTCGGAAATGACCGGACGGGTCACTTCGCTGCCGACAAACGTCAAACGCAGAATGTGCGAGGGCTCTTCGGTTTCAAGCGCCTTCACTTGAGCGCGCACGCGCTCGATCATGGCCTGCGGCAATTCCTGCGCCATGACGTTGCCGATCAAGGCTTGCGTCGTTTCGCTTTCGGGGTGACGGAACACGTCGATGACGGAACCCATTTCCACCACTTCACCCTGATTCATCACGGCAACTCGATCGCAAATCTGTTTGACCACGTCCATCTGGTGAGTAATCATCACGATGGTGAGCTTGAGCTCCTTGTTGATGCGACGCAACAATTCCAATGTGGCAACCGTCGTTTCGGGATCCAAAGCACTGGTGGCTTCGTCGCTTAAAAGCACTTTGGGGTCGTTGGCCAGAGCGCGTGCAATGCCCACGCGCTGCTTTTGACCGCCGGAAAGCTGAGCCGGGTACTTGTTGCGATGTTCGGTTAAGCCCACGAGTTCAAGTAAGGGGTCGACCTTGGCGCGAATGGCGGCCTTGTCCATACCGACCAATTCCAAGGGAAAGGCGGCATTTTCAAAAACGGTACGCGAACTCAAAAGGTTGAAGTGCTGGAAAATCATGCCGATGTTGCGACGCGTGACGCGCAAATCGGCCTCGGTTAACGTATTCAAGCACTTGCCGTCGACGGTGACGGTGCCTTCGGAAGGGCGATTCAAAAAGTTGATGCAACGCACAAGCGTGGATTTGCCTGCGCCGGAACGACCGATGATGCCGAAAATTTCGCCGGCTTCGATCGTCAGGGACACGTCTTTTAATGCATAAAACGTGCCGCCTTCGGGCGTCGGGTAGCGTTGCGTGATGTGTTGTAACTCAATCATGCTAAAAGGTCTGAAGTCCAAAAATAATATTGCGAGATTTGCACAGCGCTCGCAAACTTAAAGTGTAATCATCGAAGTTTAGCGGGAAACCCGCAATTTCGAATCCGCAAGAAGCCGTAATACCGCAAATGTTCTGCGGATTGCAGGTGGCTTAGCCGGCTGCTTTTGTTTGCTGCGTCCCGGTATTTTCCAATGCTTGCGTCCAACGGCATCCGGTTTTGCACTTTTTGGCGATCATCTCCAAAAAGGCTTGGTGAACGGCCATTTCGTCGGCCGGCGTCGTTGCCTTGGCAAAAAGGTGGGCTTCCGGAACGGGTTCGTTGACTTCGCCCGCTTCGTATGCTTCACCCAAAAGCGAACCTTGTTCGCGCGTCATGGCCAAATAAACTTCAGCCAAAAGCTGGGAGTCCAACAAGGCGCCGTGCAAGGTTCGGTTCGAATTGTCGACATCCAGACGCGAGCACAAAACGTCCAGGGTGCAGCGTTGGCCCGGATACATGTTTTGAGCCATTGCCAAAGAGTCGGTGACTTTTTCGCAATAATCTTCGACTTTGCCGAGCTTGAGGCGCTTGAGCTCCATATTCAAAAAGCCGATATCGAACGCGGCATTGTGAATGATGAGTTCGGCGCCCTTGATGAATTCGACGAATCGAGGCGCAATGTCGGCAAAAACAGGTTTGTCGGCCAAAAATTCGTTTGTCAATCCGTGCACTTTGACGACTTCTGCCGGCACATCGCGCTCGGGGTTGATATAGACGTGAAAATAAGCATCGTCTTTGTCCGACAAGGTTCTGCCGATAATTTCCACCGCACCCACTTCGACGATTCTGTCGCCTGTTTTGGGGTCCAACCCCGTCGTTTCCGTATCCAAACAAATTTGACGCATGGCGATTAGTTTCCTTTATTGCCGCGAGATTCTTTCAAGACCTTGTCCACGCCCATATTGGCAAGTTCGTCGGCGCGTTCGTTGCCCGGGTTGCCGGCGTGCCCCTTGACCCATTGCCAATCGATTTCTTCCGGGTAGCTTGAAACCAGACGATCGAGTTCTTGCCAGAGCTCGACGTTTTTAACGGGACCCGACTGGGTGCGCCAGCCTTTTTTCTTCCAGCCGTGAATCCACTTGGTGATGCCGTCTTTGACGTAGCTGCTGTCCAAGTGCAAACGCAATTTGCACGGGCGTTTGACGGCACGAAATGCTTCGATTACGGCCGTCAGTTCCATGCGGTTGTTGGTCGTTTCGATATCGCCGCCGAAAAGCTCTTTTTTATGTTGGCCGAATTGCATCAATACGCCCCAACCTCCGGGGCCGGGGTTGAATTTGCAGGCGCCGTCGGTCCAAATTTCTAAAACGGTTTCACTCATCGGTTATCAGTAGAAAAGTTTGAGTTGGCGTCGGCCTGCATTTGTTTTCTTGCAATGGCGCCGACGGTTTTTGTTGCCTTGGCAGGCGCAAAGTTGACTTTCCCCACGAGTTTGAGTCCCGCGTCGGTTTTGCGCGCGCTCAAAACAATGACGTTGCTTAACGTCGGCCACCAGCGATCGCCAGCTTTATCAATCCAAGACGGCAGTCTGACGTTCGTTTGTCCGATGTTGGGATTGACGGCATAAACTCCAAAGTTGCCGCCTTCGAGCGTCAGACCGGTTTGGGCAATCAAAGCTTTGGCTTGCATCATGGAAAAACCGGCGGCATTGTCGGGCAGAATTTTGGAAGCGCAAAAAATGTTTTGGCGCAAATGCCAAGCCCCCATGGGGTTGAAAAAGGATAAAACCAACAGGCCGTTGGGAGCCAAAATGCGTGTGATTTCGGCAAGCGTCGCCTGCGCTTTGTCCGGACACATATCAAGTCCGTGGGGCCACACGACCAAGTCGCAAGATTCGTCCTTCAGAGGCAGAGCCCAGCTTTGCGCAACTAGCCGTACGCGCAGATCGTCGGCGTCAAGCGCTTGGACAACGTCGGCAACGGCAATACGATGACCGATCGGGCTTTTGTCCAAGGCGTTGAGTTTCCAAAGACCGATTTGCAGTGCTCTGTCGCCGGTTTTGTTGGCGACAAAACGCGCAAACGCACCTTCTTCCCACGCTACAGTCGTGCGACCTGCCGCGGTGACGAGAAACGTTTCCCAATCCAAAGTGCGTGCCATTGTCGTGCGTCGTTTGGCAATTAGCGGCCGAAACCGCCGAATCCGCCCATGCCGCCCATGCGACTCAAGCCGCCCAAGGCACGCATCATCTTGGCCAAGCCGCCTTTTTTCATCTTCTTCATCATGTCGCGCGTTTGCTCAAACTGCTTCAAAAGACGATTGACTTCCTGAACGGAAACGCCTGCGCCGGCGGCGATGCGACGTTTGCGGCTGGCTTTGATCAGATCGGGATTGCGACGTTCGCGAGGCGTCATCGAGTTGATGATGCCTTCGGTGCGACGGATGGCGCGATTGGCGTCTTCGTCACGAACTTTTCCGGCAGCTTCCTGAAACTGTGCAGGCAACTTGTCGATCAAACCCGAAATGCCGCCCATGTTCTTCATTTGTGAAATCTGAGCCTTAAAGTCTTCCAAATCGAACTTGTCGCCCGAGCGAATCTTTTCGGCAAGCTTTTGCGCTTCTTTGATGTCGACGGCCTTTTGCACGTCTTTGACCAAAGAGACGATGTCGCCCATGCCGAGAATGCGGCCGGCCATCTGATTGGGGTTGAAGTCTTCGAAGCCGTCGAGCTTTTCGCCCACACCGACAAACTTGATCGGTTTGCCCGTGACCATGCGAACGGACAGTGCGGCACCGCCTCGGCTGTCGCCGTCCAATTTGGTGAGGATGACACCCGTGAGATTCAAGCGTTCGTTAAAGGCTTTGGCCGTATTGACCGCATCCTGACCGAGCATGGCGTCGATCACAAAGAGAGTTTCTGCCGGGTGCAGAAAGTCGGACAATTCCTTGACTTCCTGCATCATGGCTTCGTCGATGGCCAAGCGGCCGGCCGTATCGACGATCAAGACATCGTAGAAATGGCGCTTGGCGTGATCCAAGGCGCGAGCGGCGATGTCCAAAGGTTTTTGGCCGACGCTGCTTTCAAAAAAGTCGGCACCGGCTTGCGCCGAAACGGTCTTTAACTGTTCGATAGCGGCAGGGCGATACACGTCGGCAGAGACCGTTAAAACTTTCTTTTTGGTATTTTCGATGAGCCATTTGGAAAGCTTGCCGGCCGTGGTCGTTTTACCGGCACCTTGCAGACCGGCCAAGAGAATGACGGCAGGCGGCTGCACCGATAAATTGATGCGACGTTCTTCTTCGGAAAGATCGCCCCCGATAATGGCCGTGAGTTCACGTTCGACAACGCCCACCAAGGCTTGGCCGGGGTTGAGGTTGGCAATGACTTCTTCGCCCAAAGCCTTGGCTTTGATGCGGGCTACAAGTTCGCGCACCACGGGCAAGGCCACGTCGGCGTCCAAAAGTGCCAGACGCACTTCACGCAACATGTCGCGCGTATTTTCCTCGGTCAATCGAGCCTGGCCGCGCATGGTCTTGATGACGCGCGACAAACGGGAACTTAAATTGTCAAGCATAGTTTTGTGTCTGTTCGACGAAATTAGGGCTATCGACCGCAGAAATCTTTTTGCGGTTAAGCAATTTCGTAAGTTTGCGAATTACAATCCTCAGATAAGCCCGGCAAACGCATTGAGAGACATTCGTTTCTCGGCGTCAAACTGATGAAGGCATTTTGCTGAAGGGGTGCAATATTGTAAAGCATCCCTCGGGGTTTTAAGCCTTGAAAATCAAGACAAGGGACATTCCGTAAAGAATGTGCGGCGGGTAGAAGTTTTTTAGAAATTTGAAGGATTCGTATCATGGATCAGATGGCTTTGAGCTATCTCTTATTGGTAGTGGCGGCAATTGCTTATTTGGCGGCCGGTATCGGCGTCGTGCGTACTTTGCAAGTCAAGGGGGCTGTGGCGCCCAATTGGATGCGAAACGTGGCCTTTGCCGGTTTTGTCGTGCATGTGGCCGGAGTTTTTGTCGAGATGTTTGCCAGCGACGTGATTCACTTCGGTTTCGGTATGGCGGTCTCTGCCATGCTGTTGATCGCCGTTTTGATTACGCTCATCGAAAGTTGCGTGCATCGCGTGACGGTATTGACCGGTTTGGTGTTGATTATGGCAGCGGCCGGAAGCGTTCTTCCGGTGATTTTCCCAGGCGAAATCTATCGTTCCGAAACCTGGTCGATGCTTTTTAGAGTGCATCTGCTAGTGGCCTTGTCGGCTTATAGCTTCATGTCCATTGCCGTGATTCAAGCGGTTCTTTTGATGCGTATGGACAAGCAACTGAAGTCGCCCATGGCCGATACCGACAAAGGCATTTTGGCCAATATGCCCAATCTTCTCGCAATGGAACGCATTCTTTTCAGAATCGTGGCATGTGGCTTTGTGTGCTTGACGCTCGTTTTGGTGTTGGGCGGCTTTGCCACGATGCAAGCGCACGGCGTGCCCTATGTGCTTGATCACAAAACGGTGATGACGTGGTTGGCTTGGGTCGTCTTTGCGATTTTGCTCGTAGGCCGTTACGGCTTCGGGTGGCGCAAGAAAAAGGCGCTCACGTGGTTTTGGGCCGGTATTGTCGTTTTGGCCGTGGCCTATCTCGTGTACCGCTTCCTGATTGAAACCTTCTTGATGTAACAAAGAGTCCGACATGTCAAAGATTCTCTTTTTTGTCGGTTTGATCGCCGCGATGTATATCGCCTGGACGATTTCGCGCCGCTCTCAGCGCGTCGAGCGCCAAGAGGGAGGACGTAAGAAAAAGTCCGCCAATTCGCCCGTGAGCATGATCGAGTGTCCGGTGTGCGGCACGCACTTTCCCGAAGACGAAGCCGTGTTGGGCGACGGCGAGCGCTATTGCAGCGAAAAGTGCCGCAACAAAGCGCGTCGCTCTCGTTAAAGCGGGATTGAGATGACAGCGTCGACGAGTCAAACCGCGTTTGATCCGATGGCAATCGATGCCGACGGATGGGCGGTATCGGGCGTGGTCAAGTGTCCGTCAACGCATTTTGACGGACGAGAGTTGGCGTCGGATCAATCGATCGACACTGTTGTCATTCACAACATTTCCTTGCCGCCTCTGACATTCGGTAGCGGCACAGTACAGGATTTTTTTTGCGATAAGCTCGATTTCGATGCGCATCCGGATTTGGCATGTTTGCGCGGCGTGCGTGTGTCAAGTCACTTTTTGATTGCGCGCGACGGCACCGTCACACAGTTTGTGAGCTGCAACGACAGAGCCTGGCATGCGGGCGTGAGTCGCTTTAACGGCAAGGTGCGTTGCAACGACTTTACGATCGGTATCGAACTTGAAGGCACGGACTTCGTGCCGTTTGAGGAGCGCCAGTACGTCAGTTTGGAAAAGCTTTTGAAAGCGCTTGCCGAGGCTTATCCGATTGCTTTTGTGGTCGGGCACAGCGATATTGCGCCCGAAAGAAAAACCGATCCGGGGCCGTACTTCGATTGGGTGCGGCTTGTCAGAGACAAAGATAATTTCGGAGCTCCTAAATTTGTCGGCGCAGCGGCGCAAAAGCAGTTGAGCGTTTTGAGTCCTTGGCGGGACTTGGCATAAGTACAATTCGGTTGAGCAACTTTTTTTAGGGAAAATTGCCCGATGAACTTTTTATTTGATGTTTTCGGTTTGATCACGGCGCTTTTGGGAAGCCTTTTGTTGTTGCGCGCCTATTTGTGGTCGTTGGCCATCAGCCCGCGCGATCCCATGGTGGCTTTTGCTTGGAAGTTGACCGATTGGCTGGTCAACCCAGTGGCCTATATCGTCAAGCCGCGCGGCAATTATGAATGGAGTTGCTTGGCCGCTGCTTTGATTGTGGCCATTGTTCAAGTGTTGGTGGCGCGCGAAGTCACGGGCTTTCCCGCAACGGCCGTTTCGTTTGCATTGGCACCTTTTGCCATGGTGCTGCGTTGGGCGATCAATCTTTTGATTTGGGGCGTGATCATCTACGCGATCATGAGCTTTATGGGCAGCCGTTACTTGGGCTACCAGTCGATGCTTGCCACCTTGGTCGATCCGTTCTTGCGTCCGTTCAGACGCTTTATTCCGAGAATCGGTCAGTTCGATATCTCGCCCATCATCCTCTTTTTGCTTTTAAACCTCATTTTGCGTTGGGTCGTGCCTGCGAGCATGGGTTATACGATGCTCTAAGGAGCAGATCCTAGCCGAAGTGGCCGTTGACATAGTCGCGTGTTTTGGCGTTTGTCGCGTGATTGAAGATCGTATCGGTCGTATCGAACTCGACGAGCTGCCCCATAAAGAAAAACGCCGTCTTGTCGGAAATTCGCGCCGCCTGCTGCATGTTGTGCGTCACAATCACAATGCAAAGGCTGTCGCGCAATTCCAAAATACTTTCTTCGAGCTTTTGCGTGGCAATCGGATCGAGTGCGCTCGCGGGCTCGTCCATCAGCAGGACTTCGGGTTCGACGGCAAGCGCTCTGGCAATGCACAGACGCTGCTGTTGACCGCCGGAAAGGCCCAATGCGCTGTCGTTTAATCGATCCTTGACTTCTTCCCAAAGTGCCGCACGACGCAAGCTTTCTTCAACTTTGTCGGAAATGATTGCACGATTGGAAATGCCGGCGACGCGAAGGCCGTAGGCGACATTTTCAAAAATCGACTTGGGAAAGGGCGTGGGTCTTTGGAAAACCATGCCGACGCGTTGGCGCAGTGCCACCACGTCAAAATCTTTGTCATAGACGTCTTCGCCGTCAAGCGAAATGCGGCCGGTGAGCGACGTGTCGCCGATCAACTCATTCATGCGAGACAGCGTGCGCAAGAATGTCGACTTGCCGCACCCCGAAGGGCCGATCAAAGCCGTGACTTCCCGATCTTTGAAGTCGAGATTGATGTCAAAAAGCGTCTGATGTTTTCCGTAATAAAAGTCGACGTTTTTTGCCGAAATCTTGGTTTCGTGTTCGCCTGCTAAAGCGGCAATCGTTTCGTTCATTTTCAAAATTTTCTTTTCGATGTTTGACAACTAGGACACCGCAATCGGCGCCCTTTGAGTCGGCAATCCTAAAAATGATTTATGTCGTTCACGTGACGCAATTATGACAATGGCGTGACAGAAAAAACATTTAAAAACAAAGACTTACATGTCATTATTGCGTCATAAAAGTGCCATTTCTCCGTCATAAAACAGGCTCAAGATAGCGCCCTGAAAAGAAGCGGAAAAAAATTTGAATCCGTCCTGAAAGCGTTTCTTCGGTGCCCGAACAAAAACTCGATCCGACTTCTGAGGGCACAAGTCGAAAAGAGAAACACTGCAAAGGAAACAAAACAATTTTGAAAGGAATAAAAGAAATGTTTAAAAAGCTTTGTGTCGCTGCCACTATGGTCTGTGCGATGAATGTCAGCCAGGCCGGCGACGTTGTGATCAACGGCTCGACCACCGTTTTGCCCATCGTGCAAAAGGCTGCCGAAACCTTTAGTAAAGAAAATCCCGCCATCACGATTTCTCTTTCCGGCGGCGGTTCCGGCAACGGTATGAAGGCTTTGGTCGACGGTTTGACCACGGTGGCCATGAGCTCTCGCGACATCAAGGAAAGCGAAACGAAGTTGGCTCAGTCCAAGGGTGTGACGCCCGTGAGAACCGCTGTGGCAGTCGATGCCATCGTGCCGGTGGTGAGCAACGCCAACTCGGTCAAGAACATTTCGATGGCCGATTTGAAGGCCGTCTACGAAGGCAAGATCAAAAACTGGAAAGAATTGGGCGGCGCCGATGCTCCGATCGTTGTGGTGAGCCGCGATTCGAGCTCCGGTACGTTTGAAACGTGGGAAGAACTCGTGATGAAGAAGGCTCGCGTGACGCCGCGTGCATTGCTTCAGACTTCCAACGGTACGGTGGTGCAGACCGTGGCCAAGAACAAGTATGCCATCGGCTATATCGGTATCGGTTATGTCGACGGTCAGACCAAGGCTTTGACGGTCGACGGCAAGGCCGCTTCGGCCGAAGCTGCCAAGGATAAGTCCTGGCCTTTGTCTCGCGAACTTTACTTCTTCACCAACGGTAAGCCCGCGGGCGACGCCAAGGTCTTTGTCGATTGGATGCTTGATCCGGCCAAGGGTCAGAAGGCTGTGAAGGAAACAGGCTTTGTGCCGCTGTCTTAATCGGTATTCGATCGGACGCGGCGTCTTTGAAAAGACAAGACGCCGCGTTTGACGTATTTTGGTTAAAAGTATGAGTAAAAACATTCGAGAAAAAGGCGTCGAAATCGGTCTGACGCTCTTGGCTTTCGTGTCGCTTGCGGTGTTGGCAAGCATCGTCTTTTATCTTTTTAAAGAAGGCTTGCCCGTTTTTGCGCAGTTGACACCTCTGCAGTTTGTCTTCGGCACCGAGTGGTATCCGGTGGGAGATACGCCCGACTTTGAGATCGGCGCTTTGATTGCAGGTTCGCTTGCGGTGATGGCACTTTCAAGCCTCATAGCCGTGCCGCTGGGGCTGATGACGGCAGCCTACTTATCCGAAGTGGCAAGCAATACGACGCGTCGTATCGTCAAGCCTTTCATCGAATTGTTGGCCGCATTGCCTTCGGTGGTGATCGGTTTTGTCGGTATGGTGTTGGTGGCGCCTTGGTTACAAAATGCCTTGGGGATTGCCACGGGGCTAAACCTTTTTAATGCGGCTTTGATGTTGGCCTTTATGGCCGTGCCGACCATTTGTTCGATTTCCGAAGACGCATTGCATGCCGTTCCCAGATCGCTCAAAGACGCCTCGTTGGCTTTGGGTGCGACACCTTGGGAAACGTTAAAAAACGTCACGATTCCCTATGCGCTGTCGGGCATCGGCACTGCCGTCATGCTCGGTATGAGTCGCGCTTTGGGTGAAACGATGGTGGTTTTGATGGTGGCCGGCGGCGCAGCAATCGTGCCCGAATCCGTTTTTGATCCCATCCGTCCGATGCCGGCTTCCATTGCGGCCGAAATGGCGGAAGCCCCCTTCGGAAGTCCGCACTACCACGCCTTGTTTGCAACCGGTATTGCGCTTTTCGTGATGACCTTTTTGTTTAATGCCGTGGCTTTCAGACTGGCTCAGAAATATAAGACGCCTGCCGTCTAAAGGGAAAAAAGAATGACTGTCAAAAGTTTGTGTGCCAAAGCGCAGGAAAAAACCCGCGTGCGTCGTACGATTACTCAGATTGTGTCTTACGGCGTGTTGCGCTCGGCAGCCTTTGTCAATTGTGCGGCACTTGTCATTGCTTGCGTGTTTTTGTGGGTCAACGGGATCGGTGCCATCAGCTGGGATTTTCTTTTTGAGTCTCCGCAAAACATGATGACCGACGGCGGCGTCTTTCCCTGTTTGGTCGGAACCTTTTTGTTGGCTGCCGGCGCCATTGCCATCGCACTGCCCTTTGGTGTGGCCTGCGCAGTATGGCTCAACGAATACGGCCAAAAAGGCGTTTTGACCGATACGGTTCGTCTGTCGGTGGCTAATCTCGCCGGCGTTCCCTCAATTGTTTTCGGTCTTTTCGGTCTGGCGTTTTTCGTGACGGCCATGGGACTTAAAGTGAGTTTGCTTTCCGGTATTTTGACCTTGGCTGTGTTGACGCTTCCGGTCATCATCAATACGACGGAAGAGGCGCTCAAACAAGTACCGGGCGCTTGGCGTGATGCCAGTCTGGCTTTGGGTGCGAGCAAATCGCAGACGATTGCCAGAATCGTGCTTCCTGCCGCATTGCCCGGGATTTTGACGGGAGCCATTTTGGCAGTGGCCCGAGCTGCCGGCGAAACCGCTGCCGTGATGTTTACCGCAACGGTTTTCTATACGCCCAAACTGCCCGATAGCGTGATGAGCTCGGTCATGGCACTGCCTTACCACATGTATGTGTTGGCAACGGCCGGCACTGAAATCGAAAAGACGCGCCCCATGCAATACGGCACCGGGTTGCTCTTGGTGTTGTTGGTCTTTGCTATGAATCTTGCGGCCATTTTGTTGCGTGACAAACTGCAGAAAACGCGCGTAGCGTAATGGATTGAATCTTTGAAAAACAACAACGGGCGGCTTGCTTAATCAAGTCGCCCGTTTGTCTACCCGAAGATTAGGTTATCGATCAAATGTCGAGTTTTTCGCCGTAGCTGTGTTCATAGCGAACCTTCAGAGCTTGGGTATCGAACTTGTAGTTCTGAGCACCCATGCTCTGCACCTTGAAGGCGGCCACACAGCTGGCGATACGCAGGCACTTGACCCAGTCCCAACCGCGGGTCAAGCCGTAAAGCAGACCGCCGCGATAAGCGTCGCCTGCACCCACCGGATCGATGGCGTTGTCTACGCGACTTGCCGGCACCTCATAGATTTCGCCATCCACATACACGCACGAACCGTCTTCGCCTAACGTAACGATCAAAGCCTTGACAAGCGCAGCCACATCCTTGGGACGCAAACCGGTCTTGCGCTCGATGAGTTCGATCTCGTAGGCGCTGGCGGCCATGTAGGTGGCCTTGGAAATCAAGTCACGGATTTCGTCGCCGTTAAAGAGCGACACGCCTTGACCGATGTCAAACAAAACGGGGATGCCTTTTTCAACGCATTCGTTCATACGGGCGATCATGGCTTCTTTGCCGTCGGGGCCGACCAAAGCGAAATCTATTTTTTCTTCCGTCGGGAAGGGAGCCTGGTGAGCGCGCTGCATGGCACCGGGATTGAAGGTGGCCAACTGAGACCCCGTCGTGTCGGTCGTCACGAAGCACTGAGCGGTGTAGCAGTCGTTGAATTTGACAACCGAAGTTTTGATACCGGCTTCTTCAAAACGATACAAGTAGTCGTTGCCGTCGGTGCCCACGGCTCCCACAACAACCGGATCGCCGCCGAGCATCTTCAATGCATAGGCGATGTTGGCGGCGCAGCCGCCGTAGTTACGGGTCATCGATTCGGTCACAAAAGTCAAATTGATGTGATCCAAACTTTCGGCGATCAGGTGATCGCTGAAGCGCCCGGCATAAGAAAGAATATTGTCGTAGGCGATCGAGCCACTGATCATGGTTGCCATGAGAAAAACTCCTCGTTATTTGTTTTCTGGATAAGTGGGTTTGACGACGCAACGCGCCGACGTCACATTGGTTTGTAAACTTACGCGAACCGTTAAAGAACGATTGGGCGGGATGCTCTTGGTGGTCTGAGGATCGTTGAGATACTCCATAGGCGTAATGGTACGCTTCATCAAAGAGCCGTTGTTGTCATCGAGCAATTCGAGCTCAAGCCAGGGAACGGCCTGAGCGAAATTCGAGCCGTTGACAAGCGTGACGTCAAGCGTGTAATTGCCCGATTCGTCCACCGGTCGTAATGTCGTTTTGCTCACGACAAAGGCTTCGGGTTGCGCGATATAAAAGCCCGGGCAAGGAATCTTGCCGCAAAGCTGCATGAAGACTTCCTGCGTTTGCGGGAATGCATGAAGAATTTTTTGATTGAAAACAATGGCCGAAACTACCGCCAAGGTCGAAAGCAAAATCACGGCCAGCAAAACGCTGACAATGCCGGTATAGCTTCGAGACGGTTTGACCGAACGCACGCTTTCAGTGTCTGTCGACGTCACCAATCGGACTTCGGGGTCGGTGTCTTCGAGCGGAACGATTTTGCCCAACGACTGCGTGCTGTCTGTTTGTTGGGGTTTGTTTGTCAAGGGCGAGACGCCGGAAAGCTTGGGTTCTTTTTTCTGACCGATATCGGCAATGTGCAGAGACGGCTCCGTTTTGCCCGGATAGCTTTCCTGCAGTGCGCCGCTGACGGCTGAAAGTTTGGGTTCGTTGTTGCGCTTGACGTGAATCAGGCCGCTGTCGGTTGCAACGGGTTTGACGGGAGTTTGGTCGAGGGCAACAACCGGCTTCGGCGCTTCGGGTTTGGGGGCCGGCACCGGCGTCGAACTTTGTACGGGAGCCGCTTTTTCAGCGACAGGCTCGGGTTCAACGGGTTTGGCAACGGGCGCTGCAACCGGTTTTTCGGCTTGTCGCTTGTTAGAAAAGCTCGGCGCAAAAGAAGTCGCTTCGGCAGGATCGGCCTCGGGTTTAACGAGTGCCTCGTCGGTATTTTTTGCCTTGGGCAGCGTCGATATGGGCAGATTCGGCAAAGCGGCATCGTTGACGCAAAGCAAAGCGCGCGTTGCATCAAAACTATGGTTGCACGAGGAGCAACGCACGGGTCCGCGTTCGGCGGTGTCCTTGTCAGGCAAAAGCCATACGGCGCCGCAATAAGGACAACGAGTAACAAAAGCCATAAATCTACCGGTAGAAGTTCGGACTACTTGAAAACAATCAACAACGGAATTTTTATACCGTCGTTTGACGAATGCTGAATCGAATGATTTTAGCGGCTAATAGGAAAAATTGCTTAGCTCGACTCAAGTGTTTACGCGCAAAAGATGTCGGACAACAAAAAAAGACTCGATGTCGGAAAACACCGAGTCTTTGACAAAATTGCCGAAATTACTCGCGACGGCCGGCGATACAAACCCAACCGTCTTCTTCGGCCCAAACCGACAGTTTGACGGCAGGATCGGCCTTGCGATAGACCTCGATGACTTCTTCGGCTTGACGAGCCAAAACACCGGAGAGCACCAAATGGCCGCCAGCTGCGACGCGTCCCAAAAGGGCAGGTGCCAAAAGCTTCAAGGGGTTGGACAAAATATTGGCCACCACCACGTCAAAGGTTTCGGCAGCAAGTCCGTCGGGCAAAACGAAACGGGCTTGGACGCCGTTTTCTTTGGCGTTGACTTGAGCGGCTTCCACGGCCTGCGGATCGATATCGGTGCCCTTGACTTCTTTGGCACCGACCTTGGCGGCGGCAATGGCCAAAATGCCGGTGCCGCAACCGTAATCCAATACGCGTTGACCTTCGGTGACGTTGCTGTCAAGCCACTTCAGGCACAGATGCGTCGTGGGGTGAGAACCCGTACCGAACGCCACGCCGGGGTCCAAACGGATATTGATGGCAGTGGGTTCGGGCGGCTCGTTCCAGCTTGGCACAATCCACATTCTGTCGCTGACTTTCGTCGGGCCGAACTGCGCCTGGGTCAACTTCACCCAGTTTTCGTCGGGCACGTCTTCGTCTTTTTCAATGGCGGGCGTCTCGATACCCAAAGCGCGAGCGGCAATGCCCGCAGCCGTGACGGCATCGAAGTCTTCTGCTACCAAAAGCGTCAGACGAGAGCGGCTCCACGCCAACGTTTCGGGTTCGAGCCCCGGTTCGCCGAAAAGAGGTTGTTCGTCAGGCTTGTCGCGATCGGCATCTTCGATCGTGACGCTCATGGCGCCGGCGTCCATCATCAAATCGCCAAAGGCTTCGGCCGTACGTTCATCGCACAGCATTGTGATCTCACGCAACATCGGGCTTGACCTCCTTACGGGCTTGACGCCATTCGTTTAATCGTTTTTCCAAATAGTGAATGCTCGTGCCGCCCAAATTGAATTCGGCATCGGCCAATATCTGGCGATGCAGTGCAATATTGGTGTTGATGCCGTCGACAACGGTTTCCGACAAAGCCACGCGCATGCGTGCCAGGGCTTCTTCACGCGTGTCGCCGTAACAAATCAGCTTGCCGATCATGCTGTCGTAGTGAGGCGGTACTGTGTAGCCGGCGTAGACGTGGCTGTCGAGACGCACGCCCGGGCCGCCGGGCATATGCCAAAGGGTTACCTTGCCCGGAGACGGACGGAACGTAAAGGAATCTTCGGCGTTGATGCGGCATTCGACGGCCGCACCCTTGACGACGATGTCTTTTTGGCGCAGGGTCAGGCGTTCGCCGGCGGCGATGCGGATTTGTTGCTGAATAATGTCGGTGCCTGTGACAAATTCCGTCACGGGATGCTCGACCTGAACGCGCGTGTTCATTTCAATGAAATAAAACTCGCCGTTTTCGTACAGGAATTCAAAGGTGCCCGCACCGCGATAGCCGATACGGCGGCAGGCTTCGACGCATCGCTGGCCGAGCTTGTCGATCAGCTTTCGGGGAATGCCGGGAGCCGGAGATTCTTCGATCACTTTTTGATTGCGACGCTGCATGGAACAGTCGCGCTCGCCCAAGTAGATCGCATTTTGGAAATTGTCGGAGAGCACCTGAATTTCGATATGGCGCGGATTTTCCAGGAACTTTTCCAAATAAACTTTGTCCGAACCGAACGCAGCTTTGGCTTCGGTGCGCGTCATGTTGACCGAGTTGATCAAGGCTGCTTCGGTGCGCACCACGCGCATGCCGCGACCGCCGCCGCCCGCACTGGCTTTGATCAGAACGGGATAGCCCACTTTGCGGGCAATGGCCAGGATCTCGGCAGGCTCCTGCGGCAACTCGCCGTCGCTGCCGGGCACGCACGGTACGCCGGCCTCGAGCATGGCCTGCTTGGCATTGACCTTGTCGCCCATCAGACGAATGGTGTCGCCGCGCGGACCGATAAAGGTAAAGCCGCTTTTTTCCACGCGATCGGCAAAGTCGGCGTTTTCCGACAAAAAACCGTAGCCCGGATGAATGGCTTCGGCATCGGTGACTTCGGCGGCCGAAATGATGGCCGGAATGTTGAGGTAGCTCTCCGAGGATTGAGCCGGGCCGATACACACGCTTTCGTCGGCTAAACGCACATACATGGCATCGGCATCGGCCGTGGAGTGCACGGCAACGGTCTTGATGCCCAAGGTGCGGCACGCACGCTGAATGCGAAGCGCGATTTCACCGCGGTTGGCAATAAGAATTTTTCCAAACATAAAATCGATTCCGATTCGTGTCTGCAACGAAAGCCGCCGAAAAAATTTCTTTCAGGCGGCTTTCATGACAATCAAACTTAGGCAATGACAAACAAGGGTTGGCCGAACTCGACCGGAGCGCCGTTTTCAACCAAGATTTCCTGAATCACGCCGTCGGTTTCGGCTTCGATTTCGTTGAGAAGTTTCATGGCTTCGATGATGCAAACCGTATCGCCGGCTTTGACTTTTTGACCGATGTCGACATAGGGTTTGGCGCCGGGGCTCGGCGAACGATAGAACGTGCCCACCATCGGAGAGTTGATCGTCGTGCCTTCGACCTTGGCCGGAGCTGCAGGTTCGGCCGCTGGCGGGGCGGGGGGCGCGGGGGCGGGGGCAGGTGCCGCAACGGCAACGGGAACAACAGGGGCGGCGACGGCCGTCTGGCGGTTGACAATGCGGACGTGATCTTCGCCTTCGGTGATTTCCAATTCGGCAACACCGCTTTCGCTAACGAGATCGATCAGAGTTTTTAATTTGCGAAGGTCCATGGCGGAATATCTCACAAAAATCGGCTTCGCAAACGAAGCCAAATAAGGATTCGGTACAAACTTCGGACGACGAATGACGGCTCGGTCGTTCAAAAGTGTTTAATTGAGCCTAATTTGTCCTACTTTTGTGTTTATTGTCTTCTTTCGAAGGTATCTACAGCCTTTATTGTAGTATCGCCAAGGGCCGTTGTGGTGAGGGTCATCCTTGAGGATGATGGTTTTTTGCGCATTTTGCAGGTATCAGTCGTCAAAATGCACGTTTTCGAGGAGTTTTGCGAGGTTTGCCCTCCCCGAAGATTCCCACGGTTGTTGGTATGCGTCGGGCTCGCGCTTAAACGGATTGCAGCTTTTGGCACAGCTCTCGTAAATGTCGATGCGAATACCTTCGGTCAGGCGATTTTCCCGATCCCGGATCAAAAACCCGAGGCACTCGACAGGCTCGGGCATGGGGCCGCCCAAGGCATCGACGACTTCAAAATCGATGCCTGCATTCATCAGCGCGACTTCCACGCCTTTGACGTCGTCGGTAAAAAGCGCAAAGCAGATATTGGACTCGGCATTGGCGCAGCCGTTTAAAACGGCACCGGTCAAATACATGTCAAAGGTCGAGAGTCTTTCCAAAATGCGTTTGGCCCAAAGGCGCTTGTGCGCCAACACCTTCGCGTGTGCTTCGGGCTCGTAGATGGCAAAGCACTGGCGCACCGCACTTTCGATTTCCGAGGCCGAGGGCATCGAATCGGCGGGGATTTTGTCCATGGAGCGGCGCACGTCGTCCAGAACACTTGTGCGGGCCGTTTGCCAATCGCAACAATCCAAAGCGATGCGTTGAGCAATTGCTTGGGCAATTTCGGTTTTGAGTCTGTTGTTTTGTGACATAAGGCCAATCCGTCGGAGTGAGAAAGCGCTTTTCGATTAACGAAAACAAGGCGCTCGCGGGTACAATCTCAGGCACCATTTTAAGGATCGAGTGGATCATGCACATTCATATTTTGGGAATTTGCGGCACGTTTATGGGCGGGGTTGCTCAGTTGGCTGTGGCAAGCGGACACAGGGTTACGGGAAGCGACGCCAACGTTTACCCGCCGATGAGCGATCAGCTGCGCGCTGCCGGCATCGAGTTGACCGAGGGCTATAAAGAGGAAACGCTTTCGGTCGCACCCGACTTGTGGGTGATCGGTAATGCGGTGAGCCGCGGCAATCCTTTGTTGGAAGCGATTTTGGATGCGGGCGAACCTTATACGTCGGGGCCGCAATGGATGAGCGAAAATATTTTGCAGGGGCGTCATGTCATCGCCGTGGCGGGTACGCACGGAAAAACGACGACGACGTCTTTGGTGACGCACATTTTGCGTGAAGCCGGGCTTGAGCCCGGTTATCTGGTCGGGGGCGTACCGCAAGGTTTCGGTCATTCGGCCGAGCTCGGGCGAGGCAAACACTTCGTGATCGAAGCCGACGAGTACGACACGGCCTTTTTCGACAAGCGCAGCAAGTTCGTGCACTATCGCCCGAGGACGGCCATTCTCAACAATTTGGAATTCGATCACGCCGATATTTTTGAAAATTTGGCTGCCATCGAAAAGCAATTCCATCATTTGGTGAGAACGATTCCGCGCAAGGGACTCGTGATTGCCAACGGCGATTGCCCGGCTTTGGATCGCGTGCTTGAAAAAGGGCTTTACAGCCGCTTGGCCAAATTTAACGATGCCAAGGATTGGTCGATCGACGAAAACCGCGAAATCTTTTATCAAGGACAAAGCATGGGCGTGCTCGAAATGGATTTGCCGGGGCATCACAATGCTTTAAACGCCTTGGCGGCGATCGTTGCGGCAACGGATGCGGGCGTGCCGGTTGAAAAGGCGATGGCGGCTTTAAAAACGTTTGCCGGCGTCAAACGTCGTTTGGAAGTCAAGGGCGTGGAAAACGATGTGACGGTGATCGATGATTTTGCACACCATCCGACGGCCATTGTCGAGACGATTGCCGCTTTGCGCACGAAAGTGGGGCCGAATCGTCGCATATTGGCCGTGTTGGAGCCGCGCAGCAATACGATGAAGTTGGGGACGATGAAAGATCGCTTGGCGGCGTCTTTGATCGGCGCCGACAAAGTCTTTTGCTATCGCGGCAAAGACGTTTCCTGGGATCCGGCCGAAGCGCTTGTTGCCTTGGGTGGAAAAGCGCAAACGTTTGCCGGCGACTTGATGCCGCTTGTTGAAGCTGTCGTCAAGGAAGCCAAACCGAACGATGTGATTTTGACCATGAGCAACGGAGGCTTCGGCGGTATCTGTACCAAGCTTTTGGATGCTTTGGCAAAGAAAAATCGATGAGGTCGACGGTGTCGGGAACGGTGATTTATCTGCACGGCTTTTTGTCTTCAGGCGCTTCCATGAAGGCGGCCGTGTTGCGTAAAACGGCGCCGGCTTACGGCTGGGAGGTTCAAGCGCCCGATTTGAACACGTCGCCCGAAGAGGCTTGTCGGATCATTGAAGACATTTTTCAAAATGCCCGGACCAAAGGGCCGGTTGCCGTTGTCGGCGGCAGTCTCGGCGGTTTTTATGCGGCTTGGATTGCGCACAAAACCGGTTGCAAGGCCGTGCTGGTCAATCCGGCCGTGGCGCCTTGGGAAGTGGTCGACCAATATGTCGGCGTGCACACATTGCTTTGCGGCGACAGAACCGTCGAAGTCAAACCCGAGTTTTCCGAACAATTGCGTAATATTGCGGTTTCGCAATTTGACGACACTTCTCGTATATTGCTTTTTTTGACCACGGGCGACGAAGTGCTCGATTGGCAACGATCGGCCAAGCTTTATGACAAATGCCCGAGTTGGGTGATTGACGGCAGCGATCATATGGTCTCGAACTTTGCGGACTATGCCGATGACGTGATGCGCTTTTTGGTGCAAGACTAAGACGAAATAAAAGAAACAAGATGCAGTTATTTTTCGAAGAAGACGGAGCCTTTAAAGCGGGCAATATTCTCAAACAGGACGGCAACAGCTATCAGGTGGAGTTGCCCACGGGACGTCGTACCAAAGTCAAAGGCGGACACGTCTTTTTCTCGTTTGAAAAACCGGAAGCCGCCAACTTTATCGCTTCGGCCAAAGAAGAGGCCGATGCGATGGATGCCGGCTTTTTGTGGGAAGTGGCGCCCGACGAAGAGTTCGGCTACGAAGCTATTTGCTCGGACTATTTCGGCGATACGACTCCGGTGCATAAAGCCGCGACCGTCTTGGCCTTGCATTCCAATCCCGTTTATTTTTATCGCAAGGGCAGGGGCAACTATAAACGCGCCCCCAAGGATGTTCTCGATCGTGCCTTGGAAGCCGTTGCGCGCAAAAATGCATTGGAAAAGCGCCGCAAAGAGATGGTGGCCGAAATGCTCGACGGGAACTTGCCTGAAGAAATCGGCAAGAAGTGCTATGAACTTTTATTGCGTCCGGACAAAAACGGCATCGAATGGAAGGCACTAAACGATGCGGCGGCCGAAAGCCGCCTGTCGCCTTTGCGTTTGATGCTCAAGCTCGGCGGCGTCAAGAGTCCGTGGACGTGGTATGTGGAAAGTTTTTACCTGGAAAACTTCCCGAAAGGACGCGGTTTTCCGGTAAATCTGCCGGCTCCTGAAATCGATATCGACGATTTGCCCACGGCCGACGTTCAAGCTTTTTCCATCGACGATTCATCGACCACCGAAATCGATGATGCCGCAAGCGTCACTCCCATTGACGACAACAAAACGCGAATCGGCATTCATATTGCCGCCCCTGCGCTTTCGATGCCGCGCGACAGCGACCTCGACAAGGTGGCACGATCTCGTATGTCTACCGTTTATGCGCCGGGTCTGAAAACCACGATGTTGCCCAAGGAGTGGGTATCGGCTACAAGTCTGGATGCCGGCAAAACCGTGGCCTGCGTTTCACTGTACGTGACGGTCGATAATGAAACCATGGGCGTTTTGGCGACCGAAACGCGCATTGAAAAGATCGCGGTTGTCGATAATCTGCGCTATGACAAGATTTGCGACGACGTCACCGAAGAAAAGATGCTTGCGGGCACCCTGGACATGCCCTGGGCTCGCGAATTGACCTTCTTGTGGCACTTTGCCAAGGCGCGCTTGGCCGAGCGCGAAGAAGTACGAGGCAAGCCCGAAGTCAAGGGACGCATCGATTGGTATATCGAGTTGGAGGGCGAAGGCGAAGACGCCAAGATCATCCGCAAGGGGCGAGCCCGCGGCGAGCCCTTGGATTTGCTCGTGGCAGAACTCATGATTTTTGCCAACTCCACCTGGGGTTTGTGGTTGGAAGAGCATCGCGTGGCGGGTATTTACCGCAGCCAACGCATGGGGCGCGTGCGTATGTCGACGAGTCCGGGACCGCACGACGGGTTGGGGGTCGTTCGCTATGCTTGGTCGACTTCTCCCTTGCGCCGCTATGTCGACATGGTCAATCAACGTCAGATCATTTGCGCCGCTCAAGGCACGACTCCTGCGTATTTGGGTAACGATGCCGACTTTTTTACAATTGTCAGTCAGTTCGAAGCCGTCTACGAAATTTATAATGAATTTCAAAGACGGATGGAACGTTATTGGTCGCTTCGCTGGATCGAACAAGAGGGTTTGAAAGAAATCGAAGCGATCGTCGTCAAACAAGAGTTGGTTCGAATCGACGGGTTGCCTTTTATGCAACGCATTCCGGGCTTGCCCGAATTGGATCGCGGACAGAAGATTCGCCTGGGTATTCTGGCGGTCGACTACATCGATTTGGTGATGGAAACCAAGCTCTTGGAAGTTTTGCAAGACCACCAAGAGCTCGATGACGAAGACGATCCCGACATGGAAGTTTCGGAAGTCTCCGAAGCCGAGACGTTCGAAATCACTTCGGAAACGGTTGACGACGCCAAACAAGAAACGCCCGCCGTTATGCCGTCGCAAGACGAAATTTCGCGCTAAGCCCTGAGGTCGTTTTTTGGCTTGGGTCGCGAAGTCTGAAAACCGTAGGGGGTTATATGCAACAATTTTTCGTTGTCGGACATCCGGTGGCGCATTCGCTGTCGCCGCGTATTCACAAGATGTTTGCCGAGCAGTTCGATCTAGAAATCGGCTATGAGGCTTACGATATCGACGCCGGCTCTTTTATTCCCGGAATGGCCGTTTTGCTGCGCGAAAGAAAGCCGCAAGGCGTCAACGTCACCGTGCCTTTTAAGGAAGACGCTTTTGCTTATTGCGAAGAAGTGACCGATCGTGCACGCCTTTGCCGGGCAGTCAATACCATCAGCTTTGAAAACGGACAGCCCAAAGGAGACAACACCGACGGTGTGGGTTTTGTCAGAGACGTCATGACGCGCTGCCAAGAGCCTTTGCAGGGCGCTCGCGTTTTGGTGGCGGGAGCCGGCGGCGCCGCCCGCGGCATCATTGCCGCTTTAAAACCCTTGGGGTGCGCCAAGATCGCCATTGCCAATCGTACGCCCGATCGCGCGATTGCCTTGGGTAAAGAAATGGATATCGAAGCCATGAGCTTTGTGGATACGGCCGCCGGCGGTTGGGACGTTGTCATCAACGCCACGAGTGCTTCGTTGACCGGCGCAAGTCCCGCCATTCCCAATAGTGCATTTAAAGATTGCCGTCTGGCCTACGATCTTTTCTACAGTCAAGAACCCACGCCCTTTATGCGTTTGGCAAAAGAAAGCGGTGTGGCGCGCGTGGAAGACGGACTGGGTATGTTGATCGAGCAGGCAGCCGAAGCTTTCAGAATTTGGTTGGGCAGATCACCGGAAACCGCGAGCGTGTATGCGGCACTTCGCTAAGAAAAAGCGAAAATACGCGCTTTTTTGATCTGTCCCCCGAATGACGGGGACTGCTTCGGGCTACAATGCCGCCTTGGAATGCAAAATTCCCGGGCGGCAAAATTTTGCCTTTTTGTTTTTCGGCAACTCTTGGAGTTTAAAGCGTGAAAAATCTCGACTTGGAAAAAGACGATCTCGCGATCCAGGGGCCGGACGATCTCAACGCCCGAGATCCGGAAGAGGCAAGCCGTGCGTTGGAGCGCATGAGCCAGATTTTCGACGAGTTGGACGAGCGCGGTGCGCCCGCACGCAACCCCGAAGATCCCGATGCCGCAGGTTTGGACGTTGAAGCGCAGGCTCAGATTAAAGATGTGCTCGACGGACTGCACCCCGCCGATATCGCCTACATTCTCGAAGCCATGCCCCAGGACGAACGTCTGGCGGTGTGGAACTTTGTGCGTCACGATCAGGAAGGCGACATTCTCTTGGAGGTCAACGACGCGGTTCGCGAAACGTTGATCGACTCCATGGATCGCGAAGAGTTGGTCGATGCGGTCGAAACGCTCGATACCGACGAAATTGCCGACTTGGTCGAAGACTTGCCGCCCGATGTGGTGGCCGAAGTTCAGGAAGGGTTGTCTCACGAGGAACGCGCGCAGTTGCGCGCGGCCATGAGTTATCCGGAAGACAGTGTCGGCGCGCGCATGGACTTTGAGATGATTTCCATTCGCCAGGAAGTTACGCTGGCGATTGTCTTGCGCTTTTTGCAGCGCTTCGATTCGTTGCCGGATCATACCGATCAGGTCTTTGTGGTCGATCGTCAAGGCAAGTTCTTGGGCTCTTTGCCCGTGAGCCAAATTCTTGTGCACGATCCGTCCACGCCCGTCGAAGGCTTGATGGTGAGCGACATTCTTACCTTGAACCCTTTGGACGATGCGGGCGACGCGGCACAAGCGTTTGAACGTTACGACTTGGTGAGTGCGCCCGTAGTCGACGAAGCCGGCCGCTTGGTCGGGCGCTTGACCGTCAACGAAGTCGTTGACGTCATTCGTGAAGAAAGTGAAGAAGACGCTTACGCCGCCGTCGGTTTGGATGACGATCAGGATATTTACGGCAGCGTTTGGGACGCTGCCAAGAGCCGTTGGGTATGGTTGGGCTTAAATCTTTGTACGGCATTTTTTGCTTCGCGCGTGATCAGTGCCTTTGACGGTACGATCGAGCGTGTGGTGGCTTTGGCCGCTTTAATGCCGGTGGTGGCCGGGATGGCGGGCAACTCCGGTAACCAAACCTTGACTCTTTTGGTACGTTCTATGGCCATGGGGCAGGTGACGGACGCGACAACCGGGCACCTTATTCGAAAAGAAGTGCTGGTGGCCGTCATTAACGGGATTTTGTGCGGTGTAGCCGCAGGCCTTTGCGCCTGGGCGCTGTATCACGACAGCTCTCAAGGCATGCTTTTGGGTGTGGTGATGGCCTTGGCCATGCTTTTAAACATCGTGGTCGGCGCGGCTGTCGGCCTTTTGGTTCCTTTGGGACTCAAAGCCTGCGGCAGAGACCCTGCGATGGGCGGCTCCGTGCTTTTGACCTTTATGACCGACTCGGGAGGCTTTTTGATTTTCCTGGGGTTGGCAACACTCTTTTTCCCCAAGTAGGTCACAGAATCTTCTTTCGGGGCAGTACCCGATGTCGATGTTTGTTGCAATTTTTCGCAAAATTGTGTGAAACCCGCACACGCAAAATCGCGACAAACCGCCTTGTCTGAGTTACAGTATCAACATAGAACAAACGTTTTCGAACGCTTGAGGGTTGATATATGAAAAAAACATTGATGCTTTGTACGATTCCTGCGCTCATTCTTGCCGGTTGCGCCAACGACGGTTCCGTTTATCGCTCCGACGTTTATAGCGCCTCGATGGTCAATCAGGCGCAAGAAGTGCAGACGGTGGAAATCATTGCCGTGATGCCGGCGCGTATTGCCGTGGGCAATACGTCCGAGCGTAGCGAAGGTATGAATACCGGCGTGATTTTGGGTGCTTTGCTCGGTGCCGCAACAGGGTTGGCGGTCAGTAACCATTCCGACGCAGTCATTGCCGGCACGGTTGCCGGCGGTGCGCTCGGCGGTTTGGCCGGACGCGGTTCTTCCGGCAAAGCGCAGAATTTGGTCGACGGCGTGCAGATCACGTTTAAGCAAAACGGCAAGATCTATACCTCTGCCCAAGTCGGTCAGTTGTGCGAATACAAGACCGGTACGGCCATTATGGTTTCGCCCACGCCCAACGCGACGCGTATTCAGCCCAACAATCCCTACGGATGCCAACAACAAAAGTAACGGGAGCTCGCCATGAGAAAAGTTCTTGTGTTAAGCGCCTTGTCAGTGCTTGTTTTGTCAGGTTGCGCCGCGACGCAAAGTAGCAATCAGTCGGCATATATGAGTGCGCCGATGGATTATCAAATTGAGGCGGTGCGACAGAATTACGAAGAAGTCAAGGCGCAAGCTCAGGCCAAGCTTGATGCAGAGCGTGCCGCACAGGCTGCCGCTGCTGCAGAAAAAGCCAAACAGGAAGCTGCCGCCGCCAAGGCCAAGGCTGCTCAGCAGGCTGCAGCCGCCAAGGAGCGCGCTCGCAAACAGGCCCGTGAAGAAAAGTACGAAGACCAAGTGCGCGAAATGGAATTGGAAATGCAGCGCTTGCGTGTGCGTAGCGAAACCAGTAAGGTCAAGGTTCAAGAAGCTGTCGACGGTCGCAAGATCGAACGCGCCGACGAACTGGTGGACGTTTACATTAAAAACGGGATGAAGACGGGCGAATAACTTCCGAAAGCCGTTTCGCCAAATCAAAGCCCGCAGGCAACGTGTCGCGGGCTTTGATGTTCTTAGTTTTCGCCGAAAAGGGCTTTGAGGGCGTCGGGCACACCTTTTTTTGCGGGCTTATCCACGTCCTTTAAGGCTGTGCGGGAAAGCTCCGTTGCCGTATACTCTTCGCAGATGACATCGTGGTAGTAGGCAACCGGTTCGGAAGACGTGAGAAAACGTTCGGCAACTTCGCTTCCGACGTTTTCGTAACGCAAAACGCGCTTGGTATCGAACTCGATATCCAGACACCGTTTGGCGGCGTCATATCCTGCCGAAACGATTCCTCCGCGATGAATGGGTTTTCTGATCATGACGAACCTCCCGGGCTTGTCAAATATGTGATGCCGACGATTATAGTTCTTTGTCGGTCAGCGGGCGATTGTCCGGTATTGCCCGCGTTTTTGATTGAAAGATATTTATTGCTATGGCTGATTTAAGCGACGATCCGATCGAGCGTTTGGAAGAGATTTTTGCGAACTTGCCGGGGCTCGGCCCCAAGTCGAGTGCGCGCATTGTCTCGGAGCTTCTGACGCAAAAAAAAGCGTTGGCCCATGAGATGAGCGAAACGCTCACGACCGTTTTGTCGCGTGTGCATACCTGCCCGAAATGCCATACCTTAACGACCGAGAGCGTGTGCGCATTGTGCGCCGACACGACGCGTGACAATTCGGTCATCTGTGTTGTGGAAACGCCTGCCGATTTGAAGGCCATCGAAAAGTCCGTGGTATATCGCGGCGGTTATTTCGTTTTGATGGGGCGCGTCAATCCCCTGGAAGGTGTGGGTCCCGAAGAACTCGGTATCTTTGCCCTACTGGATCGCATCGCCTCGGATAAAGTCTCCGAAGTCGTGATTGCCACAAGTTATACGCCCGAGGGCGAAACCACGGCGCACTTTATCGGCGCCGCGCTCAAAAAACACTTTCCCGAAGTCAAAGTGACGCGTCTGGCGCGCGGCTTGCCCACAGGTGTTGAAATCGAATACACAGACGCAGCTACGATCGCTTCGGCCGTGATCGGTCGCCGATAATGTTGCACGAAAAATACGGTGTAGTGCCTAGCCGATCTGCTTTTGCGCAGAAGAATCACACGCAAATTTTGACACGGGGAAATTGACGGGGATATTCTCACAGACAAGTCGCGGGAAAAGGACGCGACGAATTTGGATAACCCTTAAAAAGATTTCTTCGATGTACGCTCAACACGCTTTTGACCGCTATATGGCACGATCCCAGGCCGGATCGTCCGTATTGTTGCGTCTACTAGCTCTATCGCTACTACAGCGACGGGGCGGAGCGAGCACGTGCGTCGGCTTATCCCGCTTTCCCCAATAAGGTCTGTCGTCTTAGGGTTGGAACCGTTGACCGGCACCCAAGGTAAAAAGACCGAAAGACAAAGAAAGCAAACCCCGTACAAAATTGAATCGAAATACCAAGGCGCACAGTCCGAATCGGATGTGTGCCTTTTTTCATACTCGGAGACTAAAAATGAATTACACCCGCCGCCAAGTGATTGCCAGTGCCGTTGCAGCCGTTGCCGCGAGCGCAACACCGCACGTTTTTGCCGCAACCAAGTCCGTCAAGATTGCCGTGGGCGGCAAGGCTCTTTACTACTATCTGCCCATTTCCATTGCCGAGCGTCTCGGCTACTTCAAAGACGAAGGGCTCGACGTTAAAATCATCGATTTTCAAGGCGGTTCCCGCTCGCTTCAGGCAGTGGTGGGCGGATCGGCCGATGTGGTCTCCGGCGCATTTGAGCACACCATTTCCATGCAAACCAAGGGCCAGAGCATGAAGGCTTTCGTGCTTCAGGGAAGAGCCCCGCAGGTCGTGTTTGCCGTCAATAAAAAGACCATGCCCAATTTCAAGAGCCTCAAGGATCTTCGCGGCAAGAAGATCGGTGTGACGGCACCGGGCTCGAGCTCTCACGCCATTGCCAACTTCGTGCTCGGCACCGAAGACATCAAACCCAACGAAGTCTCCTTTATCGGCGTGGGTGCCTCATCTGCTGCAGTAGCCGCCATCCGTTCCGGTCAGATCGATGCTTTTACCAACCTCGATCCGGTCATTGCTCAGTTGCAAAAGGACGATTTGCTCACGATCGTGGCCGATACCCGCAAAATTGACGAAAGCGACAAGCTTTTCGGCGGCCCCATGGTGGCAGGGTGCCTCTATGCGCCGACGCGCTACATCGAAAAGAACCCCGACATCATTCAGGGTTTGACCAATGCCGTGGTGCGTGCCGATCGCTGGTTGGCCAAGGCCACACCCGAAGAGCTCGTGGCAACGGTGCCGGAAAGCTACTTCTTGGGGAACAAAGAAATTTACATCGAAGGGTTCTTGAAAAACCGCCCGGCGCTTTCTCCCGACGGCCTGATCCCCGATGAAGCACCTGCGATTTCCATGAAGGCTTTGCAGGAAGTCAACGACAAGTTCGATGCTTCCAAGGTGGATCTCAAAGCCTGCTACACGAACGAATTCGTGCAAAAGGCCCACGCCAAGTATCCGGCCTAATCAAGAACAATAAGAAAAACAAATATCCGACTCCGATCTAAAAATTCATGAGAAAGAAAAATGTCTCATCCGGCAATTGAACTGAAAAACGTGGCCTGTACCTTTGTGAGCGAAGACTCGGGAAAGCTCACCAGCTACACGGCTGTCAAGGGGGTGAACTTCATCGTCAACGACGGTGAGTTTGTGAGTGTTGTGGGGCCGACAGGGTGCGGCAAATCCACACTTTTAAATATGAGTGCGGGGCTTTTGGAGCCCAGTGCCGGTTCGGTGACGATCTACGGCGATCCTCTGGTCGGGCTGAACCGTCGTGCGGGCTACATGTTTCAGGCCGACAGCCTCATGCCTTGGAAAAGCGCACTCGACAATGTGGCGGCGGGTCTCATTTTCGACGGCGTGAGCCAGTCCGAAGCGCGCTCTCAAGCCAAAGAGTGGCTCGCACGCGTGGGGTTAAAGGGTTTTGAAGACCGTTATCCGCATCATCTCTCGGGCGGTATGAGAAAGCGCGTTGCCATGGCGCAAACGCTCATTAAAGACCCCGACATTATTTTGATGGACGAGTCGTTTTCGGCGCTTGACATTCAAACGCGTCAGTTGATGGAAAACGAACTGTTGCGTTTGTGGCAGGAAAAACGCAAGGCTGTGCTTTTCATTACGCACGACTTGGATGAGGCCATTGCCATGAGCGATCGCGTGGTGGTGATGAGTGCGGGACCTGCGAGCCATCCGATCGGAGAATTCATTATCGACTTGCCGCGTCCGCGCGACGTGAGCGAAGTGCGTGTGACGCCGCGCTTTATCGAGTTGCATACGGCCATTTGGTCGGTGTTGCGCGAAGAAGTCTTAAAGGGCTACGCGCAGCAACAAAAAGGTTAAGAGCAAGTCTTTGTGTTAAGAATTCTTTGAAAGGTTTTTCAGTCATGAACGCATTACAAAAAAACAAAACTTATCTCATCCGTCTGCGTGTGTGGCAGTTCGGACTGTTGGCCGCCA
>CALKKK010000019.1 GCA_937995395.1 uncultured Sutterella sp. | reverse complement strand
CGGATTCCTCCGGGCATTGAAATACCCGGCTTCCTCCGTGATTTGTTCTGTGAACGATATGGTGAGAAAAGATTTGTCGGAAGGAAACCGCGATTTGATCGAATTTTGCTCAATCCCCAGAACCCGACAGGAGATTACAGACTTTTTCGGTGTTGGCACGACTTCTTACGTCGTTGCTCGCTTTGTCGCTCCCTTGGTTGAAGCCGGTGTTTTGTCGATGACAGTGCCGGGAAGCCCTAAGAGCAAGTTCCAGAAGTATTTTGCGACCAAGCCCTAGGCCAAGACCATCCAGATCAAACGGGAGCTGTTTGATACAGCTTTTTCAACGCTAGAACAAAAACTACCCAAAAGTACATTTTCAGATACTTGGGAATCCCTTTTGGTGCCCGATTTTTTAATTAAAAGATTTTTTGTGAGCTTTTAGAAATTTAAAGGAGGTATTGACCGACGAAACACAGAAGTCCCACGGGTTAGGAGGCCGTGAGGGACTACGGAATTCGTCTTTGCCGGAGTTGGCGGATTGCGGGCCGATGCATCGGGCTCGGCTTGAAGTAACGTCAATCGACGACCGAATATCTTTGCCGGAGTGATCATTCGGGAGCTCAAGCGCTGCACTTGGGCTTTCAAACCGGCTTCTTTTTTCGATTAACCGAACGGCTCACCGTCACTCGCCTTTCCGTCAATTATAAGATTTCTCCTGACATCGCACAATCCGAATGGCCGCATGCGGCGATATATTCATCCTTGCCGGTTTTGTCGCATCCTCGCGCAATCATCCGTTGATCGAGATAGGATTGCATTTATGCCCATAGAATTCCGTTTTACTCGTTCTACAACAATTTCTTCAACCTCTTCGCCTGCTCCTTGACCGAGGTTTTGTCGCCTGTCTCATAGGTGACAGTCCCCATGCCGGGTTTGCTTTTGCTTAGAGTGATAAGGTAACTGTCTTTAGCCCAAATCACTTTCTTGGTTTGGGAATAATCTTCGCTGAACGTGCCTTCGTAATCCATGACCTGACCGAAGTAATTCGGTACACCGTATTTGTCTCTTAAGGCCTCCAGATAGATGTTGTAGGTTCTGTCGGCACCCTTGTTGTAAAACGTTATAACCACGGAATGGAACTTCGTTTCGGCGTTGAAGTCGGGTTGTGTCGTGTAAAACTCCATGTATGCCAAATCAGTAAGACCGGTGCTTTTGCAGTGACTCAGGCGTACGAACGGGTCTTTGCTCGGGACTTTATTCATCTTGGTGATCGTGCAGGCGTTTTGCTTGGCGTAGTGCTCGATCGTTGCCAAGGTCGACGAGGCAAAGTCAAAGAAACCGAAGAGTTTGTCTTGGGCTAGGAGCGTAGCAGGAAGAGTGATCAGTGCGAACGCCAGGAGAGTCTTTTTCATTTTAGTTTTGGGATTGCAGGTCTAAGGCAAACAAAATCTTGACCGTTGTCTTCGATGGGATTGTAAAGAGAAACAAGCTCTCACATAATGACAAACGCCGCGAAACTTTTCGTTGCTCGCGGCGTTTGTCTCAAGGTTTAGATTGATACCTGATGTTTAGAACACGTGACGCAAGCCAATGTTCCAACGGTAGTTTTCTTTGACTTCTCCGCCCGAAGAACGTTCCAGGTCAATGAACGTATAAGTGTTGTCTGTCCAGTTGTAGCTTGCGCCGATACCGTACTCAACCCAAGAGCCGCCGATATCTTCGAAGCTGCTGTTCATTCGACCGCCGCCGTAATAGCGTGCATTCATTTCACCCTTGAAGTCGTAGTTGCCAGAAACACGCGCGTAGACGCTGCCCTTGTTGTTGGGCAACATGTAACCCGTACGCACACCTACTCGACCGATCAAGCTTCTGAAGTTCTCCTGGTCAACGCGAATACCGTCATCTGTCGTGTAGTCTGCTGAAGTCATATAACCGTAAGCGACTTCAATTTGCGGCTCGACGAAGATGCGGTCGTCGGCGAACTTAAACTTGTGCCCGACCTCCGCACTCACGCTGAAAGCATTGTTGTTGTAGGATCCTTTGTGACTGTCTAACGTAAAGTCGTTATCTAAACGTGAATACTTAGCAACGAGATCAAGGTAGCTGCCGCCGGGAGCCAGCCACACGCCGTACAAGGCAAAACCGTAGTTCTTAATTTCGGCTGAGCCGTTATGGTAGTCGCTTTCACCGTCGGTGTAGTGAGCGGCAACACCGAACTTCCAGTCACCGGTAGAAATGTCGCTACCGACTTGAAGTGTAATGTTCTCGGTTGAAGCGGATTTTGTTCCGTATTCCAATTCGCTTCCGTAAACACGCGCCCAGGCGCCGACACCGTCTGGAGTATCGCGCAATTGCCCCATACGTTGGTTCAAAGAATGGATTTCATGGCGCCAAGATGAAGCGGAAAGTGTGCTTGCAAACGAAAGGCTTTCAACGAAGGGGTTCCTCAGTTTTTCAATACCCGTCATATCGCCCGAATCCGTCACGTTAAAGGCAAGACCGTCGCTCACGATACCGGTTCGTACAACGTAATCGTCAGTCTTGATTGCACCGTCCATGAAAGCGTCGATCAGTGCGACGGCTGCCGCCGCTTCACTTTCCATAGAATCGTTGGCCTTTCCGGAAGCCGCACGGGTTAACAAACCGGTGCCGGAAACAGTACCGAGATTGACGGCTTGAGCCGTAAGATCGTCCAATACAACGGTTACGCCTTCTGCGCCTTTCTCAAGACTGTCAAAAGTATATGTACCTTGTACTAAGTGAACGGTCGATCGATTGGCTGCGACACTTCCGAAAGTTGAAGTTGTTTCGACTTTAAGGGTGGCATCCTCAAGGTTAATCGTGCCGAGAGCACCATCGATACTTTGAAGTTCAACTGTGCCGCCCGTGGCGTTAACAACCGATTGGTTGTCGAGTCTGTCTGCTTTGAAATTTTGAACGTTAAGTGTGCTCGTGCCGGCGTCTGTAGCAATGTTTAAGGCATTGCCCTTTACGATCAAGGTTCCGATTGTGGCCTCGGCATCGGCTTTTTTTGCCTCAGTCATGTAATAGTCGTTGCCGTTGACAAAAGCATAACCGTCAACGGAGCCATCGCCGGTGAGTTCCACGACGGCGTTTTCGGCTTTAATAGAACCGACGTTAAAAATCGAACCGGCATCGATTTTCTCTTTTACGTCAATATATGCATCTGTCATGCTCAGACGCAACTGATTGGGCGTGTAGACGCTCTCAGCCGTCAACGAGGCGCCGGCAACGGTGCCGACTTTGATGGTTGCGGTAGATCGAAAGCCAACAACTTCAACGGCTGCACCGATCCAGGAATCATTGCCTCCGGCAGGCGCATCGCTCAATACACCCTCAACTTTAAGTGCACCATTTAGGTTAGTGCCGATGGTAGAAACATCTCCTTTGATCGTACTGAGTTGTCCTGCTGTATGAAGTGTTCCGATGACAGTCAACGAGTCGAAACTTTCGTTTTCGCCAACCGCGACAGTGCTTGCGTCAAGACTCAGGCCTTGGGCTTGAATGACGGCATCTTTAGCATTGAGATAAAGGTTTCCATGAACGGCAAAGTTTGACTCTTCAATTTCCGAGCAAACGATTTTGCCGCTTTGAACGGTCATGGTTCCGTAGGTTGTGAATTGGCCACCGTATTCAAACTCGCCTGTCGTAAACGACCCGATGCTCGTGTTGCTGGAATGATGATCGAATGAATCCGGACTTTCGTGTGCACCGCTATCGCCTTTAATGGTGGTTTTGCCGACGACGGTTACATAGCCTTTGGATGCCAAACTCTCAGCTGTAAAGTTTTTGTTGACAATAAGCGTCCCCAAATTTATGACGTTGCCGGTGGCCGTAAAGTTTCCGATAACGTGCATCGCGGAATCTTGGCCGTTTGTCACTTCCTGGTTTTGATCTCCGAGCGGGGCACTTGATATGAAATTGCCTTGGAATGTTGTATTCGTCTGTGCTTCAAAAGTCCCCTTGAAGGTGACTTCCGGTGCGGTAAATGTCACCGATTCGCCGCTGACGATGTGATCTTCTGAAAACTCGCTCAGGCTCACTTCTGCGGCATATGGCACTGAACTGAATGCAAGTAAAACGGCCGCCGCGATTGCTTGGCGGGTAAATAATGATGTGTTTGTCATGACCGGACTCCGATTGGACAATTTATGAAATCAAATACACTTCAGTGCATTGATGGCGTCAATCGGAAGTTTTCCGTTGATGATTCCAGTGTGGACTATTGAGCAGGAATGCACAACCAAAGCTGGATATATCTTCTTTTCGTTGGCAGATGGTCTCCAATTAACAACACTATCAAATATTAGTCTACAATTTTGTGTCTACTTAGTGACACATTTGGTGATTTTTACAAAAAGACACAAGCCTCGAAGA
>CALKKK010000018.1 GCA_937995395.1 uncultured Sutterella sp. | reverse complement strand
CGGCTTCAAAGTCGATCGCACACAAATTGGCCAACGGATGCGTTTCTCTTAAGTGACGCATCACGCCTTTGCCCGTAATGTGGTTGGGTAAACACCCGAAGGGCTGCAGGCACACCACGTTGTCCGTTCCCGTGTGCAAGAAGCGAGACATTTCGGCGGTCAAAAGCCATCCTTCGCCGGCTTCTTGACCGGGACTCACCAGACCTTCGATATGCTGCAAATCCTCGGTCAATGTCGAAACGCCTTCTAAAGGCGTGCCGGCCAAAGCTTCTCGCATGGTGCTTCTGACGCGCTCAAACCGTTGAATCAACAGTTTTGCGCCCCAGGCTCTGGCCTTGTTGCCGCCAAACTGTGCCTGATAAATGCGATCGTGCAGGCAATAAAGGAAAAAGCTCGATAGATCGCCCAAGACGGGCTCCAGCCCCTCGTCAATGATTTCCTGCACGATCCCGAGGTTGGCCACCGGATGGTACTTGAGCAAAATTTCGCCCACGATGCCTACTCGCGGCTTTTCAATTCCGTCCATCGGAATCGACATGAAGTCTTGCACCATCGCATGCGCGTCTTTTGCCAACTGACGGACGTTGCCGGTCATTACGGCAGGTTTGGCCAACATCGTCCAGCCTTTAACGAGCTTGTCGGCGTCTCCGACATGAAGTTCATGCGCACGAACGTAAAAGGACAGACGCTGCAATAAATCGCCATAGACGGTGGCAATCATCAGGCGCTTTAAGCCCGTTAAGCCCACGTCGAGCATCTCGGCACCTTGCACTCTGCCACCCGAAAGACAAACGACAGGGACATCTTCGAGGCCTATGTCTTTGAGTGCCCACTTCAATTGTGAAGGATAGTTGGTTGCGCGACACGGCCCGCAGGTTTGAGACAGAAGCAATACGCTTTTTTCAGGTTCAATCTCTTTGGTCTTTAAGGCATCCAACAATTGACCGATTACAACGATGGCCGGATAACACGCATCGTTATTGACGTGCTTAAGACCTTCTTCAATGGCCTGCGGTCGCACATCGGGCAAGAGCTCCACGTTCCAGCCGATTGACTGCAGCGCGGCTGTTAAAAGGGGAAAATGCAACGGCGCCATCTGCGGCGCATAAATCGTGCGTGTTTGTTTGATTTTCTTTACCTTAAGCGTTACGGCCGGTTTTCTTGTTTGCGGCGCAAGGGGTTCGGGCACGATTTCGATAAAGCCAGAATGTTTGCGATCGTCCACCGCTGCCAGAAGCGACTTCAGGCGAATGCGAGCTGCGCCCAACGTGTCGCCTTCGTCAATTTTGATTGTGGTGGCGATGCGGTTTTTGGCCGACAACAGACGCTCGATTTGCTCCGTTGTAATGGCATCGATTCCGCAGCCGAAACTCACGAGTTGCACGAGTTCGGCCGAGCGGCTATCGCGCACCAAAGCGGCTGCGCGATAAAGTCTGGCGTGAAACGTCCATTGATTGACAACAGAGAGATCGTCGGGCACTTCAGCCAAGTGACACACCGCGTCTTCGGTGACAACCGTTGCCCCCATGGATTCGATCAAAGATGGCAATCCATGATTGATCAACGGATCCAAGTGATAGGGACGACCTGCCAAAACCACCAACGGACGCCCGTCGGCTTCGTGTTCGTGCCAGAGACTTTCACCTTTTCGGCGCACGGCGGCTTGGTAGCTTTCCAGCTCGTCTTGTGCCAATTTCACCGCACGCTTGACGTTTTTGAGTTTTAATTGCGGCCAGGCGGCACGGATTTCCCGCACGACGCTTTGTGGATGCGCCAAATCGATAAAGGGCGTCAGGATGCGGGTCTCCGGTAAACTCGAAGCAATTGATAATCGCAGTGCTTCCGGATAGCCGCCGACGACCGGGCAGGCATAACGTCCGTCGGTTTCGTTTTGCGCCAAGCCTTCGCGCGGAACGCAGGGCATCCAAATGTCGTGAACGCCTTTGTGTGCCAAGGCATGTACGTGACCGTGAGCCAATTTGGCGGGAAAACACAAACTTTGAGAGGGGATCGTTGCGGAAGCTCGAGACGCCAAAACGCGATTGGAGGGTTCGGACAATTCGACCCGGAATCCCAGTTCGGTAAGAAGCTTGAACCAGTACGGAAAATGTTCGTA
>CALKKK010000017.1 GCA_937995395.1 uncultured Sutterella sp. | reverse complement strand
GTCGATTGATTCGTGCACGCGTGCCGACCAAACAAGAGTCGATTGCCTGGCTTCAAAGTCAGGGTGTGACGGATGCCGAGCGAAAACTCATCGAAGCCGGCGGCATGCCGCTTTCCGTTTTCGATCAGGATCCTCGCTTTTATTTGGCACCCGACTTGCGAGACAAGATACTGGACGTGTTGGCACAAGGTAAAAACGCCAACGCTTCCGACGTGATCGACTCTGTCGGGCGCGACGTGACGCTTTCTGCCGCAGCGCTTTTGTTTTCCCGTTGGGCCTGGGACTTGGCAAGCGTCAGAGAAGGCGCTGAGCCGCGCTACTATCCCGAGCGCTTGGCACAGTTGCAAAAGGTGGCTGCTGAGGCGCCGGCCGCAGGCCTTTACATGTGGATTAACAGCGTGCGAGACGTCAGACGTGTGGCCTCGCACCCCTTAAATGCCAAAACCGTGATCGAAGCGTTGTTGTTGTCTTATCAGCACTGTCTTGCGTAATAAATGAAAATGAAAAATACCGTCGCGACTTTTGCCGAAATGAAACGAGTCGGGCAAAAGATTTCTATGCTCACGTGCTATGACTACAGCACGGCACGATTGATTGACGAAGCCGGTGTCAACGCCATTTTGGTGGGCGACAGCCTCGGTAACGTCGTTTTGGGCTATCCCGATACGTTGGCTGTGACCGTTGACGACATGATTCATCATGGCGCCGCCGTGGTGCGCGGCACCAAAAATGCGCTCGTTGTGATCGATATGCCCTTTATGAGTTATCAGATCAATGCCGAAGAAGCTTTGCGCAATGCCGGTCGCATCATCCAAACGACGCACGCCAATGCAGTGAAACTTGAGGGGGGCGTCGCCGTTGCCGAGACCATCCGAAAAATCGTCACGGCCGGCATCCCGGTGATGGGCCACGTGGGCATGACGCCGCAATCGGTGATGCAATACGGGGGATTTAAAGTGCAGGGCAAGACTGCCGAGGCCGCACAAAAAATTATCGACGATGCTTTGGCAGTGGAAGCTGCCGGGGCTTTTGCCGTGGTGCTTGAATGCGTGCCTGCCGATTTGGCGCGAGAAATCACGTCTCGCTTGACGATTCCGACGATCGGCATCGGTGCGGGTGTAGCCTGCGACGGACAGGTGTTGGTCTATCAGGACATGGTGGGGCTTTACGGCGACTATGCCCCCAAGTTCGTGCGTCGCTTTGCCGATGCGGGTTCGGTCATGCGTCAAGCTTTTGCCGAATATGGCGCGGCTGTCAAAGCCGGGACCTTTCCGAATGATGCGGAAAGTTTTGGCGTCGCAAATGGGAAACAAAATAACGACTTAAAGCGCTTATACTAATAAGTTCGCGCGCACAAAAATCTGTGCGCAAAAAAGAGATCAACGAAACAAACGAAAAAGCCATGCGTGTACTCACAACGGTTGAAGACGTTAGAAACCAAGTCAAAGCTTGGAAAAAAGAAGGACTGACGGTGGGCTTGGTGCCCACGATGGGTTATTTGCACGAAGGGCACGCAAGCTTGGTGCAGCGCGCAAAAAACGAGAACGATCGCGTGGTCGTGAGCGTTTTTGTCAATCCCACGCAGTTCGGGCCCAATGAAGATTTGGCCACGTATCCCAGAGATTTGGACCACGACGCCAAGCTTTTGGAAAGCTTGGGCGTCGATATTCTTTTTCACCCCACGCCCGAAGAAATGTATCCGGGCAAGGCCCGTACATGGGTGACGGTGGAGGATTTGACGACCGGCCTTTGCGGCAAGACGCGTCCCACGCACTTTAGAGGCGTGTGTACGGTCGTGAGCAAACTCATGAATATCGTCACCCCCGACAAAGCTTACTTCGGTCGCAAGGACGCGCAGCAGCTCGCTGTCATTCGTCAGATGGTCAAAGACCTCAATATCGGTATCGACATCGTGGGTTGCCCCATCGTGCGCGAAGCCGACGGGCTGGCCAAGTCGAGTCGCAACAAGTATTTGTCGGAAAGCCAACGTCAAAGTGCTTTGGTTTTGTCCAAGGCAGTGGCGGCAGGTAAGGCACTCGTTGCTGAAGGAGAGACGTCGACGCAAGCAGTTGTGGACGCCATGGTGCGCGTGATTGAAAGCGATCCGACGGCCAAAATCGACTATGTCGAAGCGGTCGACGCTTTGACTATGGCTCCCGTGACCGACATCAAAGAACCGGTACTTTTTGCCATGGCCGTTTATATCGGCAAAACGCGCCTGATCGACAACTTTGGCACCGACGAGGTCAACGATGCAAATTGAAATGCTCAAAAGCAAGATTCACCGTGCCACGGTGACGCAAGCCGAACTTAACTATGTGGGCTCGATTACGGTGGACGTCGATCTTCTGGAAAAAAGCGGCATTTGCGAATATGAAAAGGTCGACGTGGTCGATATCGACAACGGCAATCGCCTGACGACTTATACCATCGCAGGCGAGCGCGGCTCGGGCGTGATTTGTTTAAACGGCGCAGCCGCACGCTTGGTGAG
>CALKKK010000016.1 GCA_937995395.1 uncultured Sutterella sp. | reverse complement strand
CATTCCGATCCCCTGCCCGCACCCCACAAAAGCGATTTCTCGCATGGTGCCTGTGACCTCATGACGAATGCGCGGCGAAAAGCCTTTTTCCTGACACGCACCGATCAAGGCGTCCACCAGATAGGGAGAAATATTTCGCACTTGAAATACCCAATCTTCGTCGGCCAAATCTTTGAGATTGACCGTATCAGCCTTTGCCAGCGGATGCTCAGCCGAAACCACCAGCACCGGTTTTTCTTCTCGGATGGTGGCAAAGCGTAAATTCGGGTTTTCGAACTTCTCGAAAAAGCCGATCGCCAACATGACGTTGTTGGTTTCGAGTTCTCGGACGACTTCGATGGAGTCGATTTCCTTGGTGAAAAGCGCCAACCCCGGCGCCTTGGCTTCAAGCGTTTTTCGAAACTCCGGAATCCAACTCATCATGGCTTCCGACACGGCCGCCACCGTTAAAAGCGCCTTGTGGCCGAGTCTCAATTCCTCAATGCTGTAGTCCAAGAGCTCAGCCTGGGCAATGAAGTTTCGCACCAAGGGCAAAAAGGCTTGACCTTGGGCGGTCATGCGCACACCTCTCGGAGTGCGTACCAAGAGTTTGACCTTTAATCGGCTTTCAAGTTCGTCAATCTGTGCGGTCAAGGGTGGCTGAGACATATTGAGTCTGTCGGCCGCGCGCCTGAAACTGCCCTCTTCCACCACGGCGGCAAAAAGGAGCATTTGGCGAATTTTTCGGTAGTCGAATCGGTTCATGGGTTTCTCGAAGTTTGAGTGGGCGTTAGGTTACGCATATCAGAGTACACCAGAATTTAATGCACTCAAATTTTGAGTTATGGCTAATATTACTCCCTGAGATAATTTAATCTCTTTTGTAACACGCTTTCCCATGCACGATTTGGCCTTATTTTTTGTCGTCACTGTTGTAACTTGCCTAGCTCCCGGCGCGGGTGTTTTGTTCACGATTAGTAACGCCTTCCGTTACGGTATACGCCACGCCTGGAAATCTCCGTGCGGCAATGCAACAGGCGTTGCGACGATGTCCATCATTTCGGCCCTCGGCATGGGAAGCGTGATTGCGGCTTCGCCCGTTTTGTTTTATGGGCTTCAGACGATCGGCGCTTGCGTGCTCATTTATTTGGGATATAAGAGTTGGAAGGCACCTGCCTTAAACCTGATGGCTGCCGGCAAAGCCCACGGTTCCATCGAACTTGAAAAAGCAAGCAAAGGCGTATTTGTGAGTGCGGCGCTCTTACAAGTCACCAACCCGATGCTCATTGTCTTTTTGCTTTCGCTTTTGCCGCAATTCGTTTCTCCCTTGGAAGAAGGCTATGCGATGCACGTGACGATTTTGCTAGTTCTCTTCGTGTCGATTTGCCTTGTCGTGCATTTGGGTTACAGCTACTGCGCCTGTCTGTTGGGCACCAAGTTGCGCGGGGCGCGATTTGCCTGGTGGCTCAATCATGTGAGTGCCGTACTTTTTTGGTTGTTGGCTTTAAGCGTCTTTATCAATTTCTTCAGAACCGGCGTCTGACTCCACCAAAGGGCGTAAAAGCTCTGCATTTTCTAGTCAAAACCCCTTAGCACCGATTGCAAACAAGCCTTTTGTAGGTTACATTGCGGGCTTGGCATTTCGTGCATCCCCCAAAATCAAAAACACGCACGAAACGACTTTTATGCTTGTCAAGATTGCCGGTTTCCTACCACTGATGAAATCGACCGTCTTGATAGCGCCTTCTCCAAGGGAGTTTTATGGACCTCATTTTTAACCCGATCATCCTCTCAGTCGTTGCTCTTTGCGTACTGTGTCTGTGCAAAGTCAACGTCTTGGTGTCGCTGATTATTTCGGCCATTATTGCCGGTCTCACGGGCGGACTTTCCATCGGAAAGACGATGGAATTGCTCGCCAACGGCTTTAGCGGCAACGCCACCACGGCTTTGGCCTATATTTTGTTGGGCACCTTTGCCGTGGCGATTTCTCACACCGGCCTTATGCACATGTTGGTGCGCTTTATCAGCCGCCATCTGGCATCGCGCGCGAGCATTCTTTGCTTGGCACTGGCCTTTATCGCGTGCTTGTCTCAAAACGTTGTGCCGGTACACATTGCCTTTATTCCGCTGTTGATTCCGCCGCTTTTGCATCTTTTTAACAAGATGAAGCTCGATCGTCGTGCGGTGGCCTGCTCTTTGACCTTCGGTTTGAAGGCGCCCTATATCACCTTGCCCGTGGGCTTCGGCTTGATTTTCCAAGGTATCGTGGCCGACAGTATGACCACAAGCGGCATGAAGACCACTTTGACCGACGTCTATTCCGTCTCTTGGATTTTGGGTCTGGCGATGTTTATCGGTTTGCTCTTGGCCATCTTTGTGCTGTATCGCAAGCCGCGTAACTATCAGAACCTTCCGGTTTTGGGTGGTGAAGAATCTTCCGACGAAGATGTGAAGTTCTCCGTCAAGCACTGGGTGACGTTGGGCGCCATTGTGGTGGCCGTTGTCGTGCAGTTGATCTTTGAATCTTTGCCTTTGGCCGCTTTGATCGGTCTGACCGTGATGGCTGCCGGCCGCGCCTTTAAGTTCAGTGAACTCGATGCTCACATCTCGGGCGGCATTTCCATGATGGGCTTTGTGGCTTTCGTGATGTTGATTGCAGGCGGCTTTGCGGCCATTTTGAAGGACACCGGCGCCGTGCCCGTTTTGGTGGAAAGCGTGGTGCCTTATATCGGCGGAAGTAAAGTCGTTGCGGCTATTCTCATTACCGTCATCGGCTTGATTGTGACGATGGGTATCGGCACATCGTTCGGTACGGTTCCGATTTTGGCCGTGATCTATGTGCCGCTTTGCACGGCTGTGGGCTTCTCGTTACCCGCCACGGTGCTTTTGATGGCCGCTGCCGGTGCTTTGGGCGATGCAGGGTCTCCGGCCTCCGACAGTACGCTCGGTCCGACGAGCGGTTTGAATGCCGACGGTCAGCACAACCACATTTGGGATACCTGCGTGCCGACCTTTATCGTCTACAACATTCCCTTGATGATTGCAGCTGTGATTGGGGCTCAGTTCCTCTAACTCGATTTCAGGCTCTGCAATTTGAAAAGCCACTGCCGATTTGGGCGGTGGCTTTTTTAATCTGTGGACGATTGTTAGAAAATCGAGTTTTGCATATCGTCCATTGTCAGGATGCGAAAACGCTGTTCGAACCTGGCAAAAGCCGGATGTTGTTCCAGAAACTTTGCTGCCGCCAAATGCAACGCCGTTTGATCGGCAGTGTTTTCGACTTGAGCAAATTCAATCAATTTCTCATCTCGATTGATAGCAATGATGTCGATGGTCGCCGTACCTGCGTGATTCCACCATGTGCCGACTTGCTCCCAACAATGTCGTTGTTTCTCGTAGCGATCCAAAAACCATTGACTCATCGTCTGTGCCAGAAAACCGTCCATTCGTGCCCAAGCAGCCGCTTTGAGACCTTTCCAGTCGCTTCGGGCGCCCAACACCGTGAGCTCCGGCGCATCGACCATGGCGTACCAAAAACGAAAAAAGCCGTCCTTGAAAACGTAGCGCACCGAGCTTTTCGAGCTGTGATGCAAAAGCGGATAGCGCTTTTCAAGCAGGCCGTATTTGCCAATCAATCGCGAAAGGTAAGGTGTCGCAGGCTCGGAGACTCGGTCTTGTAACTGACTCCAATGTGTTTGACCAGCCGCGACGCCACGCAAGAGTTCGTGGCAAATGTTCGAAGTCAAGCGCAAGTCTCTCAACAAAAATATTTCCGGAACTTCACGCAGGCTCGCACCTTTGTCTGAAAATACGTAATTGATCAGATCGTCGGCCACATAGCTTTTTGCTGCGCCGAGCTCGTGAACGACACTGGGTAGGCCCCCCGAAATCGCATAGAGTGTCAACAGGTCGAGATTGCTGCCTTCCGGCTGTATTTCCCGAAACACGCAAGCAAGTTCGTCCGCCGTCCAGCCGAGCACTTCGATCTCGGCATCGGCCTCGAGTAAAAGGTTTTCCAAAGCAATGTGCGACTCTGTGACGAGCACCAGAAAGCACTGCGTGCTCTGCCGGTTTTTCTCCCAAAGTTTTTGGAGCGATCCCAAAAAGTTGGGTTCGATTTTTGTGGCACAGTCGACACCGTCCAAGATTAACCGTAACCTTTGCTTTCTTGTTAAGGCAAGCACGTAGGCAATGCCGTCGATCAGCGTTTCGAAAACCGGTATGTCGCCCGCCTTGGAAATTCGACAGAGTTCGGCGCGTAAAACTTCGATCAGTCCCTTTTGCGTTGACGTCGGGTGGAAAAACAAATGGAGGTTTTCGACATCGTCGAAGAACGTTTCGCGAATCAATGTCGTTTTGCCAGCCCCCGCCGGCCCTGAAATCGTCACCATGCGCGATGGACCGCAGAAAAATGCTCGATCCTCGCTACGCAACCGATCCTTCTCGGTACTTCTTCCCCAAAACGCCATTTTTGTCATCCTCGCTTACTACATGCGCTGTACCTACAATCCGTGTACGTACAGCGCCTGTAGGTACAACAGATATACGTTGCTTAAGCCGCTTTTGATTCGGCTGCCGTTGCGGCATTTGCCGTAAATTCCGCCAACTTGGCTTCGGCACGTCGCTGACAACAAATCGCATGCCAAATGGGCCCGACTTTGAGTTCGGCCTCTTCGTCTGTCTTGGTGCCCAAACGCGCAATAGCGTACAAGACCTCAGGCATCAGACTTCCAATTTTTTGAGGATCGTCACGGATACTCTTGCCGACACACTGGGCAACGGCATTATCGATTTTGTCTTTGAGCGTATCGCAAATACCGGTAAATGTTTTTCCGTAAGTCGGCCAAACGGCTTTGAGCGCATGCAAAACGTCTTTGGGTTCGATGATTTTCTCCCACAACTCCTCTCGTCGCACCAAAGCATGCTCATCCCCAATAGATGTTTCCGCCGATTCGAGCAAAATCATCTTTTGTCGGGCAAAGTGTGGCAACGGTTTGTAGTGCATTAAGAACCACGCCTCAATACAAGGATTCGTCCAACACAGATGAACAAACGGATATTTGCGAGCCTCATTGAGCGTACGGTGAAAACACTCGTGCCCGTCACGATCGAAAACCACCCAGACACCGGAATACTTTTCCTCTCCCGAAGCGTTTCCCCAAAAGTATTCTTTGACGCCTTCTTCCAGCAACGACATCGGTGACGTACATGCCGAACACAGAATTTCAACCTTATGTCGCACATTGCAAAGCGCGGCCCATCGTGCCAGATAAATTTTCTCAGTCTGACCTTCGCAAACCACAATCATCTTCTTCTCAAGCACAAAACACTCCTTACAGGTCTTTTGAATGTGATTTCGAACTTTATCGGCTTTTGATAAAAAACGGAAGGATCAATGATTGCTAAAGACTGAAAACTTTGATCTTCTACTTTAGATCTTTGTTTTTATTAGTAATAAATTTGATATTTTATCAGGATCAATTTTATTATTTTTTACTCAAACATTGATCC
>CALKKK010000015.1 GCA_937995395.1 uncultured Sutterella sp. | reverse complement strand
ATGGGGTTAATTCAAAATTCGTTCGCGGGGCTCAATTCTGAGTTCGCTTGACATTTTCTTGCCGCCATACTGCCCGGAATTGAACCCGGACGAGTATGTCAATCGCGCATAAAAAACGGATATCCGCAGCCGCGCACCGGCAAAGATTGACCAATTGAAAAAGCGCGCTGAAAAATTTTTGAAGAAGGTATCTTCAAAAGCTCAGTGGATACTGAAAATATTCGAGATTGAGCATGTTCGTTACGCGGCTCCATTCGTCCACTATTAAACTGCCTCGTTAATAGTTTATTATCACCCTCAGCAGTTTCAATAAAGACCTGGAGTGAACCAGCATCTGCTGAGGCGTGATATAAACAAATAGCGTTAAGCCTTTTATGTGAGCATCTGTAAACTGCAAAATTGCTCATATGAGCCATGATTTGATATCAACTCAGTATGGGTTCCTTGCTCTTCAATTTTTCCATTTTTCATGACGACTATCCAATCAGCATCTACTATTGTAGATAGTCTGTGAGCCACTGTAATCGTTGTACGATCTCTCATCAGTTTAGTTATTGCTTTTTTTACAATTCGTTCTGATTCACTGTCTAGTGCACTTGTTGCCTCATCTAGAATTAGAATTGGCGCGTTTTTCAAGAATGCTCTTGCAATTGAAATGCGTTGTTTTTGGCCTCCGGACAACAGATTCCCAGCCTCGCCAACTCGAGTCTCCAAACCTTGTGGTAATAATTGAATAAACTCTGTCAATGCTGCCGCATCACAAGCTGCCAAAATGTCACTATCGGTTACATTCTTTACGCCATAGGTAATATTTTCTCTAATTGTTGCATCAAAAAGAATAACGTCCTGAGAAACAATAGCAATATGTTCCCTTAGACTCTCGAGTGTACAATCCTGCACATCAATACCATCAACAGACACGACCCCAGTCGTAGCATCAAGAAATCTAGGTAAAAGATTGACTGTTGTCGTTTTTCCCGACCCCGAATGTCCAACCAAAGCAACATGTTTTCCTGAGTCTATTTTGAGAGTAAATCCTTTCAATGCATCATCATCAGTTCCTGGATAGCGGACATAAACATCTTTAAAAACAATTTCACCTTTGATGTTTCTAAGTATATGTTTCCCCTTATCCTCCTGAACTGGGGCATCCATCATATCAAAAATACTCCTACCAGCAACACTTACTGCTGTAAACGTTGCATTAAGACCTGCTAAATTTTGAAGTGGTTGCATCAGAAAAAGCATTGCTGATAAAAATGTAATAAACTCTCCCATAGAAAGATTTCCCTGTCGAGCCTGAAGTAAAGCAACGGCAACCACTATTGCTACCCCCATCATTGTCACAATTTGAGTAACAGGCGTTCCCATACTTGCTAGTTTCAAACGCATCAAGCCAGTTCCTCGAATCGATTCATTGATTTTGGCAAAGCGCCTTTCCTCAAATCCATATGAATCACTTACTTTTACCAAACGTTGCGCTTCATAGGATTCTTGCACTTTAGAAAGGGTATCTGCGATGGCTTCTTGACTTTCTTTTACTATCCGTCTGGTATGTTTTCGAATACGGCCTAACAAGGCTCCAGCTAAAGGTCCCACAACACAGGCGACCAAAGTAAGTTGCCAATTTTGCCAAAGCAACAATCCGAACAGTGCCAATACTTGCATTGAATCACGAACTAGTACCATACCTGCCTGAACTGCATTATTTAGGGCTATATGCGATTCATTTACAAATTTCGAACATACTAGTCCTGTGGAATATTGTTGATATACCCCTGTTGGCCAACGTAACACATTATAAAAAAGCTGTGTACGAATTTTAACCAATATCGATTGACTCACTTTAGTTAAAATATAACTACTTACTACCGTACAAATGGCAAACATTAAGGTCACAACAATCAAAGCCAAAGGAGCAAATATTATCATCGCTGAATTTTGCTCGTAGAATCCTTTGTCAATTAACTTACCTAGGAGCATTGATGTCAAAGTTGTCGTGCTAGCGACACCCCCCATAAAGAGTGCTGCGATTGCTAATTGTAATTTATATGGTAACACGTACTGAAATAGTCTCAGAAGTACGGGATCAAAATTCGGCAGAAGACGTTTAAATAATTTAATCATTAGATTACGCCTCCATCTTTTCTTCAATGCCTTGAAGTGAGCACAGTCTCTTATAGAGACCATCTTTAGCAATCAGCTCATCGTGTGTTCCTACTTCTTCAATTACTCCATTTGCCATCGCAACAATCTTGGTAGCATTTTCCACTGTAGAAAGACGATGAGCAACAATAAAAGTGGTTCGTCCTGCCATTAGAGTCGTTAGAGCTTCTTTTATGTGATGCTCGCTTTCAGCATCTAATGCACTTGTTGCTTCGTCCAGAATCAAAATCGGAGCATTTTTCAGAAGAGCTCTAGCAATAGAAATACGTTGCTTCTGACCACCAGATAAACGATTGCCATCTTCTCCAACTTGAGTATCCAACCCATCTGACAACGAGTCAATAAAATCTGTCAATGCTGCACAATGAACAGCCTTAGCAATATCCTCTTCAGTCACGTTTGTTGCACCATAAACTAAATTTTCTCTAATCGTACCATCAAAAATCATGACATCCTGAGAAACAATCGCAATTTGGCGTCGCAAAGACGCCAAACTGACTTGTTGCGTGTCTACACCATCAATCAATATGCGTCCAGATGTCGGATTCCAAAAGCGAGGAATCATATTCACAAGAGAAGTTTTTCCGGAACCAGAAATCCCGACAAGAGCAACTGTATCTCCAACATTGACATTAAGACTAAACATATGAACCGCATCATTATCACTGTTCGGATAACGCAATGAAACTTTATCGAAGCATAAATTTCTTTTTACATGTTCTAACCTAATTGTGCCGAAATCTGATTCCATTGGTTCATCGAGCGTTGAGAAAATAGACTGAGCGGCTACAGTCATACTTACAATTGCACTATTCAGCCCTGTAATCCGACGCAAGGGAGGTAAAATCAACATCATAGCCGTCAAAAAAGTTATGAATTCCCCCAATGTCAAAAGCCCTTTTTGAGTCTCAATCATCGCCACAGTCAACACAATCGCTACACCAATCACTCCAATTAATTGTGTTGCAGGAGTTGCTGCAGAGCTGACTTTCGTCATTCTTAGTGCTAATCTCTTTACCGTTTCATTAATTTTTGACAAACGTTCCATTTCAAAATCGTAAGTATTACTGATTTTGATAACACGTCGTGCCTCATAACACTCTTTCACGTGAACCAACAATGTTGCAATATTTTGTTGGGCACTAGCCATAATACTTTTTAGTTTATTTGATAAATATCGTAACAACCAGATGATTGCTGGGGCTATGACCAATGTAATAACTGTCAATGTCACATCATGCCAGACTAAGAGAATTGTTAGTCCAATAATTTGCAATGTATCTCTTACCAATACAATCGCCGATTTTGCGGCTTCTGACAGAGCGACATTTGCTTCATTAACAAATTTAGAAGCAATCAACCCCGTCGTATTTCTCTGATATGTGGATGCCGGCCATCGCAGTATCTTACTAAAGAGTTGAGCGCGCAACTCAAAAAGAAGTGATTGACTTGTTTTAGCTAGAAGATAGTTGCTCATGAACATACTTCCGCCATGTAAGAATGAAATGATGATCAAACCAATCGGTGCAGCCAAAATAACCCAGGGTTTCTGTTGATAAAACCCCAAATCTGTCAACTTACCGAAGAGCATCGCGATTAAAGAAGACGACGCAGCTGCCGTGATCATGAAAAAAATAGCCCCTACTATCAACCAACGATAAGTTGGCAAATAAGCGATGAGTCGCCTTAGGTTAGGGTCAATCTTCTCATATTGTTTCAGTAAAAATTTTTTCATCAAATATTTTTCTTAACGCTAAATCATTGTTGATTGTTATTGCAGGCTCAGGCTACAACATTTAATTGACAGCTATGAAGAATCCTTTTCCCGTATCGGTAATCCGGACAATATCGCTCAACCATATCCCAAAATGCCTTTGAGTGATTCATGTGTACCAAGTGAGCCAGTTCATGCGTCAAGAGATAATCAAAACACTCCACGGGCAAACTGACCACTCGCCAAGCTAGAAACACCACTCCTTTACCAGTACAACGTCCGTAATAACTTGTTTTAGCGTTACTTATCAAGACTTTGGTCGGTTTTTTAGGCATTTTTGCAATTATCTGAGGTGCCCTTTCATTATAAAGATCGACATACCGTTCTTTAAGAAAAGTCGTCACCGCCTCGCGAATTTCTTCTCGTCTTCTCGAGCGTGAAGCCACTATCAACTCTGTCGGACATTGCGGGCGAATGAATGTTTTAATAGCAGTGTCATCCACTCTCAACGTCAAAGGATGCCCCTGAAGATACACCACTCCACCATCACGCATATCGCATGCATATGGGTACTTCTTACATGGTTTTTGAAGATTCGCTTCAATCCATTCCTTTCTTCGAGTTAGAAACCCTCTAATCGTCTGTTCGCTCATCGCTGACGGCGCAGTAATGCGAAGCTTGCCGTCCCGAATCGTGATCCGCAAAGTCTTATAGTCGCCTCGAATTACTTGAGCATAGAGCGCATCCACTGCCACCGTTTCGGAAATAAGCTCCCCCGTTTGACCAACCTGCCACATAGACTACACCGACTCAAAACGCTCGATTTCGTTTTCAATCCACAAACGAACTTCTTCGTTGACTTCATGAACCGACTTGCCTTCGGTTTTGATCACAGGACCGAAACTCACCATGATCGTTCCTGGAATCTTCGCTACAGAGTTTCTCGGCCAGCAACGACCGGAGTTGAGCGCCACCGGCAGAATGTCGGCACCGGCAGCAATTGCAAAACGTGCGCCGCCGGTCTTGTAGGTTTCAGACCGGACACCGGCTTTTGTACGAGTTCCTTCCGGGAAAAGTGTCACCCACCATCCCGAATTCATAAACTTCGTGCCGCGCTCCAAAAAACTCTGATAGGCACTTTTGCCTTCACTGCGATTGATGGCAATCATTCCCATGGACTTCAATGCCCAACCGAAGAAAGGAATCCAGTGCAAGCTTTCTTTGTAGACAAACCCCATCGGATGCTTCAAGTATGCAGGCAAAAACAAAGTTTCCCAGGCCGATTGGTGTTTACTCAGCACCACCAGTCGCCCATCTTCGGGAATATTATCTTCGCCGATCACTTTCCACTTCACTCCACAAAGACTGCGCAAGACGGAGAGCATCATGCGCACCCAACCCACGGCAATGCTGTAGCGCATTTCGCGTTTCACAAAAGGCCAAGCCAAAACAATCAAGGTGGCTGTAGGAATTACAGTCACGGCACATGTCAGATAAAAAATCCAGCCTCGAATGTAATTCACACAGCCACCTCGTTTGTATGTATGAGCCACAGAAGATTTTTCTGCGGCTCATTTTTTTTGCTTTAAAGCCGACTACTTGGCCAAGCGCGACAGTTGAGCAACGCGATTCATCAGGGTATAGAGTCGCTGCAAAATTGCCAAGCGATTCAGACGCAACTGTTGATTTTCGCTGTTGACCATCACATCGGCAAAGAACGCATCCACAGCCTTCTTCAAAGGGGTGAGCGAAGCCAACATAGCTTCGAATTCACCCTTCTTGTAAAAGAGCATGGCGATGGGTTCATGATCGCCAATCGCATCAAAGAGCGCCTTTTCCGCAACTTCTTCAAAGAGTGCGGGATTGATTTCACCGATTTCAACGTCTTCAGCTTTCTTGAGAATATTGCCGATACGCTTGTTTGCAGCTGTCAAGCTTTCTGCTTCGGGCAATTCCAAGAACTTGCGCACGGCTGCCAAGCGCTTGGGTGTCTGAGCAATACGCATATCACGCAAAGCCAAGACGGCATCGACTTCCTGAGCCGTGTAGCCTTCGTCACGCATCATGACCTTCAAGCGATCAAAGAAGAAGTTGACGAGCTCTTCCGTGGCATCCTTCAAGCCCGGCACTTGCCTTTGAACGTCAAAAGCCAAAGCAACCAATTCGTCCAAAGCAACCGACAGGTTCTTTTCAATGAGCATGCGCAACACGCCCAAAGCATGACGACGCAAAGCAAATGGATCCTTGTCACCGGTGGGCATCTGACCGATACCGAACATGCCGGTCAAGGTTTCCATCTTATCGGCCAAAGCAACAGCCAGAGACACGGCGGTCGTGGGCAGTGCGTCGCCCGCAAATCGCGGCGCATAGTGCTCGCTAATGGCCTTTGCCACTTCTTCGGGTTCACCGTCGTGGCGAGCGTAGTACTCGCCCATGATGCCCTGAAGTTCGGGGAATTCGCCCACCATCAAGGTGCGCAAGTCGGCTTTGGCCAACATGGCGGCGCGCTCTGCGTTTGCCTGATCGGCACCAATCTTTTGAGCCACAGCGCCAGCAATAGCCTTCACACGCAACATACGTTCGTACTGGCTACCGAGCTTGTTGTGATAAACAACGTTCGAGAGACCGGGAACGCGGCTTTCCAACGTTTCCTGGCAGTCCTGATTGTAGAAGAACTCGGCATCGGCCAAGCGAGCACGCACCACGCGGGCGTTACCCGATTCGATCGCTTTGCCGCCGTCCTTGGCTTCAATGTGGCTCACCAAGCAGAAGCGATTCATAAGCTTGCCGTTTGCGTCACGCATCGGGAAGTACTTCTGATTGGTCTGCATCGTCAGAATCAAACATTCTTCAGGTACAGCCAAGAACTTTTCTTCAAATTCGGAAACATAGATCACGGGCCATTCGGTCAAGGAATTGGTCTCGTCGATCAAATCTTCCGGAGCAATCAGGGTGCCGCCGACCTTGGCAGCAGATTCCTGCAACAAAGCCACGAGCTTTTCGCGGCGCTTGCTGTAAGAAGCAATCACCTTATTAAGAAGCAACGTTTCTTCGTATTCGTCAGCGTTTGTCAATTCAACGGCGCCTGCGGATTGGAAGCGATGGCCCATCGTTGTACGGCCGGCTTTAAGACCAAACATTTCCACGGGCACAACGTCGGCACCGTACAAAACCGTCAAGTGCTTGACCGGACGCACGAACTGAACAGTCGTGACACCGTCGGCCAATTGATAATTCATTACCTTCGGAATCGGCAAAGCCTTGACGGTTTCTTCCAATGCCTTTTGAAGGGCCACGGACAATTCCAAGCCGCTGCGAACACCTTCGTAGACGAGCTGTTCGTTCTTGCCGTCGTTCACACGCTTGAGATCAGCAACGTCACCAGCAATGCCCAAAGCGGTCATTTTCTTCGTCAATGCAGGCGTTGCCTGACCGTTGGCGTCTAAGCCCACCTTCACGGGCACGAGTTTTTGCACAAAGGCTTCGTCAGGAGCCTTTGCCAAAACGTCCGTGATCAAAACGGCCATACGGCGCGGAGCACCGAAGGGCATCATTTGAGAGGTTTGCGTCAGCATGCCGTGAGCGGCAAGCGACTTGTTTAATCCTTCGGCAAAAGCCGCAGAGAGTTTTTTCAGCGCCTTAGGCGGCAACTCTTCAGTTTGCAGTTCTACAAGAAGACTGGTCATGATTTGTTCCAATAAAAACCTTTATTCGCTTTTGAGCATCGGGAAACCCAAACGCTCGCGCGAGTCGTAGTAGCTCTGCGCAACAGCGCGGCTAAAGTTACGGATACGTGCAATGTAAGCGGCACGTTCGGTCACGGAAATCGCACCGCGTGCGTCCAAGAGGTTAAAGGTGTGACCGGCCTTCAAAACCATTTCATATGCCGGAAGCGCCAATTCCAATTCCATCAAGCGCTTGGCTTCGCTTTCATAGTAGTCAAACTGCGCAAAGAGCTTCTTGGGGTCGCTCGCTTCGAAGTTGTAGTGGCTCTGTTCGACTTCGTTTTGGTGGAACACGTCACCATAAGTGAGCGTGTGTTCCTGACCCAAACCGTCCGTCCACTTCGTGTAGACGAGATCAAAGACGTTGTCGCAGTTTTGCAGGTACATCGTCAAGCGTTCCAACCCGTAGGTGATTTCGCCCGTGATGGGTTTGCATTCCAAACCGCCCACCTGCTGGAAGTACGTAAATTGCGTCACCTCCATACCGTTCATCCACACTTCCCAACCAAGACCCCAGGCGCCCAACGTCGGGTTTTCCCAGTTGTCTTCCACAAAGCGGATGTCGTTGACTTCGGTATCAATTCCCAAGGCACGCAAGGAGTCCAAATACAGATCAACGATGTTAACGGGAGAGGGCTTTAACACCACCTGATACTGATGGTGCTGGTGCAAACGGTTGGGGTTTTCGCCGTAGCGTGCGTCCTTCGGACGACGGGACGGTTGCACGTATGCTGCACGCCAGGGTTCGGGGCCCAAGGCACGCAAGAACGTTGCCGTATGCGAGGTACCGGCACCCACTTCAATATCGATCGGCTGCAACAAAGCGCAACCTTGCTTATTCCAATACTCCTGCAGACGCAGGATCACTTCCTGAAAGGTAATCATATTTGACGTTTCTAGTATCGCTCTTAGACGGTCAAGTCAAAAGCATTAAAGTCCGAATGTCGGACAAACTGAGAATAGATTTTAAAGCATTGAGTCGATTAGACCAAGAATTTAAGTTATCTCTTCCAATTTTTGTAGTTTCTTAAGTCAAAAACTGCACCAAAAACCAGCAGTAGCACCGAAAGAAGGACTGTTATCCAATGACCAAAAATCACAAACGGTGTCGGAGATCCTTGTGCTGTTCGAACTCGTGCATCCATCGTTTGAGCCCCCTTTCCTACCAAGCGATCAATCGCTCCGGTTGCCGATACGACAGCTGACATCGAGTTATTCATTGACTGGATGACGGGACGCGCAACCTCTTTGGCACGCATACGCGAAATTTGCGTAAAGTGTTCTCCGGCTGCCGGAGCAAACCAAACGAGATTTGCCGTATTGATTAAGAGTTGCGGTACCCCATCTTTCCAAGCGTTTCGCAACTCTTCACCAAACATCACTTCATAGCAAATTTGCAATGCAGTCGGCGTTTCGGCAATCTCAATCGGTGCTTTTGCCAACTCACCGGCGATCTGGTCATTCATCGGAATGTGCATCATGTCGACAAACCATCTGAAACCAAAGGGAACATACTCTCCAAACGGCACAAGATGATGTTTGGCATAGATTGCCTGCAACTTTCCGTTGGGCGTTGCCGTCCAAAGGGAGTTGAAGTAGGTTTTGCGCTCTGGTTCGTCGAAGGCGTTGAAGAGAACCGTTGCGCCGGTTGCTTGTGCAACTTTCAACGGTGCTTCAACTTGCTTACGGCTATGGCGTTGCAACGGCCACGGATAAAGCCCCTCCGGCCAAATAATCAAGTCCAACCGACTTCCCATTGCCGAGCGCGTGCTCATGGCTTCCACACGTTCGAGTCTGGCATCGGCAATGTCTCGTTTACCGCTCATCACCACCGGTAAATCAGGTTGTACGATCCGAACCTCGAGTGTTTTGCCGAGCGTCGACCATTTCATCTCTGATACGGCAATGGACGAAAGCGCCAGAGCGCCAACTGTCAAAGCTAATGTCGCACGAATCCCGATAACCGTTTTACTTTGAGGCAACAATAAGGCAAGAATGAGCCCCGTCATCCAGGCGGCCAAGAACCCCACACCGTAAACACCCGAAACCGGAGCCCAAGAAGCAAATAGCGTATCAATCAGTGCGTAACCGACAGAAAGCCAGCCGAAGTTCATCACCCACGCGCCGCGAATAAGTTCTCCCAACGTCCAAAGTGCCGGCAGTATGCACGCCAAGCGAACAATGTCACTTACCGGTATTCTCTTGGCAATACCGGCAACGGCCGCGGGTACGGTTGCCAATGCGCCAGCCAAAGCAACGACGCCCATAGCCGCTACAACTGACGGCAAGCCTCCGTATACGGCCATGGAGTGATACGTCCAACTCAAACCCAAACTAAAATAGCCAACGCCCCACGCCCATCCGGCAAAAGCAGCCCACTTCCAGTTTTTACTTGTGTTGATCAGCAGGAAAAGAACAGCTAGAGAAACGAAGATGCAAAACCAGATGCCGACAGGCGCAAAAGCACAAGCACCGACGGCACCTGCTACTAGTGCCAAAATCGCATTGAGGCTCGGATATTTGGAAAAGAATGAAAAAAGACGGTTCATTGAACGGATTTTTAGAAAAGCCAAGGATCGTGTTTTTTTACGGCACGATCCTTGTCGCATTATTGGGATTCTTAGGTCGATGCCTGATCTTCCGACTTTGTCGTCTGAGGATGCACGGACGGCTTGGCACTGACCAAACGTTCCACCAAGAACAGATGCGCTTGACGATCGTCGGCTGTAATCACCTTGAAGCGGAAACCGTCGATTTCCACCGTTTCACCACGGTGCGGAACATGTTCTAGACGATCCATCACCAGACCGCCGATCGTTTCGCAGTACTGATCTTCAATCTGAGCATTGAAGAATTCATTGAACTGATCGATCTCGGTTTCTGCTTTCACTCGCCAATGCTCGGAATCCACGACCGTAATGTTGTCTTTCCCGATATTGATGTTGTCAAATTCATCGGAGATTTCGCCAATCACCTGCTCGATCACGTCTTCAATGGTGATGAGCCCGGAAATGGAGCCGAATTCGTCAATGACCAACGCCATGTGATTGCGCGTGGCGCGGAAATCGCGCAAGACAACGTTCAAAGGTTGAGTCTCAGGAATAAAGCGAGCCGGACGCAAGTGGGCGCAAACTTCGTATTCGGGATCCAAGAACAAATGCAAAAGATCTTTAGCGTGCAAAATCCCTTTGACATCATCCATATCCCCGTCAACCACTGGGAATCGTGAGTGGCCGCGCGTGATGATTTTGCGCATCCACTCGTCGCGAGGCTCGGAAATGTCAACGACCTCAATCTGAGCGCGCGGCACCATCAAGTCGGACGCGCACAGGTCGCTCACCTCCAACGCGCCCAACATCATGGTCAGCGCATCGTTATCAAAGAGTTTGTCGCCGCAGGCTTTTTTTAGCGACTCTGAAAACTCTTCTTTGGTTGTCGGCTCCTTCACAAAAAGCTTTTTGATCGAGCCGACCATACCCTTTAATGTTCGTTTTTTACTGGGAACAGTATCCGTCGTCTTTTCCGATTCGTCTTGCATACATTCCGATGACGATTGGTTTCGCATCGGTCAGAAGTTATTCATTGTTCTGAGAATAGCAGATTTTGGCCACTATTCGACAGGTTGCCAAGAAGATCGCTCCTCTATCAATCCTTTGACCTTGTAGGGTTTGTCTGTTCGGTAAAAAGTTCCGCTATTGCCATGACTTAACACTGTCGTTCTGGCGTCGTCATTGGGCCAGTCTGACTTTCCAAGGTTGGCATCAATGATTTGCGGAACATCATAGATACTATGCAACTCCATAGAAGTCTTGAGTTCTTGGCGCACATCAGCATGGAGATTTTTCACCAGTAACAAACCATCACGCCGTACACCGATGCCACCAACAGTCTTCGCCATCTTTTCGCTGTCACCGGCATCATGGTCGGACGCAAGCACGATCATCGTGTTTTCGTAGATGCCAGCCTGTCGCATCCAATCAAACCACAGCCCCAGAGCGCTTAAAGCGCACTTTTCGCTCCCAGGATGCAACGGTTCGTTATACCCCTTAAGCTCATCGTAGACAACGGGATTTGGGCTAAACGTGCAGTTTTTCCAATCCAAGAACCAGAATCGATGAGAAGTTTCATTGCCCAAAAACTTGAATGTCGCCTTAGTTGATGCCGTATTTGAGTTTTCGCGCAGACCGTCCAAGAATGCATATTCACGCATCTGTCGCACAATCCACATATCGGAACTCGGCATCAGGCGTTCAATCCAGCGTCCGTCTTTATAGATCAAGTTCTTCAGACTCCAGGGCACAGAGTTGAAGATACTCACGGCAAGCAAGAACGAATCGCTCGAGCCTCGACCGATTTCAATATTGTTCTTTTGGATATATCGATTGAGATAGCTGTCCCCCAAATAGCGCAATAACAAAGGATCACCGGTCAAATGCTCTTTGATTCGATTGGTCTCCAACCAGTTGCGTTCATGCACGGCCACATCAATATCCGGACCGAAATGATTGATCACATCGGCATAGTGCTTGTTGATTTTGTCAGCAATCGAAAGGCTTGTATCTTCATTGAGCTTCCATGGCGAGCAATTCTCACCGCAAAGCACGGAAGCAAGGCTCGACTGCGTGCTACTACTCGTTGACAACGTATTGCTGTACCACGTAAAGCCGCGATATTTCTCACGCAACGCATCATCCTTCATGATGTCACCGACGTGAGAACCCGTGAAGGCATCCAACAGCACAACGACAATATTGGGCTTGTCCTTAGAAAAGGCCAGAAGTCTGTCGTTATAAGACGGAAGCTCTGCTAGCGTTTTCGATTCATCGCTTTGCCATTTGCCTTTAGATTGCCACAAGGAAACGGTCGAAGCGCCGATACCGATCACGATCAAAGCCATAAAAACCGTACGCAAGAGTTGCACTTTATCGATACGAATCAGCCAAACAAAAGCCGAAATGAAGACGGCAAAAGTTAAAGCGTCAACAAGCAAGTTTTTGTCGGCATACAGCGGGCCGGATTTTTCCAACTGGAATCCGTCAATGGTGCCGACATCGATCGGAAGCAAAAATGCGTAAACAGTGCATAACAAAGCCAAGAACGCAAAGAAGTATCCGGCAAAGTTGAGCTTCCGGCAGGCACCGAACAGCTTGTAGAGCACCCAAAAAAGGACGACACCGGTCAGGCTATAGCGTAGCAAAAGCGCTAAAACGTCACTTGCTTGGGAAAAGGCCTCAGGTGCCGTACAAAAAGCCTGAATCGGCAGATAGGCTGTAATCAAAATGATGAGCCAAGAAACCGCAGGCGTATACAAACTTGAAACATCGTACCTGGGAAAGAGCAATGTTTTCAGAGAAGTCTTCAAGTTCGTAATGCCAATGACAGGAACCAGGAACAGGATCCCTGTCACTGCGGCAAAGTAGTGACGATGTCCGCCGAAGAAGAACCATCTGCCCCAAATGCGCATGCAGTAATAAAACACAACGGCGGATACCAGCATCAGCACAAAGTGCTTTTTCCAGATACGCAGTCGAACGGCTTCAAAGAGGCAGAGGAAAAATACGGCCACGTAGACGAAGTCGGAGATGTAGCTCAAAGTGACTTTTGTCGATTCACCGAATACTGTGATTTGATTGGAACTCAGTAACCCGAAGATAGAACCGATCGCCCAAAGATAGAACAAGTAACCGGATTTCCAACTCCCCTTGATCACCGGCTCTTGCGAAACGCTTCGTTTCGGCAAACAAGCCATCAAACGTCCGGAAACTCTTGATCCGTATCGATGATAAAGATCGTAGACAATGTTCTTGCCCAAAGAGAAGATGTTGTTGCACGTCCAATAAAGCACGAGACCTGAAGCTGCATCGTACAACAGCACCAAGAAAAGCGCCGCCATCCCGTAGAGCTGCATCTTGTCTCTGCGAGAAAGATTGTGTGTGTAAATCAATGCGCTTGCCAAGTTGATGACCGTCATCAGAATCGGCATGACATTGATCGAAAAACCACCGAGAGCAATCATCTCATCGGGCTTGGATAGATCAGCTAATCCCAGAAAGGAGACGCCCTGTAACGGTTCAAAGTGACTCAAAAAATGATATGCCGCAAAGAAGAACGGAATCTGCAAAAAGAAACCGATACTCGAGCGCATCGATAAGAACGGAGAGTACCCGGCCTGTCGATGCATGGTCGTGATCATGGCAAAGCGTTCCTGCCCTTTAAACGCTTTCTTGAGCATGGTTTCTTTATCTTCAAAACCCTTGCGGATGGCGCGCTCTTCTTCTTGCCAGTTTTCTGCCTTCATGTAAATCGGCAGAATCACGATGTTGACCACAAGGCTCATGACGACAATAGCCCAGCCCCAGGTCTGGGTTTGGTCAAATCCCCAAACCAGAGCCTTGTGCATCCAAAATTCCAAAGGCGCAATCAGTAACGTATAAACAAAGTCCAACATGTTTTGCGTGCCCCTTCTTAGTGTTCTTGTTTTAAGGTTTGCGCCATATCCATGAGCGCCTGCGCGATCGGCTCGCCCGCATGACCGAAATTCACCACATTGGCATCTCGAATCGCTTCGATTTGCTGCGCCATATCTTCATGGCGATTCATCAGTTCTTCAACCAAAGCAGGGATCTCGGATTCGTCACCGGAGAAAACGCGCTTACCCAAGGTGTCGAGCGCTTTCATTTCCCATGCTTCATGCGGAATTTCCCAAGCTTCAAAACCATCTTTGATGGGGCCGTTGCCAACAGAAATGACCGGACGCAGGAATACAAAGGCAAAGTCAAAGATGACACCCGAAACATCGGAGATCATGAGTTTTGCGCGACTCAAACTCTTGAAGCCGTCGGGATTGCGATCCCATTCGATATTGGAATAGCTCTTGAGTTCTTCTGCGAGCTGATCCATCAATTCTTTATCGGAAATAAAGCTCTGCGGATGCGGACGCAGAATCACGTGATAGCCGGCTTTGGCGAGCATCTCGGGGATTTGTTTGCCGGTGCGCATCAAAAGACCGTTTTTACCCCAAGTCGGCGCAATCAAAACCGTCTTTTCTTCAGGCGCAGGAGCGCTCTGTTTGCGAGCAACCAAGCCGTCCAAATAAGGACAGCCCAATAACGGCAACTCCTTCGGTTTGGTCTTGCGAATGCGCTCCAAGTCTCTTAAGCTCTGTGCCTGTGCGAGGCCGGCACAGAAAACGGCGTCGTAGTAATCGAAGCTATAAAACTTGTACGTGTGAATGTCACCTACTGCATGCACGATATGCACATACTTCTTGACACCGGGAGAGCGACGAATCTGTAAAACATCGATGCCGGGCGTTGTCAATGCAAAAATGTCCGCTTCAAGAAAGCCCAGAGCCGTGTATGCCGTCTGGCCCTTACCGATAAATTTCGCATGAACGGTATCCGTTAATCCCGATCTAAAAACAGGATCGTTTTCGTCCGACGTCAAGTACGTCACTTTTTCGTTCTTCTTAGCCAAAGCTTCCAGTACCGGTTTAAAGGTTGACCAGTAGGCAGCCGACTCGGCGTAAAAGACGATCGAGTTATTTTTGAGATCGTCCTTTTTGCCCGTCAACTTGAAGAAAAGCGCTCGAAGAAGACTCGGCAGTTTTCGAATCACGAAGTAAGCGCTCGACACCAAACCGACAATGACAGAGAGCAACATGCTTCCCGTGCCCGGATCCAGATAGGCATAGGCATCAATCGGCAGAACTAATGCAAGAGCAAGAATATAAAGACGAAAACCCGATGTCATTTTTTCAATTTCAAAGCAATAATGCGCACTGCCAAAGCCGATGCAAAAATCAAGGTCGACATTGCAGCGCCTTCTGAAATAAATCCACTGTCAATCATGTCAATTGCCGCTACTGCCGCAACGATACTGTCGGCCGTGTAGAGAAACACGACGGCAGAGATCGTCGTCATCGCAGAAGCAAACAAATAGCAAAACACTTCACGCATCCCGAGACTGCTTAACGGCAGAATTACGCGTCGAATCGTCGTCAGCGTTCCTACCCCCAGACTCCTGCCCACAGTTTCATACTGGGCATTGATCTGCACCATCGTTTGAGAGCTTGTGAGATGTGCAACCGTGTAGAGATGAATGAGCGTATTGAAGACCAGGAACGCAATACTACCGAAAGGTCCCTTGAAAAGAGAAAAACCGCTAAAACTCAATGCAAATCCCAAACCCAAAACCGTGCCAGGAATACACAAGGGCAATGTTGTCAAAATTTGATAAAGACGAACCAGTTGCGGATGGATCGTTCGAACTCGCACCGTCAAATACGAACCGACAAAGGACAATACCGTCCCGATCGCGGCCACTCCGAACGCCAACTCCAGGCTGTGAATCCACGGTGCGACACCGTAGGTGGAATTTCTAAACAAGTAGTTATCCAACGTCAATTGCATTTCGTAGGGCCAGAAGGTTACAAAAGCCCCGTAGATCACAACTGCTATGGTGCTTACCTCGAACCCAACAATCAACCATGCCAAGACCGTAAAGACTTGATCTCTGAATCGATTGGAGCGGATCTCAAAAAGCGAACTTGTACCGGTGCCACCTTTTTGCGTGAGCTTACTTGAAAAATAAAAAGCCAAAAGTGCCGGCACCAAAAGCCAGACACTTAAAAATGCGGCCACGGCAAAGTTTTGCGAGCCGATGGCTTGCGCATAAATTTCGGTCGCCAAAACGGGGAAGCTTCCGCCTAACAGCTTGGGCACACCAAAGTCCGTAATCGTCAAAACGAACGTGACCAATATGGCGTTGAGAATCCCTCGACGGCAATGCGGTGCGATCACTGTCATAAACCGCCTGAAGTTGCCGGCACCGAGACTGCGTGCAGCATCAATGGTACGTGTATCCAACGTATTGAGGCTTACCAAAATCTGTAAAGTTGCGTGCGGCAATGCAAAGATTAGCCCGCCCAAGAAAACGCCAAGCGCGCCATACAAATCTGTGTTGAGAATCAGGCCGTTGCTGCCGATCAAGTAGATGAGTCCGATAGCCGGCATGATGGACGGCGCAAAGAGAGGCGCTAAGAAAAGCGCTTTCAAGACCGGGCGTCCCAATGCATGCGTACCCACGATCGCAAACGCCACAACAAAGCCCAAGACTGTTGCAACAATGGAGACACTCGCCCCAAGCCACAGCGTGTTGATGCATGCGCGAACGTTATATCCCGTTAACGTCGAAGTCAGGCCGTCTGCATCGGACACCACGCTGATTGCAAGTTGAAAGAGCGGCGGAACCAGTCCCATCACTAAAAGGGCAACTAGTCCAACTAAAAGAACATTTGGCAGGAGTCGTCGATTCATTTATCGACTCCAACGACGCCAAACGTTCGGATTCAGATGCAAGGCATAGAGACCTTTTTCTTGCAGGCTCGAGGCCACAGGTCTTGCACGTGAAATATCGGCAATGACTTGGGTTCTGAAGTCGTTGAGCAGGAAGAAGCCTCGGACATTGTCCCCCATAAACTCCAAGGACTGGAGTTGGCCGACATACGTGTAGGGACGCACCAAAGCCGCCTCATTAGCTTCGGACACCAAGACGTCTCCGTAACGAATACCTGTTGCGGCGCCCTCATTAATTTCAGGCAAATGCACGATATTCATGCCGCCCACAAAAGTCGCGACAAACTCGGTTTGCGGGTTATCGTAAATATTGGAGGGTGTATCGGCTTGCTCAATGTTTCCCTGATTGATAACGATAATGAAGTCCGATAACGACAGAGCTTCCGTTCTGTCGTGCGTCACCATAATGGTCGTGACACCGCTCTTGCGTTGAATTTCGCGCAACTCCTGACCGATGTCATAGCGCGTCCACGCATCGAGTGCTGACAAGGGTTCGTCGAGTAACAAGAAGGACGGATTAGGCGCCAATGCTCTCGCGATGGCAACGCGTTGCTGTTGCCCCCCGGAAAGCTCTGTGGGATAACGTTTCTCAAGACCTTCGAGATGCGTTAGAGCAATCATCTCTTTAAGTCTTTGCGCTTTTTCTTCCTGACTCATTCGCTTATTGGCCAAACCGTACAGAACATTTTCTTCTACGGTGAGATTTGGAAAAAGCGCATAGTTTTGAAACACGATGCCGACATTGCGTTTTTCCAAGGGTACGCGCGACAAGTCCTTCCCGTCAAACCAGACTTCACCGCTTGTCGGGGTATCAATGCCCGCCAAAATCATCAAGAGCGTACTTTTACCAGACCCAGAAGGGCCGAGAACGCTCGTAAACGCTCCTTTAGGAATATCCACACTGGCAGGTTTGAGCGCTTCAAAGTCTCCGTAAGATTTTGAAAGTGCTTTCAATTGCATATCCGAACTCATTTTTGCACCCATTTCTGCCAACGTTGAATGATTTCCGATTTTTCCCTTGCTGCGCGATCAAAGTCAAGCGGTAAAAAACGATCGGCAATCTTTTGACCATGCGCTGTGGAATAGTCTTCCAGAGCCGCAATGCCGCTAAAGTCTGCTGCAATCTTGCCGACTGCTTCGGAAGCGCAAAAGTCCAAGAACTTTTTGGCCAACTCGGGATGAGGGGATCCTTTGGGCATGGCAGAACCTTCCGCATCCCATGCAATGCCTTCTTCCGGCTCAACCGTTGTCACCGGGATCTTGTACTTCAAAAACGGCTTCATGAATGCATCGGAACTCAGCCCAACCGGAATCTCGCCCTGCGCAACCATTGCTGCCGGACGTGCGCCTGACGAAGCATAGAAAAGGATGTTTTCATGGAGCTTTTCAAAGTAGTCCCAGCCTTCCTTTTCACCGAAACCTTGAATCCAACCCAAAAAGAACATGTAGCCCGTGCTCGACGCCAAGGGGCTAGGCATCACAATTTGGCCTTTGTAAATCGGTTTTGTGAGATCCTTCCAGCTATTGGGAACCGGAATACCCTTCTTTTGTAGGAGGTCTGTATTGACGCAAATGGAGCCGCCCCAAGCATTCATACCAAACCACGAATAGTCCTTGGCATGCATCTTGGGGTTGATTTTCTCGGCATTGGCAGGACGATAAGCTTCGAGCAAGCCCTTTTTACGAAGGTTCTCTAAAGCAATCGCAGAAAGACCAAGCACGGCATCTGCTTGAGGATTGTCTTTTTCTGCTAACAAACGTGCGGAGATCGGTCCGGCAGAAGCTCTGACGTAGGTCACTTCGATATCAGGATTGACTTCTTCGAAAGCCTTTTTATAGACAGGAAGCCATTCAGGCTCAATCGCCGTGTAAACCAAAATCTTCTCTTTGGCCAAAACGTCCATCGAGTTACAGGCGCAACAAACTATCCCAACTCCGATGCAAAGAGTTTGGATGAGTTTGTGTCGCTTCACATTGCTCGTTATCGGCATGAACTGAACGATCTCATCTTCTCTGACTTATTCAAGACGGAATTCTTTCTTGATCGACTCAATCAAAAAGCGAGCGACTTTATCGCTAGCCTTAGAAGGCTTGCTCGAGTCCAAATTCATCTCGATCAAGCAATCCAACACGCGTTCACGCAATTGCGAAGAACTAATACCTTCCGTGCGAGGAAAAATCACCAACTTTTCTTTCGGAATATGATTGGAGTTATCGTGTCCGTGTACCAAAAAGTCACAATTATTCGCAACCAAGAAAGAGTCATCAATCAACCACGGACTCGGAATGACTTCCTTTACGTAGCGGATGCTTTCAAGAATTTCTTTACGAGATTCAAAATCGAGTTCTGGGATGTAGCCCTTGGTACGTTTGACTTCTTCATCCGTTGTCAACGCAACAATCACATCGCCGATCTCTGCGGCTTTTTTCAATAAACGGATATGCCCATGATGAATCAACGTTGCGGACAAATCCACCATGACTCTGGAGTGTTTTTCTTCTGCCATACTCATCTTCTTTTAAAAAAGAGAACAATATGTAATTGTTACAATTTGACACTGAGAATGCAACCTTGGCAATCAATGAGCAACGGCTCGATCCGAATACGGATCAGGAAAACCTAGATTGCTCATGATTCTCTTTTCCAAAGCTTCCATTTCTTCGGCTTCGTCATCCGTCATGTGATCCCAGCCTTGGGCATGAAGAATGCCGTGCACTAAAAGGTGGGCCAGATGGGCTCTAAATGACTTGCCTTGTTCTTTTGCTTCTCTTTGGACAACCTCGGTACAGATCACCAAATCCGCTTCGGCTTCGGGCTCATGCACATAGTCAAAGGTGAGAACATTGGTGGCGTAGTCTTTGTGCCGATAGGTGTTGTTGAGTTCCCTACCTTCTTCAGAGCCAACAAATCTCACTCCAACCGTCACCGGACGATCAATGGCAGCTCGCATCCATTCGGTCATCTCGGCACGCGTCGGCAAACGTTTGGAAGTGTCATCCGTCCGTTCAAAAGTGACGGTTAACGTATTGACTTGCTTTTTCTTTGCCATACCTTTCACCTTAACTGTTCGATGCCTTCTTGGTGTTGTCTTGCACCTTGTGTTCGGCATCTGCTTTTTCGTAGGCACGTACAATAGCGCCTACCAAAGGATGGCGAACCACGTCTTCCGTCGTGAAGTGCACAATAGAAATCCCTCGCACATCTTTGAGCACTTCACAGGCATGAGCTAAGCCGCTTCGCACGCCTTTAGGCAAATCAACCTGTGTGACGTCCCCGGTAATGACTGCACGCGTGCCAAAGCCGATACGCGTTAAGAGCATCTTCATTTGTTCAGGTGTCGTGTTCTGGGCTTCGTCCAAAATCACGAAAGCGTTATTGAGCGTACGGCCACGCATGAATGCGAGAGGCGCAATTTCAATGATTTGCTTTTCAATCAATCGTTGGGTTTTCTCAAAACCGAAGAGATCAAAAAGCGCATCGTAAAGCGGTCTTAAATATGGATCAACCTTCTGTACCAAGTCGCCGGGCAAAAAGCCCAAACGTTCACCGGCTTCGATTGCCGGGCGCGTCAAAATGATGCGTTCGACCGCATCTCGCTCATAAGCATCCACTGCAGCGGCAACAGCCAAATATGTCTTGCCAGTACCAGCGGGCCCCACACCAAAGGTCACATCCGTTTGCATCACCGCTTCAAGGTATTTCCTTTGATTAGGCGTTCTCGGTTGCAAACCTGCACGACGCGTTTTCAGATGAACCGTTTCATAATCGGAATCGACGCCGCCAGTTTGTTCACCGATCACTGCCATCTGCACATCGTTAACAGAAAGCTCATCTCCGGCATGAACTCTTGCTGCGCACATCTGCAGAACTCGAATGGCCTTAGGGGCGTCGTTGCCCGTTATATGAAAGTGGTGTCCGCGGCGAGAAATCGAAACGTCAAACCCGTTTTCGATTTGACGCAGGTTTTCATCCAAGGGACCGACCAACGTTGCCAATTCACCAGAGGTGCTATCAAAAGCAAAGGTCAAAGTTTTTGTGAGTTGCGTCATTGTTCTTCACTCTCCACCAATTCACCACCCAACGTATGCGGATAAACCTCAGTAATGCGAATGTTGACCATCTGATTGATTAACTTCGGATCGCCTTTGAAGTTCACGACACGATTATTGTCCGTGCGAGCCGATAGCATGCCCTCGCCCTTCTTGGCAGGGGCAAAGACAAGGCAACGTTCAATGCACCCCAGCATGCTTTGGGAAATTTCCGTAGCCTTCGCATCAATCACAGTTTGCAAATGCTGCAAGCGTGCCAACTTCACATCGGCAGGCGTATTGTCTTCAAATTCAGCTGCCGGTGTCCCTGGACGCTTTGAATAAACAAAGGAGAAACTCGCATCAAAGCCAACTTCCTTGATTAGGCGCATCGTCTCATTGAAATCTTCTTCCGTTTCTCCAGGAAAGCCCACAATGAAGTCAGTGGCAATACTGATATTGGGTCGCACAGCTCTCAGCTTAGCAATGCGATCCAAGTACCAATCGTGCGTATAACCGCGCTTCATATCCGACAAAATCTTGTCGGAACCACTTTGCACAGGCAAATGCACATGATTGGCAAGCTTCGGCAACTTGCCATAAGCGGCAATGAGTCGATCGGAAAATTCCTTGGGATGACTCGTTGTGTAGCGAATACGTTCAATTCCGGGAATTTCACTCACGAATTCCAAGAGCAGTGCAAAATCAACGGGCTTGCCGTCAACACCGCGTCCCTGGTAAGCGTTCACGTTTTGGCCGAGAAGCGTAATTTCTTTGACACCTTGCTGAGCCAATTGAGCGCACTCCACCATCACGTCCATCAAAGGACGGCTGATTTCTTCGCCTCGCGTATAGGGGACAACACAATAAGAACAGTACTTGCTACAACCTTCCATCACGGACACAAATGCGGTTGCACCACGTGCTTCGGGAGCCGGCAAACAGTCAAACTTCTCAATTTCAGGGAAAGTAATATCAATCTGGGGTTGACCGGTTTGCTCTCTTTCTTCCAACAACTTAGGTAAACGATGCAACGTTTGAGGTCCAAACACCACGTCCACCCATGGGGCACGAGAAATCACACGTTTGCCTTCTTGGCTTGCAACACAGCCACCCACGGCAATGCGCATTTCGGGTTTACATTTCTTAAATTCGCGAATACGACCCAAATCGGAAAAGGTCTTTTCTTGTGCCTTTTCTCGAATAGAACAAGTTACAACGACAACCAAGTCGGCATCTTCAGGATTGTCGATCCGTTCGTATCCTTGCGTTTTCATCAAATCAAGAATACGAGCAGAGTCATAGTCATTCATTTGGCAGCCGAAACTGCGAAGATAGATTTTTTTTGCGTTCACGGTTTTCATCCGGTGGCGATTAAAAAAATTTAAAAGTTTAATAA
>CALKKK010000014.1 GCA_937995395.1 uncultured Sutterella sp. | reverse complement strand
CTATTCGCGAAGGCGGTCACACTGTCGGCGCCGGCGTCGTTGCCAAGATCATCGAGTAATCACACTTGAAAGAGGTCGCCGAAACTGCGACGGCCTCTTAAGAACAGGGGTATAGCTCAATTGGCAGAGCGACGGTCTCCAAAACCGTAGGTTGAGGGTTCGATTCCTTCTGCCCCTGCCACAAATTTGATGATACAAGCGAGCCGCGATCTTAGACCGCGGCTCGTCTGTCTGCGAAAAACATAAATTTTTGCAGTTGAAATACTGAGAAGTAACATGAGTAATCAAAACACTCAGCCTGAGTCCAATAAGACGCTTGACGTGGTGATCGTTCTGCTTGCAGTCGTCATCGCTTGCGCCGGGCTCCTTGCTTTTACCTTCTTGACGGATCAGAGCATCGGTGTGCGTTTGGTGGCGCTCATCGGCGGTTTGGTTGCCGCAGCCGTGGTGGCGGCATTTTCTCCCTCCGGCAAGCGTTTCATCGCTTTCTGCCGTCAGTCTTGGGACGAATTGCGCCGCGTTGTTTGGCCGACCCGCAAGGAAACGGTTAACACGACCGGCTTGGTAATGGCCTTTGTGGTGGCAGTGTCCTTCTACCTGTTTGTTGTCGATAAGTTAATCGAATGGGGTCTGTACGACGGACTTCTTCGTTTGACCTTCTGATCAAGCAAATGAATTTCAGTGCTCGCAGAGAAGCGTAACTCGTCTCTGCGAGCATTTTTCCGCAATATCGGAGATTAAGTAACTATGACCGCCGAACTCGAGCAGCAAACGCAAGACGGCAACAAGCCCAAGATGCGTTGGTATACCTTGCATGTCTATTCCTCCATGGAAAAGAGCGTGCAAAAGGCCATTATCGAACGTATTGAACGCTCCGAATTGAAGGATCAGTTCGGGGAAGTTCTTCTGCCGATCGAAAAGGTGGAAGAAAACCGCAACGGTCGTCGTTTCGAAACGGAACGTCGTATGTACCCGGGCTATGTCTTCGTTGAAATGGTCATGAGCGAAGAAACGTGGCACCTGATGAATTCGACGCCGCGCGTGATCGAATTCTTGGGCAACAACCACCCGGTTCCTCTTTCTACGCGTGAAATTAACGAAATCAAGGAACGCATGAGCGCAGGCACCGAAAAGGCTCGCCCGAAGATCATGTTCGAAGCCGGCGAAGTCGTTCGCATCAAAGAAGGCCCCTTTACCGACTTCAACGGTCGTGTCGAAGAGGTTATGTACGACAAGAGCCGCATGCGTTGCTTTGTTTCCATTTTCGGTCGCGAAACGAGTGTCGAACTCGCTTTCAACGAAGTCGAAAAGATCTAAAGAAAAATTTTTTGCGATATGGATG
>CALKKK010000013.1 GCA_937995395.1 uncultured Sutterella sp. | reverse complement strand
CCCTCAGAAAGTACGTTCTGTGGACGAAATTGTGGCGATGACGCCGGTTCAGATGGCCAAAGACAGTCCGGTCGTGCAGACGGCCTACAAAGTGCTCTTGGACGGCGCCAAGATGCTTAAAAACACCAAAGTACGTGAAACGGTCACGAAAATTTTAAAAAATCCTGATGTCACGCTTGACCTCAAACGCGAAACCGCTTTGGTGAAAGACTTGAAAAAGGCAGGTTTCTTGGCAGCAAACGACAACGACGTTTTCCCGGAAATCGGTGCCGACGGTGCTTCCCCGCAACCGACGTGGTCGGCTCCGGGTTCGGGCTACGGCTCTCACCATGCTTATCCGGGCGGCCTGGCAGTGCACGTGGCTTTAAACGTCCTTTCGGCTCAAAAGTTGTTAGACAGTTACCGAGACAACAACGATTGCGTTCTCGATTTCGACGACGCTTTGGGCGGCGAACTTTTGCACGATTTGCATAAGCCCTGGGTCTTCCAATGGCAAAAAGACAACAGCTGCCGCAAGGAACAGACCCTTGCCGGCACGGGCGAGCACCACATTCTGTCTTTAGCCGAATCAATGCGCCGTGACCTGCCCGCAACGCTTTGCGTAGCTCAAGCCTGTGCGCACGAGCATCCCGGCTCAGCCGCAGGTTTGAAACTGGTGACCGACTGGATTCGTTGTGCCGCCATGATTGCAGGCAAGGACCCGGTGAAGGCCGGCTACTTGTCCAAGGACGGCAAAACGTTGCCTGAACCTCTTCGCACCGAAGGGTTTGTCGTGCATCTGGCCGATCACGATTGGGTCATTTCCGTGCCTGCCTGTCAGTGGAGCGTTAATGCACTGAAGGTTCTTGCTAAAGACGCTTACGGTATCGACGCCGACAAGAGCCCCGCGCAATTTAATGCCTTGCGCAATTATGTTTTGGCTAATTTGACCGCTATGCGTTTGCATGCCGTTCGCTCCGCAGAAGGTGACGCTGCCTTTGCCCGCGAGGTCGCGCGAGTCGTCAAGGCCTAAAAGATTTTTTCGATTGGTGCGACTTTTGAGATACGAAGTCGCACCGGAAACCAACATCAACTCACTTCAAAAAAACAAAATGAAATTCAAATTGCATGCAGCCGCCGCTGCCGTAACCGCTTTGTTGACTTTACCCACGGCCTTTGCCGCACAGATCTATCCGGTCGATCAGGCCAAGTTTATGACCAACAGCCGTTTTGACTTCAAGGTCGAATTGGACGGCAAGTTCGATCGCAAAGACATTTCCGTGACGATCAACGGTCAGGACTACACGCGTACGTTAAAGGGCGACGAAATCTATATCCCCGAAGAAATGGATGCCGATGCGACGGCCATTTTGATGCGCGACGTCGAAATCACCAAGCCCGGTCGCTATACCGTGACCGTCAAGAGCCCCGAAGGCGTGCAAACGGCCGACTGGACGTTGTACTCGACACCCAAAAAGGCTGTTGCTAAAAACGTCATTCTGATTATCGGCGACGGTTTGTCCGTGGGTCACAGAACGGCTGCCCGTATCCTAAGTAAGGGTGTCAAAAACGGCATGTATCAGGCACCGTTGGCCATGGACGATATGCCGCACATGGCTCTGCTGGGCACAAGCTCGGTCGATACCATCACGGCCGACAGCGCTAATACGGCTTCGGCTTACATGACGGGTCACAAGTCGAGCGTCAACGCCTTAGGCGTTTATGCCGACCGTACCAAGGCGAGCCAAGACGATCCGCGTCAGGAAACCATTGCCGAGCTTTTGCGTCGCAAAACAGGCAAGGCGATCGGCGTGGTGAGTAACGCCGAAATCGAAGACGCCACGCCCGCCTCCGTCGTGGCCCACACTCGTAAGCGCAGCGACAAGGCCGATATCGTGGGCATGTTCTATGACGTTAAGCCCGAAGTAATTCTGGGCGGGGGTTCGGCTTACTTTTTACCCAAGGGCACGGCCGGCAGCAAACGCAAGGACACGACCGACTACGTTTCTCTTTTCCAGCAAAGCGGTTATCAATTGGTGACCGACAACAAGGAATTAAAGAGTGCTGTGACCGGTAAGGTGCCTGAAAAGCTTTTGGGGCTTTTCCATACCGGCAACATGGACGGTTGGATCGATCGCCATCAGTGGAAGGGCAACACTGTGAAGAAGTTCCCCAACCAGCCGGATTTGACCGAGTCGTTTGATGCCGCCGTCAAGGTTTTGAGCCAGAACAAAAACGGCTTTTTCCTGATGATCGAAGGCGGTTTGATCGACAAGTTCTCGCACCCCTTGGATTGGACGCGCTCGGTGGGCGACACGATCGAACTCGATAAGGTAGTTGAACACGCCAAAGAATTTGCTCGTAAGAATCCCGATACGCTCATCATTGTGACGGGGGATCATACGCACTCCATTTCCGTGGCAGGTACCGTAGATGACAACAAGCCGGGCAAAGACATGCGCGAAAAGGTTGGCGTTTATGCCGCTGCCGGCTACCCCAACTACGAAGACAAGGACAAGGACGGCTTCCCGGACGATTTTGCTCCGAGCAAGCGCTTAGCCGTGTTCTTCGGCGCACATCCCGACTACTACGAAACCTATCGTCCGTTTAAGGATAAGACGTTCGTACCGGCTGTGAAAAACGAAAAGGGCGAGTATGTGGCCGATGAAGAATATAAGGCCGTCGAAGGCGGACACTTTGTCGAAGGCAATCTGCCGCGCAACGAAGCTCAGGGCGTGCATACCGTGGACGATCTCGTTGTGACCGCTCAGGGACCCAACGCCGACAAGTTGCACGGCTTTATGAACTCTACCGAAGTCTTCCGTGTGATGGCTGAAGCCATGGCGCTCGGTCACTAACGCATAGCAACTTCGATTGAACGTGCGGACAGGGACTGCAAGAAGTCTTTGTCCGCACAAACGTATTTTGAAAAAGGATTCTCTTTATGCGTTCGAGTCGACGAGAATTTTTAAAACGTGTTTCGAGTTTGGTGCTTGCGGGCAGCTTCGGTTGGGGAAGTTCGACGGTCTTTGCACAGAACAACCGGCTCGAATTTTCGGAACTCTACGCGGGCTATTCGGCACTGGGCTTGAAGTTTTCGGAAAAACTCACTTCTTTAAATGGAAAAACCGTGACGATTCGTGGGTTTATGGCGCCGCCCCTAAAAGCCGAAGCCTCGTTTTTCATTCTGACCAAACAGCCTGTGAGTCTGTGCCCGTTTTGCGATTCGGACGCCGATTGGCCCGACGACATCATTTT
>CALKKK010000012.1 GCA_937995395.1 uncultured Sutterella sp. | reverse complement strand
ACCAGTACGTCGGTGTAGATAATTTTCATTTAGTGGTCTCCTTGATCCTTTTTTGGATCCGCTCAACACCTTTGACGGCGACAACGAATTGCCGTGTGTCCGCCATAGTGTCTGCAGCAGGGTCAATAATTTCCTTCCTCGTCCGTAGACCGAGCAGGCAAACGCCCGTCTCCGTCTGCGGATTCCGCTTAGCATTATCCCTCAGGAGATAATACCTAGTGGCTTTCTTTGACGAATCTCCCTGATATAAACCAAACAATGTGCATTTTGTTTACAAAATGTGGTCCCATTCTTCGGTTTTAAGGTGTCGAATCGACATTCGAGATTCGCCGGCGGTTACCCGCTGAATGTCAAAACGCTGTTCTTCTATGCAGAAAATATAAGATATTTCTCCAAGGGAAAAACCCGAAACGAAATACCCCTAATTTCGGCATAAGAACCGTTGCCGCTAGTCTATGGGCTATACTCCTTCTGTACTATACGGAAAAACCCTTAATGATTTGATCTAACCCATAGTTTTACCCCTTCTTAACACTATTTCCCGATGAATTTTCATTCATACGCATGAGACATTGTTTCTCAAATCATACAGCCATCTTCTTTTTATACCTATATAGTGGTATGTATTCCTTGTTCTACACTGTTACAACTCGCTTCATTGAGAACATCTATTGGCAATTCTTTTTTGATAGAATAAAAAAGTTAATATTTGCATTGCGTTCATCCGTCCATGCCCGTCGCCAACACCACAAGTCCCTACTCCGGCGCTCTGAGAAAAAAAGGGGAAAAACTTCCCCCTTTAAAGGATCGTCTTGCCCGTTTGGGGCTGGTCAACGATTGGGATTACGTCCTGCATTTGCCGCTTCGCTACGAAGATCGAACACAGGTCACCCCGATTTCGGCTTTGGTGCCGGAAAGTTATGCCCAGATTCAGGGCACGGTGACGCACACCGAGACCAAATTCGGCAAATTTCATCAGTTAATCGTTCATGTCGAAGACGACACCGCTACGATCGAATTACGGTTTCTGCACTTTTATCCTTCTCAAAAGAAGATGATGGCCGAGGGCAACCTGATTCGCGCCTACGGTCAGGTCAAGCGCAATCCCGTCAACGGTTTTTATCAGATGGTGCACCCCAAGGTACAAGCCGGAGAAAATGCCGTTTCCGACCTTCCCTCTTCTTTGACGCCGGTTTACCCTGCCGGCGAAGGCATTCAACAAAGGTGGCTCACCGCTCGCATCGATCGAGCGCTTTTAGACGTAGACATCACCGACTTGGTTCCTCCGACCTTTTTGAAAGCGCGAGACTTGCCGCCGTTGGCTCAGGCCATTCGCGATTTACACCATCCGCCTAAGGGCGCAGATACCAAAAGTTATATGGAGCGCACGTGCCCGGCTTGGGAGCGTTTAAAACTTGACGAACTTTTGGCTCAGCAAGTCACCCTGATCGGTGCGCGCAACAACCGCAAAAAGAATGCCGCATACGCTTTAACGGGCAAAGCCGACGGGTTTTACGACAGTTTTATTACCGCACTGCCCTTTAGTCTCACAGGCGCACAAATCAGAGCGTTAAACGAAGTCAAGGCCGACCTACGTCAAACCAACCCCATGCACCGACTAGTCCAAGGCGACGTGGGTTGCGGCAAAACGATTGTGGCGGCATTATCCGCCTTGGTAGCAATCGACTCAGGGTTTCAAGCCGCATTGATGGCACCCACCGAAATTTTGGCTGAGCAACACTATGAAAAGCTCACGCACTGGTTGGAGCCTTTGGGCGTGCGCATGCTTTGGCTCTCGGGTAGCCTTAAAGCCAAAGAAAAAGCAGCTGCTCAGGAAAAAATTGCAATGGGCGACGTCGACCTTGTTGTCGGCACGCACGCCCTCATTCAAGAAGCCGTCAACTTTGCCAAGTTGGGCTTAGCCATCGTCGACGAACAACACCGTTTTGGTGTAGCGCAACGCTTAAAACTCAGAACACATGCAGTCAACGACTGCACGCCGCATCTTTTGATGCTCTCGGCCACACCTATTCCCAGAACGCTCGCCATGAGTTACTTGGCCGATATCGATATTTCGGTGATTGACGAGTTGCCTGCAGGCAGAAGCCCGATTGCCACCAAACTCATCTCGCATTCTCGCATCGACGAAGTGATCCACTCGATCGGCATTGCCGTCCAACAAGATCAACGCCAATGCTATTGGGTCTGTCCGCTAATTGAAGAAAGTGAAAAGGCTGAACTCACAGCCGCCAAGATTCGTGCCCAGACCTTGATTGAAGAATTGCCCGATTGCCGTATCGGCTTGGTGCATGGCGCCATGACGCCGGAAGAAAAGCAAAGCGTGATGCAATGCTTTAGCCAAGGCGAGTTGGACGTGTTGGTTGCCACTACCGTGATCGAAGTCGGCGTGGACGTGCCCAACGCTTCCGTGATGGTGATCGAACACGCCGAGCGCTTTGGGCTTTCGCAATTGCATCAGTTGCGCGGACGCGTAGGGCGAGGCTCGGTACAAAGCCTGTGTTTGCTTCTTTTTGATCCGGATTTGAGCGACACGGGCAAAGCGCGCCTGAAAACGATTAAAAACTCCAACGACGGCTTTGAAATTGCCCGCGAAGACTTAAAGCTACGCGGGCCCGGCGAATTTATGGGCGCGCGCCAGTCGGGCGTACCAGCACTGCGATTTGCCGACATCGAAACCGATGCCCTTTTGATTGAAGAAGCCAAAGCGTATGCGGCGCAGTGGTTGGACAAGGACCCCGAAACCGCTGCCAAGCATGCGCAGCGTTGGTTTTCTTCCCAGGCTTCTTTTATGGATGCTTAACTTTTAATAGAAACGTTTTTTTGTTGTTCTTTTGTGAACCCTTTATAGGACTCAATCCAAATGACACTAACCGAACTCAAATATGCTTTGGCCGTAGCGCAGGAACACCACTTCGGGCGTGCTGCCGAAGCCTGCCGAGTGTCTCAACCTTCTTTGTCGGTTGCCATTAAAAAGCTCGAAGAAGAGCTCGAAGTCAAAATTTTCGAGCGTCGCAATTCCGACATCACCCTGACACCCATCGGCACCGTCATTATCGAACAGGCCCAGCGCGTGCTCGAACACGCCGATCGTTTGCGCGAATGTGCTGCGCAGGGGCGCGACCCGTTATCCGGCCCCTTGAGCGTAGGCGTCATCTACACTATTGCGCCTTATTTGGTGCCAAGCCTGGTGGCTGAGATGAAGTCGACGGCTTCCACCATGCCCTTGATTTTGTCGGAAAACTTTACGGTGAACCTCTTGGAGCAGCTTAAAAACGGTCAGATCGACTGCGCGATTTTGGCACTACCTATTGCGCAACCCGGTTTGATGATGCAGCCGCTTTATGACGAAGAGTTCGTGGCTGCCGTGCCCGCAACGCACCCGATTGCCGAGCGCTCCACCATTACGCGCGAAGACCTCAAGAAAGAACCCATGCTTCTGTTGGGCTCGGGCCACTGCTTCCGCGATCAGGTTTTGGATTTTTGCTCCGACATGATTCGCAGCGAATCGCGCGCCGGCAAAAAACCCGTGGAAGGCACGTCTTTGCAGACTATTGCTTATATGGTTTCGCAAGGTTTGGGGATGACGATTCTGCCCAAGTCGGCCGTTCCCTCCTACGCCGAAGATGCCAACGTCAAGATGCTTGACTTTGAAAAACCCGCTGTCCCGAAGCGTCGCGTGGTCTTGGTCTGGCGCAAGAGCTTCCCGAGAACGGCTGCCATTGAAATGATCACCAAGGCCGTATCTCGTTTGAGTCTTTACGGCTGCAAGGGTTTGACAAGCTTGCCGCCGGTGTCCGCGTAACCGGCCATATCTGAGTTTTCGTTTTAGGGTGCCCCTCATTATGAGGCGGGCGCCCGATTTTTTCTTCACACGCAAAAATGCCGCAGACTATAGAGCCTACGGCATTTTCGTCAGTGCGTTTCTCTTGTGAGAAATGCGCGATTAGAAGCGGAAGTCGCGCTCGCCCTCTTCAATGCGCTTCAAACGCTTGATCGAAGCAATGCGCACCTTTTCGTGCGTGATCTTCGGAATTTCGTTTTCAAGAACGCGCAAGCCCGATTCTTTCGTTGCGGGCGAAGCGTAATCGCACAGATATTCCTTAATCGTCATCACGGCATTGGCCTGGCAGTACATGGCGATTTCGCCTGTCTTGGCGTATTCCATGAAACGGTCCCCCGTGCGCCCTGCACGATAGCAGGCCGTGCAGAAGCTCGGCAAGTAGTGGTTGTCCAAAAGCCACTTCACCACTTCGTCGAGCGTTCGACGATCGCTTGTATCGAACTGTGCGGTGTTTTCTACGTCGCGAATATCCTTGATCGTATAGCCGCCGACCGACGTACGCGAGCCGCCTGAAATCTGGCTGATACCCAAATGCAAAGCCTTGGTACGAATCGCTTCGCTTTCGCGGGTAGACATGATCATGCCGGTATAGGGCACAGCCAAACGGATCAAAGCCACGATCTTTAAGAACACGTCATCGGGTACGGCGTTACTAAAAGTCGTCGGATCAATGTCGTCGGCCGGGCAAATGCGCGGCACCGAGATCGTGTGCGGACCCACGCCGTGCACGGCTTCCAAGTGTTCGGCGTGCATCAAAAGACCCATCAGGTCGTAGCGGTAAAGATTTAAGCCAAAGAGCACGCCCAAACCCACGTCGTCGATACCGCCCTGCATGGCGCGGTCGTGAGCTTCCGTGTGGTAAGCGTAGTCGGACTTGGGTCCCTTCGGATGCAATTCTTCGTAGGTCTTCTTGTGATAGGTTTCCTGAAAGAGCTGATAGGTGCCGATTTCGGCTTCGTGAAGCTTACGATAGTTTTCAACGGTCGTTGCAGCGATGTTCACATTCAAGCGACGAATAGCGCCGTTTTTGTGCTTGATCGAATAGATGGTCTTGATCGATTCAAGGATGTATTCGATCGGGTTGTGCTTGGGATGTTCGCCGGCTTCCAACAAGAGTCGCTTGTGACCCAAGTCTTGCAACGCAATCACTTCACGGCGGATTTCTTCCTGCGTGAGCTTCTTACGGATAATGTTCTTGTTCTTGGCGTGGTACGGACAGTACGTGCAGGTGTTGATGCAGTGGTTCGACAGATATAGCGGCGCAAACAACACGATACGCTGGCCATAGATATGTTCCTTGACTTTAATGGCAGCGTCAAAAATCTTTTGGTTCACATCGGGCAGATCGCAAGCCAAGAGCACGGCAGCTTCGCGATGCGTCATACCCTTGTAGGTCATGGCCTTATTGAGAATCGCGTCGATCAATTCGCGATTGTTTTTGTTTTCTTCACCGTAAGCGAGGCTGGCTTCAATTTCTTCGTGATTGATAAATTCCTCGGCTTTTAACGAGCGCGGATCGTACATGAATCTTTCTCCTGAGATTGACGAATACTTCTATCCAAAGGGACGGACCTCGGGGTTCGAGTGTCAAGAAAAACCGGCCGGATTAGTTGTTAACCCGACCGGTCCTCACCCTTCAGAAACAGCGCTGACTCGATTGACGGCGACCGTCTCTTGTCGCTTTTTATTCAATCTACCGTCAGATGTCTTGAGCGTTATTTTGAAGGATTTGTTATATTACGTAAAGTGCAAATATTGATGCAACGGTTGCAAAAAATGGAACTCAAATCGAAATCGGTCCGACTCTTTTGCTCGGTCGTGGAAACGGGCAGTCTTTTGGCTGCTGCCAACAAAAATGCGCTTTCGGCTTCTGCCGCCAGTCGCGTGATCTCTCAATTGGAAGATCGTCTGGAAACAAAGCTCTTTGATCGCTCGGGCAAAGCCCTGACGCTCACTAAAGAAGGCATGGACTTTTATCGCGTGGCGATGGAATCCATGCGTGCGTGGCAACGCTTGGAAGAGTACGGCACACAAAAGCGCCTGGCCAAAAAGCAATTGCGCATTGCAGTGTTGGCACGCCACTGCTCCGATGTGATTCTGCCTGCCGTGGTGAAGATTCTTAAACGCCATGAAAAGACCATGCAAGTGACAATGGACGTGCATGCCAGTCGCGATATCTACTATTCCAAATACTCGCATCCCTTTGATGTGGGATTCGGCACCTTATTGAGTACCCACGACGATTTGCAAAAAGTCGCCATTGCGCATCTTCCTTTTAGGCTCGTAGTGAGTGAACTCAATCCATTGTCTAAAAAGAAGTGTGTGACGCTTTCCGACTACGCCGACGAGCCCTTTGTGATTCTCTCGCAAGACACGTTGGAGCAGGAGTATTCCGAGCGCTTGCATCCCAATCCGTCAGCTATCAATGTGAGTGCCGAAGTGTCGTCCACTCAGGTTGCTTTGCGATTTGTGAAGCGTAATATTGGAGTACATTTAACTGACAGCTTGGCGGCCATTTCCGTGAGTTCGGATTGTCGTGCGTTGGAAATTGCAGAAAGTCTGACGATTCCTTTCTATGTATTCTGGCCTAAGACGTCGGAAGAACTTCAGATTGAGGTGAAGGAATGTATTGCTGAAATCGCTGCCAGCATTAAAGCTGTGGGGATTGAACTCACTCAGGAAGGTGAAGCGTTTTTGGAAGAAATGGACAGGCGGCGCATGATTCGGTTGCCGGTAGCGAAGTGATCAGTTGTTTGCTCTGTACCTTGTCAAAGCCCCGTAGTCTGTGCGAACGCGGGGCTTTGATTTGAACAAGACAAAAACTCCTACCTACTTTTCAGAAAACTATCGATGTACCTGCCCTATATTCTTTGTTATCTATCGTCGAAATAAAAGAAGCAGAAAACAAAGAACTCCCGAAAACCGTCTACCGATTCGGTATAGGTTTTGTCGGGAGTTTTGTCAGTTAGGCACTTTTGTGAAAGCCCCTAGGCGAAGTTCAGATTAGAACTTGTGCACGAGACCGAACATAGCCTGGAAGATTTCGTACTTACCAGTTTCATCAGTGGCTTCGTATTTGTACTTCGTATAACCAGCACCAACGTACACGTTGGTACGCTTGCTAAACGGATATTCGTAACCAGCCATAATGTTGTAACCTTCTACGTCAGAACCATCATCCTCAGCATAAAGGATGTCATTAACTTCGCCATCCATGTAGCCGGCACTGACCTTAAATAACCCACCGGCCAACGGAACATCAGCGCCGATATTCACACCGAAGCCGTCCAAAGAAGAATAGCTGTGGGCGAAGATACTACTGGTATCGTCATCATCATCCGACATAATACCGCCAATGTCAACGGCATTCTTAAAGTACTGCACGGCACCGTAGACCTTTGCAACTTCAAAGTCGTATGCACCACCAATATTAAACGTCCAAGCATCATCTGGATCACCAAATCCATTCATTTGGACATTTTCTTCACCATCGAATTTGCCCTCACCAACAGAACGCTTATTGAGATAATCAACGACAGCAGCAACCTGCACCGGACCGTTAATGTAGCTGGCACCCAAAGCAGCATAACGATCGGACGTAGATTCGTTTTCGTCGTTCGAGCCCATGCCATACATGGCGTATACCGTCACACCAGCAAACTTCGGAGAAACATAAGCAATAGCGTTATCAAAACGCGTCGTTTCATAGCCAGCCATCACAGCAGCGTGACCAGCCAAATTGCCCCACCCCGTACCGAACGGAGAAACCAAACCACCCCAGAAACCTACGGAACCAGCATCGCTCATGAAACCGGACATACGACCGGCATACACGCGACCGAAACCACCTTCGATCCAGAGCGTGGATTCACGATTGAAGAGTCTGCTGTCGCCCAAAGCACCGGTATCAGAGCTAAAGCCGTTTTCCAAAACGAAGCCAACCTTAAGGCCGTCGCCCAAATCTTCGCTACCGCGCAAGCCCCAACGAGAACCCGTGGAGTTACCGGAGTCCATCGAGAACTTATCAGTCGAGACACTAGTGCCATTCGTAGTCTCTTTCTCATGGGTATAGGCAAAACCTGTATCAATACGACCGTACACTTCAACGTCGGCAGCCATGGCACCGGAAGCAACAACGCCCAAGATGGCTGTTGCAATCAAAGACTTCTTAAACATATTTCGTATCCCCTTTGGAGGTTTAATCAATTTTGCACGGCAGTTCATGCGCCGTATGAGCACCATTAGAGCGCGTTAAATTTATGCGGTCAAAGAATTGCCACATATTCCAAGGTGTTATTGAAAATTTGTTGCTAAATTTTCACGGAATTGCGCGTTTGTATCGCTAAAAATACGATATTGAATCACAGGCTTGCTCCGATTGATACCAACGGAATTTCGTCTTGGCGCATGTCATCAAAGCGCAAACATAAAAACGAAAACTCCCGATAACTCTCCATCGTTTCCAATATCAAGTTTGTCGGGAGTTCCGTGTATCAGGCGAATCTATGATCATTCGCCTGCAATTTGTACCGGTTAGAACTTGTGCACCAAGCCGAACATGGCTTGGAAGATTTCGTGTTCGATATCGATATTCGCGCTGTCTGTGCCCTGACTTACACCGATTTCAAGTTCACGCTTGGTGTAACCGGCACCGAAATAAACATTGGTGCGCTTGGAGAACGGATATTCATAACCGGCCATGATGTTATAGGCCTTCACGTCCATCTTGGGATTAACTTGACTGATGAAATCTCCAACCAATCCACCGACGTTATTAAATTCGCCATCCATGTAACCGGCACTCAACTTCAAGAGACCGCCGGCTAACGGAACATCCGTACCAATGTTTACCCCCCAACCGTCTACCGACACATAGCTATGAAATAGATCAACGAGTTCATCACCCTGATCGAATGTCTCAACGACTCCGTATATATCGCTCACGATACCGCCGACGTCCGTGGCATTCTTAAAGTACTGTACAGCACCGTAAACTTTCGCCACCTCGAAATCGTATGCACCGCCCAAGTTGAAGGTCCAGGCGTCATCTGGCTCACCGATGTATGGATGAAGTTCGGTTATATCTCCTCCATCCACACCGCCTATGACACCGGCAGAGCGCTTGTTCAGATAGTCCATAACCGCCGCAACTTGAATCGGACCGTTAATATAGCTTGCACCCAAAGCGGCATAACGATCGGACGTGGATTCATTTTCGTTGTCGTTAGAACCCATCGCATACTGAGCATAGACCGTCAAACCGGCAAACGTGGGCGATACATACGTAATCGCATTGTTGTTGCGCGTGGTGTCGTAACCTGCCATCACCGCTGCGTGCCCGGCCAACTTACCCCAACCTGTGCCGAAGGGACTCACCAAGCCGCCGTAAAAGCCCGTAGAACCTGCATCGTTTAAGAACGTCGACATACGACCGGCATACACGCGACCGAAGCCGCCTTCCAACCACAATGTTGATTCACGGTTAAAAATCGTGCCGCTTGAGCCCAAAGCACCAGTGTCGCTGTCAAAGCCGCTTTCGAGAACAAAGCCGACTTTAAGACCGTTACCCAAGTCTTCGCTACCGCGCAAGCCCCAGCGGGAACCTGTGGAGTTACCGGAGTCCATGGAGAAAGCATGGTCATCTCCGCTCCAGGAGAGGTCTGACAGTGCTGGCGGCACATTCGTACCGCCGGTAATAGAAGCATCGACCCCGAGTTTATTTTTCGTATAAGAAAAACCTGTATCAATACGCCCGTAGACCTCCACCTGTGCAGCCAAAGCACCCGTTGCGACAACGCCCAAGATGGCGGATGCAATCAATGTCTTTTTAAACATACATTCTCCTTTGATCAATGACCACAAAGCAGTTTTTGAATCTACGTCGTACAACCGTATAAGCACCTTCTACCATCCCTTTATACGCAAAAGCAAAAGCTTCCTTGCGAATTTACGAAAGTCCTCCTATTTTGTTGCCCTTTACCCACAAAATGAGAACCGAGCAAAACCCCCGATGCGCAAAAAGCCCTCGAGAGTTTTCTCCCGAGGGCCTAGGTTTTTGTCGCAATCAGCGGACGTTTATTTGGCTGCCTTCTTACGGTCGCCTGCCAACACAAACGTGATGTTCTCGACATCAAGCATCTTCTTGACGGCGGCATTGACTTCGTCGACCGTTAAAGCGTTCACAGCTTCTTCAAAGGCTTTGCTAAAGGCCATGGTCTTGTCGGCATCCATCAAACGCAACCAGCTCAAAGCAAGGTAATCGTCCTGAGCACGATTCACAGCTCGACTCTGGTTGATCCCCTTCTTGGCTTCGGCGAGTTCTCCGACAGTGATACCGTCCTTGACAACGCGATTGAGTTCTTCAATAGCGCAAGCCTTAGCTTTGTCCAAGTTTTGCGGTGCCACGATGGCAGACATCGACCAACTGGCACGATTGCCGAATTCGGGCAACTTCACGCGAGAGCCCACGCCGTAGGAAAGACCTTCTTTCTGGCGCAAACGATCGACCAAGCGGTTGGATAACCCCGTACCGCCGCCGATGATCCAGTCAGCAACGATCAAGGCTGCTGCATCCTTGTCGTTAACGTTACCCGGGAAGTCAATGCGAGCAAACAAAGCCGCATTTTCTTTACTGGGCGTATCAATCACGATGTTGGTAGCCTTCACGGGCTTATATTCGCTCCAAAAGCGCTTGTAGTCGGCGGCAGGATCGGCGTTTTTCTTAGTGCCCACAGCCTGCGGCAACACGGCCTTGACGGCATCGGCATCAAAGTCGCCCACAACCGCAATCTGGCCGTGCGTAGTGGCAACACTGTCTTTGTACCACTTCACCAAATCCTCGCGTGTAGCGCTCTTTAAACCTGCCAAGAGCTCTTTACTCGTCAACGTGTTGCGCGGGTCGCCTGCCGGATAGGTTGCAAAGTGATTCAAAACGGCATCGCGCCCCAAGGTGCCCGGATCATCGCTCTTACCTTCCAAGGAAGTCGTCATCTGGCGTTGCAGTTGCTTGAATTCCTTTTCGGGGAAAGTGCTTTCCGAGATCAGCTCGCCCATCAATTTCAAGGCATCGACCACGTTGTCTCGCGTGGTGATAAACGACAATACGTCGCCTTGAATCTTCATCTTGGTGAGAAGATTGGCAATGTCGGTGCGAGACAGTTTGTCGGTGCCGCGGCTTAACATGGGTTCCGTCAAGTAGTTAAGCACATTCTTGCCGGTGGTGTTTTCCAAGTTGCTGTAATTAAATTGCGTCATCACCGTCACGGTCTGACCGCGCGTCTTCTTGGGCAAAAGCGCTACCTTGACACCATTGACAGTCAAACGTTCGGTGCGCGCATCAATGTTGTCTTGGCTCACATCAAAGGCTTCGGCCAAGTCGCCTTCGGTCTTAAAGGTAGCTTTGGCAAGAACGTCTTCGACTTTGGGCGTCGTCATATAAGGCGCACGCTTGGGGTGATCATCCGGAATAAAAAGACCCACGACGCGGTTGTCACGCACGAAATAAGTGGCGGCAGCGGTGTCTACATCAGCAGCCGTGACTTTAGCCGTTGCATCGCGATCAGCAAAGAACAAGCGCCAGTCGCCCAAGGCGATGTAGTCGGACAAGTCCACTGCAAACTGTTCGGGGTCGCTCAAAGTGCGTTCGTAGTCGGTGGCGGCTTCGGCCAAACTCGTCTGCACTTCTTCGTCCTTGGCAGGAGTCTTCGCGAAGGTCAATTCGATCGTTTCGATCAACTTGTTCTTCACGGGTTCAATAGCATCACCCTTTTTGACCATGGCGCCAAACATCACAAAGCTCGGATCCTTTGCCGACATGGCCCAGCCGAAGACCTGGCTTGCCTGACCGGTTTCGACCAAAGCCTTGTAAAGACGTCCGCGCGGAGCATCGGAGAGAATATCCACGGCCGTTTCCACGGCATTGATGTCGCTCGCCAAAGCTGACGGAATGCGATAACCCACGGCCACCATCTGCATTTCGCCCGGACGACGGATTTCGAAGTTGCGAGCGCCGTCGGCCACAGGTTCAATCGTCCATTCTTTAGGCAACACGCGCTCGGGCTTAGCAATCTTGCCGAATTCTTTTTGAATCCAACCCAAGACCTTTTCTTCGTCAAACTTGCCCGAAACCGTCAAGACGGCGTTATCCGGCTGATACCACTTGCGATAAAAAGCTTGCAGGTTTTCGATCGGCACGTTTTCAATGTCGCTACGTGCGCCGATCGTGCTACGCCCGTAGGCGTGCCAGTCAAAAAGTACGGACTGCATGCGCTTGAGCATGACGCTGATGGGCTTGTTTTCACCCATTTCGTACTCGTTGCGCACCACCGTCATTTCGGTATCCAAATCCTTCTTGGAGATAAAGGAGTTGGTCATAGCGTCGGCACTCCACCCCAAGGCCCATTTCATGTTGTCGTCGTCGGCCGTAAAGCTCACGAAGTAGTTGGTACGATCCAACCACGTCGTGCCGTTCATGCGAAAACCGCGACGGGTGAATTCTTTGGTGGGGTCGGGATAGTTTTTGCTACCCTTAAACATAAGGTGTTCAAGCAAATGAGCCATGCCGGTTTCGCCGTAATTTTCCATGCGGCTGCCGACCAAGTAGGTGGTATTGACCGTAGCGGTGGGTTTGCTTTGATCAGCAAAAAGAACAACTTTCAAGCCGTTGTCGAGTTCGTAACTTTTAATGCCTTCGACCGTGTGCACGGGCTTAAGACTTGCTGCCGAAGCAGCCATCGCGGTTGCGCTCAGAGTCATAACAATAAATTTTTCGAGGGTTTTGTTCATAAATCTTTTCCCAAACGTTTCCCAAAAAGAAAACGCCTTTGAGCTGTTTTCGACAACTCGGCGTCGTCTTTCTCAACTGCATTGCCCGTAAGAGTAAACACAAAGATTGCGGAAAGACCTGCCGATTTGCGAAAAAATGTGTGAGGATGTTACTCAAAGCCCGCGTAGGTGTCTACGGTCGCAAGAAAAATTTTTACTGCTCCGATTCACTGTGCACGATGCCCTCGTATAATCGTGACCACCTTTTATTCTTACCACTGGAACTCGCCGTGAAATTCTTAAGCGACTTTTTCCCGATTATTTTCTTCTTCGCCGCTTTCAAGTACGGCGAAAGCGACCCGCAGTTTGCCTGCGACCTCTTAAACCGCGTCATGAGCGATGTGACGCTTGATCAAGCCCCCGTGCTTTTGGCAACACTTGTGGCCATTATCTGCACGTTTATTCAAGTAGGCTTGAAATACGCCCGCGGCACAAAACCCGAACCTGCGCTTTGGATTTCCTTGGTGGTGATCGTGGTCTTCGGGTCTTTGACTTTGTGGCTGCATAACGAATGGTTCATCAAGTGGAAGCCCACCATTTTGTACTGGGTCTTTGCATCTATCTTGGGCTATAGCGTTGTGACCGGAAAGCTCTTTATCAAAAAGCTCATGGGTAAGGAATTGGAGATGCAAGCCAGCAAATGGAAGGTGGCCGAAATCGCCTGCATCGTCTTTTTGATTGCCGTAGGCTTTGTCAATCTGTTTGTCGCCTACACTTTCCCGACCGACGTTTGGGTCAACTTCAAACTGTTCGGCCTCATGGCGCTGACATTCATTTTTACAATTGGATTGGCCTTTTGGATTTTGAAAAACGGCAAATCCCTGCAAGAATGAGAGTTACCTGATTTTTGTATCAAAGGATCGTCAAAAATGTCTCTGAAAAAATCCGCACTGTCTGCTGTCGCGTTGTCTGCCGTTTTGGCCTGCGGCAGCGCTTTTGCCGAAACCTCGACCTTTCAAGTCAACGGCGAAACCGTCACCAAGGCCGAGCAAGAACAGCTGATTCGCCAGTACACCGATCGCGGTGCTCAACGTACGGCTCAGTTGGAAAGCCAAGTGCGCTCCCTTTTGATTCGTGACAAGATTTTGTTGCAGGAAGCCCGCAAGCAGATGGTGGGCCAGCGCGACGACGTCAAGCAGTTGATCGACAACTCCACCAAAAACATCCTGATGAGCTCGGTGGTCAACATTTGGTTGCAACAAAACCCGGTAAGCGACGCCGACGTCAAGGCTCTCTTTGACAGCGAAAAGAAGCGCTGGGGCAACAGCGAAGTGCAGGTGCGTCACATTTTGGTGAAGACCGAAAAGGAAGCCAACGATTTGTTGCGTCGCATCCGTAAGGGTGAAGACTTCGCCAAGCTTGCCAGCGAAAAGTCCATCGACACGGCTCAAAATCGTGCTGCCGGCGGTTTGATCGATTGGAACTCCCCCAACCTCTTTGACAAAGAATTCGCCGACGGCTTCAAAAACTTGAAGGAAGGTCAGTTGGCGCGCAAGCCGGTGAAGACCCACTTGGGCTACCACGTCATCAAGCTCGAAGGCCGTCGTACCGCACAGCGCTATGCAAACTTTGAACAGGATGCTCCCGTGTTGCGTCAGCTCTTGACGCAGCAGCGTGCTCAAACGTACGTTGACAACTTGATGAAAGAAGCTAAGTTGACCGATGCTAACGGCAAGCCCTTGAAGTAATTCATTTGCACTTATGTTTGCCAAACGCCGATTCGATATTTACGAGTCGGCGTTTTTCTATTTGAGAACGCCCGCCAAACGCAGGGCTTCGTCGCGCGGCGTGCTTTCGACCGACGCATTCCAAGCAATCGAAAGTCGGATAAAGGGCGTCACGTCGGCAATGGGTTTGGCCACAACGCTTGGCGGCAACATACAGGCAAAAAATTCCGGCAGCATT
>CALKKK010000011.1 GCA_937995395.1 uncultured Sutterella sp. | reverse complement strand
TGCTTGAGCTCTTGCTTTAACGTCGGAGAATCCAAAACGGCCAGTACGTCGCCCGCTTTGACATCTTGTCCGACAGACAAATTGACCGACTCGATACGGGAAGCTGCCGGCACATAAAAGTGCGTTTCGCCCGCGTGACGCAACAGCGCCGGTACCGTCACGGACGTATTCCACGGAATGCAGCAAATGGCAATTAAAACCGCCGCCGCACCGAAGGTCACCCACGCACGCTTGGTCGTTTTGTTTTCCTTGGCGTATTTGAACCAACTTTTGAGCTCTTTCATGATGGGTAAAACAATAAAAACCGAGATTTCCACACAGAAAAGGAAAATACCCAAGACCTTAAAAAAGGCCTGATAGACCAATACCGCAATCCCGAAAAAAAGAAAGAAGCGATAAATCCACGTACCATAAGCGTAAGCGACGAGCACTTTTTTCAGCCACGGATCAAACGTTTCGGGATCGGGTTCGTTCACGCCCAAAAAGATGCGACGCAGCGCATTTTTGGCAACGGCAAAACTTCTTTGATGCAGGTTGGCAACGCCCAAAAGGTCGGACAAAAAGTAATAGCCGTCAAAGCGCATAAAGGGCGACATGTTGATCGCCAACGTCATCACCCACGTGGTCGTAGCCAACATGAAGCACGCACTTTTAAGCAATCCTTCGGGTAGGAAGCACCAAAGAAGCGCCGCCCAAACGCCCAACGTCAATTCGCTGATGACACCGGCTGAACACACCAACAGGCGTTCTCGCTTGGCTTTCAGACGCCAAGCCGCCGTCGTGTCGGTATATAGCAATGGCATCATCACCATGAAAGCCACACCCATCGTCGGAATGCGACAACCGAAATGCTCGGCCGTGTACGCATGCCCCAATTCGTGAATCATCTTGGTAAAGACAAGCGTCAAGCCGGCAAACGCCGCCCCCTCCCAAGTAAAGAAGTACTGAAAGGAGTGCGAGAACGCATCCCACTGGCGACCGATCAAAAAGAGCGCCGTCAAAAGTGCCAAGAAAGTGATTTTCCAAAAGAGCTTGGAAAAGAACACGTTCTCAATAAAAGGCAACGTCTTTTTTAAAAGCGCATCGGGGCTCACCAACGGAATGCGGAAAAAAAGATAATGGTGCAGCAAAAATTTCCAGATTGTCTGCTTAGGCTTCTGCCGATCGGCTTGCGTAAGTCGCGCCGAAATGCCGGCGTCCTGCACCAGGTTCATGCGCACCAAGAACTTGCAGAAATCTTTGACCTCATCAGGTGTCACGGTCAAAAGCGTTTGATCGCAAACCGCGGCAACGATTTTGGTCACTGATCCCAAGTGCCAGCGCGCCAACAGTTCACCCTGCAAAAATCCCAACTGATAAAACCTGTCGCTTGCCGGGTCTTCCAAAATCCAGGTGGGCGAGCCGTCCTCGGCGCTCGGCCCCTCGTGCAACTTCAAGTCTTGGCGCAATGCCGGCAACGCATCTTGTGCTTTTTGGGCGCCGGAAGCCATCGCCTGAAGACCGGCGACCGACTTTTGCAAAGGATTCGAGGTGGAAATCGCAAGATCGGGCATCGCTTATCCTACGTGTCAGAAGCCCAACCACAGGCGCAATGTGGCCAACGGCCTTCTTAAGAGATAAACGCCCAAGGGTGTGCGATGACCATAAAACTTGGCCGTACCGCGACGACCCACGGTGAGTTTGTCGGAGTCTGCCGCTTCGTTTTCAATGACGGCTCGGGCACGATAGGCCAAACTTCCGTCGGCTGTCGGAGAGCTGCGATAGGCAACGCTCACGAGCTTGGCATCCACGGGAGAAGTGGGTTCGGCATGCTGGAAAAAGCTCACCTCGGCGTTTTGCGGCAAGTCCACGGCATCGGCAATCGGAATTTCGGCTTCCAAAAGCGTGCTCTTGGGCTCGGCAATGGTCATGATGCGCTCGCCCACAGAAACGGCTTTGCCGCTCCACTCTTGCGGATCGCTAAAGATCGCCACGCCGTCTATTTCGGCTTTGATTTCGGTGCGGGCAAATTCCTGGGTTAAAAACTCCCATTCACTTTGGGCCTGATTGCGACGACGCTCCAACACGCCCAATTGCATCTTGCTGCGATCGTCAATAAAAGCTTCCTGCTGGCCTTGCAAAAGCTGGGCTTGTGCCACAGCCAAAGCTTGGCGCGCAGCTTGTAGCCGCCCTTTGAGATCACGCGAATCCATGCGCACGATCACGTCACCTGCCTTCACCGCTTGATTGGGTTTGACCGTGATTTCGGACACCACCCCTTGCATGGGAGAGCGCACCACGAAGGGATCGGCAGGCACGATTTCAGCAGGCGCCAACACCGATTGTCTGACCGGGAAACACAACACGGCCAAAACGGCAACCGCCAAAGCGATACGCACACGTTTTTGGCTCCAAAGCGCTTTGGCGCGGTGCGAACTTTTCTTCACGCCGCTTGTGCCCAACCAATCGCCTCTGCCTGCCGGAAAGGCACCCCAAATATAGGCATAGCTTTTGGCCAAATACGTCAAAAGCACGCCGTCGTCTTTAGTCCATGGCGTTTGTCGCCACAAGACCAACGCTGCACGCAAAGGTTGGCCGTTGTTATCGGGCAAAACCAATTCCACCCAAAGACCGTAAGGCGGCAAATAGTCTTTGGCCATCGAAATGTCGTGCTCGGTGACCTCGGGCATTTCGGCAATGCTCAAAGGAATGACGACGGGCTCGGCCGTTTGACCTTCTTGGGTTTTGGCAGAAAACGGATGCGCATCGGCAAAGCGCGCCAAAACG
>CALKKK010000010.1 GCA_937995395.1 uncultured Sutterella sp. | reverse complement strand
CCCATGGATATTGAATGGGGTAAGGACGGTATCGACGGCAAGATCTACATCCTGCAGGCTCGTCCCGAAACCGTCAAGAGCCGTCAGACCAATACCGACGTTCAGTTGCGCTACACCTTAAAGACCAAGGGTAAGGTGCTTGTCGAAGGTCGTGCCATCGGTCAGAAGATCGGTGCCGGTCCCGTGCGTATCGTGCATGACGCCAGCGAAATGGATCGCGTGCAAAAGGGTGATGTGCTCGTTACCGATATGACCGATCCCAACTGGGAACCCGTGATGAAGCGCGCCAGCGCCATCGTCACCAACCGCGGCGGTCGTACCTGCCACGCAGCTATTATTGCCCGCGAACTTGGTATTCCTGCTGTGGTGGGTTGCGGCGACGCAACCGATGTGCTTGAAGAGAACCAGGAAGTGACCGTGTCTTGCGCCGAAGGCGATACCGGCAACATCTATGACGGTATTCAGGAATTTGTCGTTGAAGAAGTTCAGCGCGGCGCATTGCCCGAAATCCCTGTGAAGGTCATGATGAACATCGGTAACCCGCAATTGGCTTTCGAGTTCTGCCAGATTCCGAACAAGGGTGTCGGTTTGGCTCGCTTGGAATTCATCATCAACAACAACATCGGCGTGCATCCGAAGTTGGTGCTTGACTACCCGAACATTTCGAGCGAAATGCGCGATGTCGTCGAACGCTTGTCTGCCGGCTATGCAAGCCCGCGCGAATTCTTCATCAGCAAGCTCGCCGAAGGCGTGGCAACGATTGCCTGCGCTTTCTACCCGAACAAGGTCATCGTTCGTATGTCCGACTTCAAGAGTAACGAATACAAGAAGTTGATCGGCGGTGCTTTGTACGAACCCGATGAAGAAAACCCGATGTTGGGCTTTAGAGGTGCCAGCCGCTACATCGCTCACAGCTTTGCCGATTGCTTCGAACTCGAATGCTTGGCCATGAAGCGCGTGCGCGACGAAATGGGCTTGACCAACGTCGAACTCATGGTTCCGTTTGTGCGTACCGTGGCCGAAATCGAACGTGTCACCGAAATCCTTGCCAAGTACGGCTTGAAGCGCGGTGAAAACGGTTTGCGCCTCAACATGATGTGCGAAATCCCGTCCAACGCCGTTTTGGCCGACAAGTTCTTGGATTACGTCGACGGCTTTTCCATCGGTTCCAACGACTTGACCCAGTTGACCTTGGGCTTGGATCGCGACTCCGGTTTGGTGGCTGCAAGCTTTGACGAACGCAACGAAGCCGTGAAGGCTCTTCTGTCCATGGCCATCCAGGCTTGCCGTGCTCGCGGCAAGTACGTCGGCATCTGCGGTCAGGGTCCGAGCGACCATGCCGACTTTGCCGCTTGGTTGATGAACGAAGGCATCGAAAGCATTTCGTTGAACCCCGACACGGTGGTCGATACGTGGCGTAAGCTCGCAACGATGACGAAGTAATCGCTTCGTTACTTGTTAAAGTCTAAAAGACTCCGCATGAGTGATACTTGTGCGGAGTTTTTGTATGCGCGGCTTTTGTGAGGGTGGGCGACATTTACATTTTGTGCCGATTGCAGACATTGCGGAAAAACTTTTGCCGGGAGGAGCTTCTTAGAATTTTCTCGTGTTTAATTTCGACAGGAAATACTGAGATGACAAACGAGAATTCTATGGATGCGCCCCTCAATCCGATGGCTTTTTTGAGAAACGATTTGGATGCGCTTGCCGGGCACCGTCGGCTTGTTGTCGTGGACGGTGCCAATGGGGCGGGAAAGACGACGTTGGTACGGCGTTTGGGTGAGGTTTGTCCTCAAGTGCTCGAAGCTGTGGAAGTTATTAATCCTGACGAGATTATGTTTGCCCAGTGTCCGGACAACCCGATGCGAGCTGGGCGGCTGGCGTTGCTACGACGGCGTGCGTTAATGGCCGGTGGCAAAGACTTCTTGGTGGAGACGACGCTTGCGGGCAACAGTACCGTGGAGCTCGTCCTTGAGGCTGTGAGCTTGGGATACAAGGTTGTATTCGTTTACATCGGATTGGATTCTGTCGAGTTGCACAAAGCGCGTGTCAGAGCGCGTGTAGCGGCCGGCGGTCACGATATTGCTGAGAAAGACATCGAAAGGCGGCGGGAGAGGTCACTTGCGAACGTTGCCAAGGTTTTGCCAATGGCCGATCGATTTCTTCTTTTGGACAACTCCGGGGACGATTTCCTGACGCTTATGCGGGTGAGGGGTGACAAAGAGGTGATGCGAGCTCAAGAGTTGCCGGCTTGGGTGCCGGGGTGTTTGTCTGCTTGATACCTAAAGTAAAGCCGCTTTGACAGCGGCTTGAAACGGTTTTACTCAGCGTCGGGAAGGAATATTTCCTTGACTTCCGTGATGGTGCGTTCGGTTGTCGTACGAACAGTTTTTCGTTGAGCGGTTCGTACCGAGGCTCTGATACTCATGCCGCTCACCAGAGATAGTTCGCGCCGGATGATTTTACGGAGAAATTCCTCGTCCTCAACGCTTGCCGTAAATTCCAGACCGCCCTCGCCTTCGCTAAAGCGCCAGCCTTTGGAAGAGCCGTTAAGCATTGGGCCGATGACTTCCAAAATAACATCGGTTTCATTGTCCGTTAAAACGATGCCTTCTTCAAGGCGGAAGAATTGCCGCTCTTTTTTTGTGATGGTTTCCTGTTCGGAAGGTTTGTCCAAGGAGACAATCTTGATCGTATCGGCGCCCTCGATCTCTAAAGTCTGCGTCAGTCGTGACAATTGAGATTGGGTGCGGGATAGGTTGTAGATGTTGACCGCAACACGGTTGTGGTAAATCCCTTGCCCTTCGTGATTTTCAATTTTGACATCGACCTTTGAGGGATCGGCTTCGATGACCTTCACTTTTTTGCCGCACGCCCATTTCCCGAGGTTGATGACACCTAGAATCATGCGCACGGCCGTAGAGCCGCCATTGGTCAAAGGATCTTCCTCGTCGCATCCAATAGCCAAATCAACGATAAAAGAGCCTTGGTTGGAGTCGGCTTGAATTTTGACTTCGGTTTGGCAATCGGTTCCATAGACAGCTTCAGACGACTTTCTGGCCAAACCGTCCAAGGCAAGTAATGATTGAGCCAGCGCAGCTGCAGGAACCTTACACTGATGAAAGGCTTTTCCGCCGAACTCAATCGAAAAGGATTCGTATATTGTGGTTTCAGTATGCATAGAAATTCTCGTCGTTTGGGAAGAGTTTACTTGACACTCTTGGCGTAGTGCAGGATGACGCGAAAAGCACCGGCTTCTTCTTTGAATTTGACTGAGCTGCCGGGTTTTTGCGAGCAACCGTTGACGATGCGCTTGATGCCGCCTCCCCAGGTTGGCATCACGCCGGCCTTTAGAAACGCATTGGCAATGTGCGGGTTTCTCGGTCGGCTTTCGCGGGATAAAAGCAGACTTTCGACAGTGTTGTTTTCAGGGAATGCGCCACAATTGACGATTTCCAAACGATCGGCAAAGACGCGAATTTGAACGGGCGTGGGCACTCCGTAGTCTTTGTGAATGAGGGCGTTAAGCAGCACTTCTTTGAGCGCGCCTTCGTCCACCGGCAGTGTGTCGTACGGATCGGTGCCTTGGTAGCTGATATTGAATCGCAGGTATTTGGTGGTGAGAACATCCCAGCAGGTCTTAAACTGGCTAAAGATACAGCCGTGGAACTCGTCTTGAAAGACCAAATACGAATGCTCCCGAAAAATCCCACCTTAATATAGGCCCCTGTGACGAATCTCTCGGGATCTGGATGAAACAAAAGCGCCGCTGCGTGGGTGTAGTCGTCACCTTCGCTCAGGTTCAAGGCACTCAAGAGTTCGTGGGTGTCTGACGAGAGGATGGCTTCGGACAAGCGGCCGGAGAATTTGGCTTTCTTGCGGAAGTCATTCAAGGCGGCATCGTCAAAATCCTGTAACTTCAATCCCGGCACCGGAACGCTGTCGTAGCTGCGTTGCAGTTTGCGATTCATTAGCATTCGAAGCGATTCGCCTTCGAGAGCGTGGGGCACATCACCGCTTTTGAGGTAGTACGTGCCGCGATAGCTCACCGGGTTGTGCGAAGGGGCAACGTCGATGCTGATAAATGTGAGCCCTGCGTCGGTCGTTTCGGTACGAACATCGAGAGCGAGTCCCAATGCTTGGCGAATCTGCGTTTGGACAGTGTCGGCAAGTGTGTCAGCGTCAGGAATACCGATGAGTTTACCAAGGCTTGTGAAACCGATCAGGAGTCTGCCGCCCGTCTCAGAGTCGTTCGCTAAGCCGCAGACGAGTTTGAGGCAGTCTTCGTTCCAATGCTCTTTGTAGAGATTGGTAGGGCAGGACTGATCGGGGACGTGTTTGG
>CALKKK010000009.1 GCA_937995395.1 uncultured Sutterella sp. | reverse complement strand
CTCCCCTGACGGTGTAAAGACGGACAGATCTTGAGCGGCGACACCGGCACCCGTCTGTTCTTCTCCCGGCAAGTCCGTGTCGGACTGCACGGCTTGCAAACTCTCGTCAAAGCCGTTTAAACGCTCGACAACTGCCGCCCACTCCATGATGCGCTTGTAGTAGTCCATAAACCAGCCGAAACCGTCCTGCACGCTTGAAAAGGCGCTACGGGCTTGCATCAAGTCGCCGAACGTCATGGCGTGAGTTAAATAAAGCGGCAAACCGGCCAAAACAGAGATGAGATTGTTAATGCGCAAATAGCTTGCGGTAAAAGCTTCGAGTTGAAACTCGCGCTTAATCAATTCGAGCCAATTTTCTTTGATGCGCGCAAATCGTGCACGAAAGCGTTCAAGTTCCGTGGACTCGCCTCGTAAGGAAGCCACTTGTTCGGCGCCGTCACGCACGCGCAGTAACGTCGCACGAAAGTCTGCTTCGCGATGTTGTCGCGCCACGTTCAAAGGTTTTAATTTTCGACCGATCAAATGCGTGACGATCGTACAAAGCACCGACCACAGCAGTGCCACCCAGACCAAATAGCCGTGGATTTCCCATTCGACACCCAAAAATTCGATGTGTTGAACGCCGGACAAGCCCCACAAAATGGAAACGAAAGCCACGAGCTTAAAGGCATTCATAATGAAATACTTCACCAGCACGATCGTACGTTCGGAAAGTTGGGAGCAGTCTTCCTGGATACGCTGATCGGGGTTGTCCGGTTCCTCACGCAGTTTGATTCGATACTGCGCATGGTCTCTCATCCAACGATTTTCAAACCAATGCGTCAGATGTTCTCGCCAATCCAGAAACAGTCGTTTTTGCAACCAACTGCCGCAAATCACAAACAAAACGGTGATGGCGATAAAACCCAACCACTCAAGAATCAAGTCGGGCATCATGCCGGCGTCGTATCGAGCCAAGGCATCGTAAAAACGTTTGTTCCAATGGCTCAAATACACGCCCACCTGAACGATGCCCATGGCAAAACCAATCACGGCAACGAGCATGACCCAAGCGTACCAACGTTCTCTTGAATACCAATACGGCGCGGCAAGGCACAAAAAATTGCGGAGTGTCTTCATTTCATTCGTCGAATTGCGTCAAACTGCAAGACGGTCCCCTACTGCGAGCAAACATTTCACACGCAAAAAGAGACCGTCTTGATACCGGTTATCAACCGATCGTTTAGTATTGATAGTTAAGTTTTAAGGTAAAGTTTCTCGGATCGCCCAAGAAGTTGTTGCCACCGTAATGTCGGTTGTTGACATTGAGGTAGTACTCCTTGTCAAACAAGTTGTTAACGATGAAACTCACCTGCAAGTTGTTGGTCGGCTTATACTGGACATTGGCGTTCCAGATGGCGTTACCAGGCGTGACGATGTTATATGCGCTCATGGCGGAGCTCTGAGCCTGCACGCCACCGCCGATCGTCCAACGATGCGCGGCACCCGGCAAGTTCCAACTCGTGTACAACTTGAAGAGGTGCTTCGGTACAAAGGCTCTAAACGTTTGTCCTACCAATGCTGTTGAACTTTCTTTAACACGATATTCATTCATGTTCCAGGTATAACCGGCAAACACGTTCCAACCGGGTAATACTTCTCCAGAAACTTCCGCTTCGAAACCTTTGCTAAGAACCTCTCCGGATGCGTCATACCGCCATACACCATCAATCTGCGTGTCCAAATCCAATGCCCGATTTTGTTGTTCAAGCCAAAATACTGCGACAGAAGTATTTAACCGATTATTAAAAAATTCCGACTTGATACCGAATTCGTAGTTCACACCGACAATCGGTTTAAGCGAATTGCCATTGATGTCCATACCGCTTTGCGGATTGAAAATCGAGGTATAACTGACGTAAATGCTTGACGAATCTGTCACGTCCCAAGTTAGGCCCAGATAGGGAATAAGGCGACTGTCGGTTTGTTCGCTTGCACTATGCCTACTACTAACCTTCCCTTCGTATATCGGAGAATCACTGATACTCTCCGTCTTGTACTTAGCGTAGCGAGCCCCAGCAATCAAATGCCAATCATCATTGAAGTTATAACGAGTACCGAAGCGAATCCCCATATCCCTTATAACGTAGTTGTACTTGATGTTGTAATACAGATTATTATTATCAAACCAATCGGGTTCGGCCAGCTCGCTACCCGTAAAGTTCCAAATATTAAACTCTGTACTGTTGAGAATATTTCGGTAGTTTGAATTCGTATGCGTGTAAGAGTAATTAGTTGTCACAAACAGATCATGCTCTTGACCAAAGACTCGGTACACACCGTTTAAAGTAACGGTCGCTCCGAACAGTTTTCCACTGTTTGCATAATGACTGAAATTATTGGCTTTGAGAACCGGATCATCAGGGTTGACACCGTAATACGGATTTTTTCTAGTGCCAAAATTAGCCAAAGCACCATAAGAACTCCAAGAATTTGTCGTGGTATAAGTCGCTTTTGCAGTGACTCTCCAGTCATCGTTGAAGTAGTGCTCCAATTCAGCAAAGAGATTTCGTTTGACAAACTTTTCTTTCTGCCAATCAAAACCAAAATAGGCACTTTCAGGCAAATTCAGATCTGCCCCGTTTAGCCCCAAAGGTACACCATACAAATCCGGAACATCGGAAGACTCTTGGAACAGACCACCCACAGTTAACTTGGTACTCTCGGCCAAATCGGCTTCGATAACGCCATAAAGCGTTCCCGATTGCGACTCTACCGTATCCTTAAAAGAATTGCGTTTTTGCATCACGCCGACAAGACGGCCGCGAAGCGTTTTGGCATCATTGAGACTACCGGAAATATCGGCGACACCGCGGTAATAATCCCAGCTCCCCACATCCACCTCAGCAGAAGCTTGGAATTCGGAAGTGGGCTTTTTTCTCACGACATTGATCGTTCCGCCGGGTTCGCTTGCAGATTGAGTGAGACCGGTCGGACCGCGAACAACTTCGATATGATCGTAAATTGCGAGATCACTCATACTCATGGAGTCGCGATTAACGTTGCCGTTTGCACCACCGACCAAGGGACCGGAAATGCCGTCTTCTTCAATCTGTGAGATATAAAACCCACGCGACATAATACGGCTCTTGCCGGAACTGGGGATGACCATAACACCCGTCGTTGTTTTCAAGGCGTCATCAATGTTGGTAATCCCCTGATCGTCGATCTGCTTTTTGGTGATGTTACTGACCGACTGCGGCGTTTCGCGAGGAGATAGTTCGAGACCGGTCGTCGTACTCATAGCCGACGACTTATAAGTGTTGCTGTTTTCGGTCGTTGTCGACAAACTGCCGGCTGTGACAACGATATTTTCAGTGTCTACAACGTCATCGCCCCCCCCACGCGGGCGGTCTGGGCATACGTCGAACATGCACAAAAAACGGCAGCGGCAATCATGCTGAGACGAATCAGCGAGTGAGAGGATTCCTTGCCGAGGACGGAATCCGCAAAAACGTTGTTGTCTTTCATAAGGTTAAACGTATAGAAATTTGAATTAACGAGAATGAGAACTATTCTCAATAGTTGCGAAATGTAACATATTCTTTACAATCTGTCACTAAGACAAACATCTGATTTCCTTACCACTCAAAGACATAACTCTTTTATTGGTTCAAAATTTCGTTACAATAAATCAACATTTTCTTCGAGAATAACTTGCATCTGCTAACGGTGCTTATCTACGGTGGAGTCCTCTTTTGTTGCATTATTTCGACATAAAACCAAATCGAATTCCCGCTTCTACCCATTTACTTTGAACAACAAATCTCAAAAAGAATAAAGGGCGGGATATCGATCTTCCCGCCCTCTCTACCTGAGTTGCTTCAAACAAAAGTAACGTCTTAGACGTGTACAAATCACGTTGTTACACAATTTGTTAGCTACAAACTGCGCCTTTTATTTCGCGGACAACTCTTTGGCTGCACTCTGACCAGCGACACGACCGAAAGTGAAAATATCGGCCATAGCATTGCCGCCGACGCGGTTCGTACCGTGCACGCCGCCGGTAATTTCACCTGCTGCCCAAAGTCCGGGGATAATCTTTCCGTCGCGATCGATCACGTGTGCATCGGTATCAATCACAACACCTCCCATCGTGTGGTGACGCTTCATCGTCACCTGCCCGGCATAAAACGGCGGACGAATAATCTGATTGACCAGCATATTGGGAGCACGTCCGAAAGGATCTTGTTTGGTTGTGACAGCCTTGTTGTACGTGTCAATCGTTTGACGCAACACCTCGGGTTTAATGCCCATTTTCTTAGCCAATTCTTCAGGGGTGTTTGCAACAAAGAGCGTCCCGGCTTTCATTGCAGCTTCATTTTCGGGCCCCTTCGAATTTTTCTGCAATTCGAAGCCGTCGGCATCAATGATCGTCCATGCGATCATTTCGGGTTGTTCAAGCATGGCGTCGCGCAAAACATCGCGACGTGCGTCTTCACGAATGAAACGCTGACCGTTCAGGTTGGTGAAGATAAAGCGATCCACATGGGTAAACAGATTCGGGTACTTCTTGCCATCGAGTAAGCCCCCCGGGATGCACTGAATGTAATCCAGACCTGTCGTTTGAGCGCCGAGATCAATCAGTTCACTGAGAACTTCACCGGTAGCACCCGGATGATTCGTCGTACCAAGTTTTTCCAAGCGAGGATCGTGCAATCCGCAAAGTTTAGCGTTGGCAGAAAAACCGCCGGCACATACGATCACACCGCCTTTAGCTCGAATAAATTCTGTCTTACCCTCATACTCGGTTTTCACACCGACCACTCGTCCGGAGAACGGTTTTTCACGAATGAGAGAAACAACTTTGGTTTCTGTTTGAATCGGAATGTTTTTCTCTTCACAGACATGAGCCAAAGCCTGAATATAAGCAGAGCCGCGCGGACCAAGCGGATTGCGTGCACGCGGATGTAAACCACCGTAGATTTGATAAATGCGATCCTGGAACTTGACGCCGTGATCTTTGAGCCATTGCACACTTTCCGGAGCCAGAGCCGTAAGTTTTTTCACAATTTCGGGATTGCCGCGGTAGTCACCGGCAGCAAGCGTTTGACTGGCATGCAGTTCAGGAGAGTCTTTAATGCCGAACTTCTCATAATCAGCCTTGATTGCAGCGTTGAAACCACCGCCGGCCAAGACAGTATTGCCGCCCGGAAACGCCATTTTTTCAAGCACCAAAACATGCTTCACACCGGCTTCTTTGGCAGATACGGCAGCTGTCAAACCGGCACCGCCTGCACCGATCACGACCACATCGACAGTGCGATCCCACTTTCCGGGAATCTCAAACGGATCACTCATTGCAAAGGCAGGAATCGTACCGGCACCGATTGCGGCTACAACGGCTTGAACAAGTGCACGACGTTTCATAGAAATCATTTGTGTTTCTCCTCGTATAGGAATAATTATTTAGTACGAAAGAATTATTTCCCTTACATTAAATAAAAACAAATGATATATTCCTATGAATTCATAAATGGTTTTTATATATGCGCATTCGTGCTCTTTCTGAAATCAGCCTTGAACTGCTTCGTGTCTTTCATCATGTTGCACAACTCGGCAGCATGACTACGGCAGCCAAGGCACTTTTCATCACCCAACCGGCTGTTTCTCATGCGATTTCGCAACTTGAAGAACAGCTCGATTGCCGACTTTTCGAACGCGTCAGCCGACGCCTGGTTTTAACTGCCGAAGGTCAGGCATTGATTGAAACAACACAAAAAATGTTTGAGGTCTTGCGCCTCGGCAGCTCCCAATTGACAGACATTCGTGCACAAAAAGCCGGCCTGATCCGAATCGGCTGTCCTCTTTTGGTGATGCAGACGTGCTTAACGGAGCAGCTCTCGCAATTTCATGCAAAAAGGCCGGACGTTCAGATTCGCATGGAAATCGAAAATCGCATGCAAAACATGCTCGATTTATTGCGTAATAACCAAGTAGACCTATTATTTCTGGCCACTCCCGAATTCGGACCGATTGAGCCCGGTTTTTCTGAAGAAACGATTGGGAAGTTTGATTACAGCATTTTGGCCAGTCGTGCGCACTATCCGAACCTCGAAGACCACACGGTAACGCTCGAAGAAATCAATCGCCACGATATCGTTGTATTACGGTCTGGAAACAATTCTCGAGACTATATAGAACGTCTTTTCCTTAGCCGGGGACTTCAACTCAACGTTCGGTGGGAAACCAAAACCATGGCCATGACGCACGAATTTGTCCGTGCCGGCTTTGGTCTCGGTGTTATTGTGCAACCACGTTCTCCCTTAGAACCGATAGAGATCCCCGGGACCTTTGAACTACGAACCGATACACAGCTTCCTCGCGGTCGTTATGTTGTCTTATACCGTAGCGATCGCGTTTTGGCAGGTGCTGCAGCTTCGTTTTTGGAGCTGGTTCGAAAAAACTTAGAAAAGAATCTTGAAGTCCCCAACTCGATACTTGCATAGCACCGGGAAACAAAAGATCAGAATGCGACAAAATCGGCAAAATTCCCCGTCATGCCCTTTATGGATGCGGTCAAAGCCGTTAAACTACCCCTTTGATTTTTGTTCGTTTGCCCGACTGTCCAACGCGTTTTAGCGCATTCATTTATCGCCATGTCCAAAGTCGCTTATCCCGACCTTTTTACCGATTTCAAGTTCCCTGCAACAGGTGCCAAAGTCAAACTGACAGCACCCAAAGGCGCAGGCGACTCCATTGCTCTGGTGTCTTTGATTCAAAAGGCTCAATGCGCCGGCAAAACGGTGGCGGTAGTTTGTGCGCAACCTTCCGACGTCACACGCTTGACCGAGGAATTAGCGTGGCTTGATCCCGAATTGACAGCTGTGGCTTTCCCCGACTGGGAAACACTGCCCTACGACACCATGAGCCCGCATGCGGACTTGGTGAGCGAACGTATCGAAACACTTTATCGCTTGAGCCTGTCGTCCAAAGGCTCTGGCGTCAACGCACTGATTGCGACAGCCGTAACCGCTGCGCAAAAAATCAGTCCGAAGAGCTTTGTCACGGGCAACACGTTCTTTTTTAAGGTCGGCCAAACGATTCGCACGGAAAATTTGGAAGCAGACCTTGTGGCTGCCGGTTACGGGCGAGTGGAGCAAGTCGTAGCACCGGGTGAATTCTGTGTGCGCGGCGGCATCGTCGATATTTTCCCCATGGGGGTCAAGGCGCCTTTGCGTTTGGACTTATTTGACGACGAAATCGAATCCATCAAATACTTCGATCCGGATAGCCAACGAAGTACGGAAACGACCGACAACGTGCGCATTTTGCCGGGGCATGAATTCCCGATCGACGATCTGTCGTGCCAATCTTTCCGTCAACGCTGGCGTGAAGCTTTTTCGGTCGACCCCAACCGTTGTCCGGTTTATAAAGATATCGGCAACGGCGTGCCCTCGGCCGGCATCGAATACTATCTGCCGCTCTTTTTTGAAGAAACGGCAACGCTATCCGACTATTTGCCCGAAGACGCCGTGATCGTCACGATCGGCGACGTCGAAGGTGCGTTAAACGGCTTTATGACCGAAACGCGTGCGCGTTGGGAGTTTTTGTCTCACGACCCGGAGCGTCCGGCTTTGCCCCCGGAAGCGCTGTTCCAAACGAGTGAAACGTTTTATAAGACGATCGCCAAATTCGGGCGCATTGCTTTAACGACGGACGATGCAGGCATCGGTGCCGACGTCGAAATCGATCGTAAGGCCAAGGATCCTGCCGCCAAACTCAAAACCTTTGTGGAAGCACAACGCGTGCGCAAAGCCAAGACCTTGATCGTGGCCAGCAGCCGCGGTCGAGAAGCACGTTTGTCCGAGCTTTTGCGTCAAGGCAAACAAGAACTCACGTCTCTTGAATACTTCTCCGACTTTTTAGCAACCGACGAGCTCGTCACCACATCGATTTCGCCGTTATTAACCGGTTTCAGACTCGAAAACCCGGCCGTGACGGTCATTACCGAAAACGAACTTTATTCGGTCAAGGCCACGGCACGGCGCTCTCGCATCAAGTCGCGCCACACCAATGTAGAAGCGATGATTCGCGACATCAGCGAATTGCGCGCCGGCGACCCGGTCGTACATATCGAGCACGGCATCGGTCGCTATCAGGGGTTGGAAACGATTGTGACCTCCGAGGGACCGGCCGAATTCGTGAGCATTCTCTATGCCAACGACGCCAAGCTCTTCGTGCCGGTCGCGCAATTGCATTTGATCAGTCGCTATACGGGCATGGACAGCGAACACGCTCCGCTTCACAGTTTGGGGCGCGGCGACTGGGAAAAAGCACGCAAAAAGGCTGCACAAAAAGCGAGAGATACCGCTGCCGAACTCTTGCACTTATACGCCATGCGCGAGGCGCGTCCCGGATTTGTATTCAATACCGAAATGGCGGACTACGAAGCCTTCTGCGAAGGGTTTGCCTTTGAAGAAACGCCCGATCAGGCAACTGCGATTGATGCTGTCATTGCCGACATGCATTCAGGTCGTCCCATGGATCGACTGGTGTGCGGCGACGTGGGCTTTGGCAAAACGGAAGTGGCGCTGCGTGCAACCTTTGTGGCAGCCATGAACGGCAAACAAGTGGCAGTCCTTTGCCCCACCACCCTTTTAGCTGAGCAGCATGCCCAGACCTTTAGAGACCGCTTTGCTGCATGGCCCGTGAAAATCGCCGAGTTGTCTCGTTTCCGCTCCGGCAAACAAACCGCAGAAGCCATCAAAGGTTTGGCCGAAGGAACCGTCGATATCGCTATCGGCACGCATCAGCTTTTGAGCGACCGAGTGCAGTTTAAGCGCCTGGGGCTTGTCGTGATCGACGAAGAGCACCGCTTCGGTGTGCGTCAAAAGGAACGCTTAAAGAGCCTGAGGAGCGAAGTCGACGTTTTAACGCTTACGGCTACTCCGATTCCGAGAACGCTCGCTATGAGTTTGGACGGCATTCGCGACTTTTCCGTCATCGCTACGGCGCCGCAAAAGCGTTTGGCAATCAAGACCTTTGTGCGTCGCGAATCCAAAGAACTCATTCGCGAGGCGGTGATTCGCGAACTCAAGCGCGGCGGTCAGGTGTACTTCTTACATAACGAAGTCGAAACCATCATGAACCGCGCCGAGATGCTCAAAGAACTCATTCCGGAAGCGCGCGTGGCCGTCGCACACGGTCAGATGGCCGAGCGCGAGTTAGAGGGCGTGATGCGCGACTTTTATCGCCAAACCTATAACCTCTTGGTGTGCACGACCATTATTGAAACCGGTATCGATGTGCCCATTGCCAACACCATCATCATGCACCGTGCCGACAAGTTCGGTTTGGCGCAGTTGCATCAGTTGCGCGGTCGCGTGGGACGCAGTCACCATCAAGCCTACGCCTATCTGTTAACGCCCGGCGAAGGCGGCATGACCAAAAATGCCGAGCGACGCTTGGAAGCCATCCAAAACTTGGAAGATTTGGGAAGCGGCTTTTATCTGGCCATGCACGACTTGGAAATTCGCGGTGCGGGTGAAGTCTTGGGAGACTCGCAAAGCGGTGAAATGGCCCAAGTCGGGTTTGATCTCTATAACCAGATGTTGCAAAACGCCGTGCGCGCTCTCAAAAAAGGCGAAGACCCCCAATTGGAGCAGCCCTTTGCCACGCTCACCGAAATTAATCTGCATGTACCGGCATTGTTGCCGGATGATTATGTGGGCGACGTGAGCGCTCGTTTGGGACTTTATAAACGCCTGGCCGCAAGCGAAACCCGTACCGAACTTGAGCACGTGGTCGACGACTTAAACGATCGTTTCGGTAAGTTGCCCGAAGCCGCCAAAGCCTTGATTGCCGTGCATCGTTTAAGACTTGACTGCAAAACCATCGGCATCAAAAAGATCGACGCGGCTGAAAGCATGGTGATCATCACCTTTAATGCCAAGCCTCACTTTGAGCCGATGCAACTGATTCAGATGCTGCAAACCAGGCGCGATATGCGCATGCTCACCGGTGACAAACTCAAAATCACCGCCGAGTCGCACGACTTAGAGAGCCGTTTGCGCGTCGTGCGCACCGTCGTCAATGCCTTGTTGCCGCCGATCAAGAGCGAATAACTGTTTCAAAGAATTTTGAATTTTAGGAAAAACCGATGTCTGAAAAATTTTGGGTTGTTCAGAGTCCAGCTTTAACCGAAGATGCCGTCAAAGCCTTTGTGTCTTTCTTTGCCAAGTCCCCTTGCGAAATCTCGCAGACGTGTCTGCGCTTTAAAGATGCCGAAGGCATTGACCGTGAAGAACTCGAAACTCTTGCCAAGGCACACAAAGTCGATGTCGCCTGTGTCGAGGCCGATATCAAGTTAAGCGATTTTGATGCCGTCTTTTTCGATATGGACTCTACGCTGTGTTCGACTGAGACGTTGGATGAGATTGCCGCCATTTTGGGTGTGGGCGAAGAATGCGCGCGCATCACGCATGACGCGATGACGGGCAAGATTGCCGACTATGCGGCAAGCCTTAAAGCACGCGTGGCCTTACTCAAAGACATGCCGGCCGATTGTATCGACACGGTCTATGCCGGTATGCAACCCAACCCGGGCGTGGAAAAATTTATCCGCGTGGCACAAAGCAAAGGTTTAAAAACCTATATCGTGAGTTCCGGTTTTACCTGTTTGACGGAACGTATGCGCGAGCGTTTGGGCATGACCGCTACCTGCGCCAACCGTATTGAAATTGTCGAGGGCAAATTCACCGGAAGCGTTTTCGGTCCCGTGGACGACACGATCTTGGACGCTTCGGGCAAGGCAGCTTTCGTGCAAAAGACGATGGCAGAACTTGGCAGCAGTCCCAAGCGCGCCATTTGCTGCGGCGACGGCTCCAACGACATCAAAATGATCGATTTGTCCGGTTTTGGCGTGGGTTTCAGACCCAAGCCCATTTTGCGAGCGTACTGCACAGTCGCCCTGGACACTGTAGGCTTTGATGGTCTCCTGAATCTTTTTGCCGATACGCGTACGAATTGAGACCTTCAGGCAACCTTTCGCATAACTCCTCGGTACAATCCTAGGCCGATGCCCTCATTTTTGTGCAAAAGATTCTCAAATCTCTATGGCAACCGATACGACCACCAAAACGATTAGTCTGCAGTTGACGGTCATTAGCAAGGCCGACGAAGAAATTTGCGTCGACTTTTATGCCGTCCCGAAACTTGCCGCCTATCAGATCGGCGAAATCGTCGTCGACTGGGGTGACAGCCGTCAAACGTCGCCCGACTTGACGATTGACGACGAGACCTTAAACGAGATGATCACTCGCGAAGATTTGGTGCCGGTATCCAAGCTCTCGCACCGCTATGCCACTGCGGGCAAACGCACCTTGACGATTAAAACGCCGATGGGGTGGTTGCCGCTCAAAAGCCTGCCGTATCAGACGATCTCGATCGACTCTCCCTTGCCCGTTTTGACCATGGGCGAGACTGACGGAAATTTCCGTTTGGTTGCAAGCGACACGTTGCCGCCGGTGGCCGTTGCCGACAGTCCTGACGGAAAAAGCCGTTTGGCACATATTCCGTCGGATCTGTTCCTGAGAAATCCCCAATTGGAATACTTCGACGGGGCTTTTGCGGGCACACAACTAAAAAGTATCCCGGGGGGCTTAATGAACGCCTGCCGACAGCTTTCAAGCCTTGTCGGCACCTTTGCGGGAACGCTCATTGCCAAAATCGAGGCGCAAACGTTTTTAACGGCAGGAGAATCGACCGACTGCGCGCGCACCTTTGCCGATTGTCCGAATTTAGACGCAGTGGAAAATCCTTTCCGTGAAGGAATTCTGCCGATTTGCATGGAAGAATTTTTAGCCGGAGCCCCAAGCACACTGTTCGGTTGGTGCGCTCCCGATCGTCGCGAGGAAATGGGCTGGGATCGTCCCAAAGCCACCGCAAACAATCCGAGTTTCGATTTCGATTGGGCGGCACCCGATGCCGAAATACACAGTGTCATTTGTTTCTATCCGATCGATTTGGCTTTAAACGGCGACATCCTCATCGATTGGGGCGACGGCAAGGCCGAGGTGGTGGACTTCAATCATGTACAAACGTTGGATCATGCTTATGCGGCAGCGGGGCTCTATCGCGTGAAACTTCACTACACCCCGCGTGAAGCCGTGCGACCGTTTTACTTGGGCAAGCACACCAAGGCCATTCATACGGCTTTGCCGATCTGGCATCCCAAGACCGTGGAAACGCGCGGAGACTTTGCCGGATGGGCGGCCGATTTGCGCGAACTCGAAACGATTGCCGCACCGATTTTTGTCAACAATCCGGACATCCTCAATTTGGAGCAGGCCTTTGCGGGTTGCGTCAAACTCAAGGATGTGCCCCACAACATTTTAGAAAACATCCGCCACGCCAATGTCGACGGCATGTTTGCTTTCTGTAAATCCTTAAAGCAGTTGCCCAACAGCTACACGGTTTTGCGTCGCGACGAGACGCTCGATTGCTTCTATCCCCAACTTTTGTAAAGCCCGTACCATGACCAAACTTGTTTTAGAAATCGTTCCGACGAAAAAAGTTTCGATGGTGCGCGTGCGCATTCCCGCTGGTGAGAACTTGGCAGAAAGCCTCACCAACGTCACCGTCACCTACGGTAAAGATACTCAAACGCGCCGTCGCGTGCCGGAGTCGGCGACCGTCATAGAATTCACCTC
>CALKKK010000008.1 GCA_937995395.1 uncultured Sutterella sp. | reverse complement strand
AGCCGGGCGCTACGTCGGAGCTCTGGCGTGAAACCGCCGCTATCGGTGCCTTGCAGGTGCAGGCCGACTGGATCCAGTGCGGTCCGTGGGGCTGCCCGCGTGAAAAGGGTATGGGTATCGGCTGGCAGTTCAACCAGACGGCCGCTGCCGAATACGGGTTGTGGGTCAACGCCGCCGGCGAACGTTTCGTGAACGAATTGGCAAACCGTAAGGTTCGAGCCGACGCCATCATGGTCGAACAGGCCAACGGCAAGAAGTGCTTCGCCATTTGTAACGAACCCAACGTTGCTCCGTTGAAGAAGCAGCGTCCGGGCTTTTTGGAACGCATGCTTGAAAACAAGATCGTTGAAAAGTACGACTCTTTGGCCGCATTGGCCAAGGCTGCCGGCATTGACGCCGCCAAGCTTCAGAAGCAGGTCGACACCTTCAACGAAGTTGTCAAGAAGAAGTCCGACCCGGTTTGGGGCCGCTACATCAATAACGATCAGGTGCCGCTCACCACGGGTCCCTGGTACGTTTGCGAATTGCAGCCCAAGGTTCACCACTGCATGGGCGGTCTCGTGACCGATATCGACTGCCGCGTGATCGACGTTCGCACCGACGAACCGATTCCGCACTTGTACGCAGCCGGTGAAGCCACGGGCGGTGTGCACGGTGCCGTGCGTCTGGGTTCCGTCGCTATTCTCGACTGCTTGGTGTTCGGTCGTGTGGCCGGCCAGAAGGTCGCAAAGGAAAAGGCTTAATCGGTTAACCGATGGGCGCAGGGTCTGTAAAACCTTGCGCTAAAGCCTAAAACCCGATCGGGGTGAGAGTTTTACGACTTTCGCCTCGATATCTTTTTTGTGAGAAAACTCAAATCGTCCAAATGCCTTGGGCAACGATGTCGGGTGCAATGCCTTGGGGCTTGTCGACGGTGCAGATCATGGACGAAAAACCGATTTTGAGGTTTCGAGCTTTGAGAATATCTTCAGCTTGTCGCAATTTTGTTTTCGGATAAGCCGTGAGCCTGATATCCACGCACCAGTAAGTGTCGTCCTCGCCAATCATTAACGGCACCGAACGGCCTTTGTTGTCGCGGTAATGGAAAAGTTTCGGGGACAGTCCGTTATGCACATGGCTTTTGAGAATTTCAATCACGACGAAGTTTTCGAAGATTTGCGGCGCCAAGGCGTATTCGGACAATTGTGCGCTTGAACGGCAATCAAGGAGCATCGACAACAGCCCGGTGTCGCTCAAATAGAGTTTCGGGCGCTTCACGGTTTGTATGCCCGATATTTCCAACCCCGGAATCAATACCGTAAGGCCGCAAACGCGCGCGATTTCGAGCCACCGCCTGGCTGTCGGCATACTGATGTCGGCAAGATGCGCAATGCGGTTGATCTGAACTTCTTCTCCCACCGTATGCGCCAGCGCTTTCAAAAACTTTCGAAACGATTGAGGGCGCTCGAAATGACAAATTGCACGGACATCGAGTCGCAAGATTTCTTCCGAAAGACTTTCGTAAAACTCTTGGCATTGCCGCGGATTTGTTTCCGTCGCAATTTCCGGGAAACCGCCTCGAAAGATCGTCTCCCATAAGTCCGAATCGGACATAACAGGCAAGGGCGTCGCATCATAACAAGCCGAAGACGGCACAAAAGGCTTTTGCCTGTCGCCCAAACCGGCGCGTTCGTAGATCGAAAGCGGCATCAGGTTGAGGTGCGCCGTTTGTTCGGAGAAGGTGTCGGAGATGTGAGGTAAATCGTAGAGACGCAACGAGCTTGCTATCAAATATTGTCCCGGAGCGTCCGAATGTTCGGTTGCCCGATCGATAGCCGCTAACAGTTGAGGCGCGTTCTCGATATCGTCGAACATTGCCGGGGCCGGATGCGATTTCAAAAAACCGGCAGGAGATGTTCCCGCGAGTTCGCGGTGAACGAAATCGGCGAGCGACACGTAGCCTCGAGCTTGTTCTACTCGTTGTAATAGTGCGGTTTTGCCGCTACCGCGCATACCGGTGACCGACACACATTTGCGGGAGGCGCTCGCTTTGTTAAGTGTCGATTCAAGCGTTCGAGGAAAATGCATTTACCCAATGTTATCAATGAAGTAACTTAAAACATTTAGGATTTTATCCGATAACAATGTTGAATTTTATTCAACATTGTTATCGCGTTATATTCTGAATCGATTAAAAAAATCGCCCGCCGACACGATTGGTCAGCGAGCGACTCAGGATTTCTCAAAAGAGAGTGCGTTTGTCTTAGAAAACAGGCACCACGCTACCCTTGTACTTTTCAAGCATGAAGTCCTTGACCTTCTGGCTCGTCAAAACCTTCACCAAGGCCTGCACTTCGGCCTTGTTTTCCTGACCTTGACGGGCGGCAACCACCACGGCATAGGGGCTGTCCTTGTCTTCCAAGTAGATGGAGTCGGTCAAGGGATTCAAACCCACGCCGATGGCGTAGTTGGAATTGACCACAGCCAAGTCCACATCGGGAATCGTGCGCGGCACTTGTGCGGCTTCGACTTCCACAAAGCGCAGACGGCGCGGATTGTCGGCGATATCCAAGGGCGTAGCAGTCACACCGGCGTCGGCCTTCAATTTAATGACGCCCGCCTTTTGCAACAGCAACAGGGCACGACCGCCGTTGGCCGGATCGTTGGGGATACTGACCTTGGCGCCCTTGGGCAGATCGTTCACGTTTTTGATCTTGTCCGAGTAAGCGGCCATGGGGAGAATATGAATCGGAGCGACGGAAGCGATCTTCAAACGACGGGTCTTGACGGCATCATTTAAAAACGGCCCGTGCTGATAGTAGTTGGCGTCCACTTCGCCGGCGTCCAAAGCGATGTTGGGGCTCACGAAATCGGAGAATTCGACGATCTTAAGATCAATGCCCTGAGCCTTCAGGTCGGGTTCGACCAAACGCAAAATATCGCCGTGGGGAACGGGCGTGGCGGCAACGGTCAGGGTGGCGGCGTTGGCAAGGCCTGCAACGGCAACGAGACCGGAGGCGATGGCTGTCAGAAGAAACTTTTTCATTTTGTGTTTTTCTCTCGGGCTTGAGCCCTTGTCAGAGTCCTGTAACGTGTTGATCGTGGAGCTTGGTCTTCGGATGGAATCGGCTACCGTTACCCGAAGCGTTTGCAGAATATAGCCCAACTTGGTGACAAAACGGTTAAAAACGCGAGAAAACAGCCCACAGTTTGAGGTATTACGTGGGCTGTGAGACAAAAGCCTTAAGTCTTAAGAACGAATCGCTTCGGCTTGGGCATCAACACGCACACCGCCAATCTTCGATTTGAGTGTAAGGCCGGTGGCAAGATACACGGCCGAAACGGCCAAAACCAAACAAATGAGCGCGCCGAAAACGCTGTAAGCTACGCCCAAGCCCGAGACAAAAAGCCCGCAGAACATGGTGCCCACGGCCGTGCCGCAGTTGGCGGCACTCAAAAAGAGACCGTTGGCAAATTCGGGCGCGTCGCTAGCGGCTTCCGTCATCAGGTATTGGCTGTTGTTCGAAGACAACCCCGTCAAGACCCCGAACACAAAGATCACGGCAAACATGGCCCAGGCATTGGATTGCAAAACAAAGATCAAAGCCAAAACGGCGGCAATGAGCCATGGCGTCGTGCGAACGGTGACAACGGTGTGCGACACCAAAAGTTTGCCTGCCAAGACGTTGCCGACGATGTTGGACGCCCCGTAAACGAAAAGCACCAGACTCACAAAGCCGAAGTCCAAGAGCGTGGCGGACTTCAAGAAATCTGCCATGTAGCTGAAGAACCCGAACGTGGCGGCATTGGTGAAAATGACGGCAGCCAAGGCGTACCACACGCCCGTTCGCTTTAAAACGGCATACTGCTCTTTGTGGCTCACGGTGGCGGTTGCGGGCATGCTCGGCACAAAGGCAAACGTCAGGGCAAAGACGAGAGCGTTGACCAATGCAAAGAAAAGCATGGCAACTTCATACGAGTAGGCGCCGGCAATAAAGCTTGCAAAGGGCACACCCAAGACCATACCGGCCGACACGCCGATAAAGACTTTGGCGATAGCCTTGGGAGAGTCGTGTTTGGGAACCGATTGGGCTGCCACGGTAAAAGCCATCGACACGTAGACCGGATGCAAAATCGCAGGGATAGTGCGCGAGGCCAGAAGCACGGCAAAGGAGTCCGTGAAAGCCGAAACCATGGGGCTGGCCACAAAGACAGACAAACACAAAAGCATCACGGACTTGCGGTTAAAGCGGCTAAAAAGTACCGGCGTCACCGGTCCGCATACGGCAATGGCAATCGCAAACAAGGTGACGGTCCAACCGGCTTGCGCCACCGAGACGTTGTAAATTTCGGCAATTAAGGGGATGAGGCCGACAACCCCCATTTCGGTATTGATGATCCCGAAGACGCCGAGCGTCAAAATGGCAACGAGAAGTTTGGGATGATTGGCTTGCATGGCAATATAGGAAAAGAGATTTGAGACACTCAAATGCTAAGAGCATCTCAAAGATATTGCCAATATCAATTTCTCATATCGTCTTATAGTAAAATAACATAACAATACGAACGGAGTGATTGTTATGGAACTCAGAACCCTGCGCTACTTTTTGGCCGTGGCCAGAGAGGCAAGCTTTACCAAGGCCGCCAACGTTTTGCACGTCACGCAACCCACGCTCTCGCGCCAGTTGAAAGAACTCGAAGAAGAGCTCGATACCGACCTTTTCGTGCGTCACAGCCATAGCGTGTCGTTAACCGAAGACGGCATGCGTTTGATGAAGCGCGCCGAAGAAATCGTCGACATCGTGCAAAAGACGCGCGCGGAATTTAAAACTGATAAAAACGACATTGCGGGCGACATCTATATCGGCGCGGGCGAAACACCGGCAGTTCACACCTTGGCGCACGTCATTGCCGACATTCGCAAAGAATATCCCAAAGTGCGCGTGCACGTCTTTAGCGGCAACGGTCCGGACTTGGTCGAGCGTTTGGAAAAAGGATTGTTGGACTTTGCGCTTTTGATCGAGCCGATCGATTTGTCCAAGTTCGAGTACCTGGAACTCAACGACATCGACACCTGGGGCGTGTGGGTTCCGAAAAACGGCCCCTTGGCACAAAAAGAGGGGATCGAGCGCTCGGACTTACTCGATAAACCCTTGTTGCTCTCGCGTCAGGCCATTGCCAAAACGTCTGCTGAAAACGACTTTGTGGCGTGGTTTGGGGACGCGTTTGAGCGACTCAATGTGGTGGCCACCTACAACTTGGTCTATAACGCCGCCGTTTTGGCCGAAAACGAGATCGGCTACTTGGTGTCTCTCAAGGGGCTCTACAACGGCGACGCACAAACAAAACTCATCTACCGGCCGTTGCTACCTAAGCTTGAATCCAAACTCGCGCTCGCATGGAAGCGCAACCAAGTCTTTAGCCCGGCTGCGCAGCTCTTTGTGACGCGACTTGGCAGTTTGCTCGAAAAGACGACGACTTAATACCAGTCGTGCTTTTCGTTGCGATTGAGACTTCGGATCGTCTCCATTTCTTCGGGAGTCAATTCGAAGTCAAAGATCTCGGTATTTTCTTTGATGTGTGCCGGGTTGCTTGAGCCCGGAATCACCACAATGTTGCGTTGCAGGTTCCATCGCAGGATCACTTGCACAAGGCTCTTGCCATGCGCCTTGGCAATCTTTGCAAGCGTCGGATCGGATAAGAGCTCGGCGTTATAACCGCGTCCTCCCAACGGATACCATCCCTCGACGACAATGCCTTTTTCCTGAATAAAGGGCACGACATCGAGGTCTTGGTAGTAGGGATGGATTTCGTTTTGCACGAGTGCGGGCACGGTTTTGACGCGCGGTAAAAAGTCGGTCAACTCTTTCACATACCAGTTCGACAATCCGACCGAGCGAATCTTGCCTTCGCGCACGGCTTCTTCCATGGCTTCATAGGCATCGACGTCGTAGCTTCCGGGGTGGTGCAAGAGCATCAAGTCAACGTAGTCGATATTGAGTTTCTTAAGCGACTCGTCGATCGCTTTCTTAGCGTTTTTAAACTGCGGCGGATAGAGCTTGGTGGTCACAAAGATTTCTTTGCGGGCAACGCCCGAGGTGCGCATAGCTTCGCCCACTTCCTCTTCGTTGCCGTAGATTGATGCCGTGTCGATTAAGCGAACACCGCAATTGAAAGCTGCATGAATCGCGTCAATGCAGGTTTTGCCGTGCAGGCTATAGCACCCGATGCCGTAAACGGGCATGGTGCAGCCGCTGTTAAGTTTCACGGTTCTCGTTTTCAAGTCCAAAGCGCGTACTCCGGTCGGTAACTTCGTTTGCGCCCATGCGGGCAAAGAAAACGCCCCCATGGTCAAGAGTGCGGAAGAGATCAATTCTCGTCTTAGCATGAGGGCGTCCTTTTCAAAGTTTGGAGACTTTCTGATTTTAAATCCCGAAGTTTTTCCGGTAGAAGGCATCGATGCGATCAAACGGAATCTTGTCAAATTTATCATACAAGTCGACGTGATTTGCGCCAGGAATGATCACGAGCTCCTTGTTGTCGTACTTGAGCTTTTTGAATGCATCTTCGCTGAAGTAGCGGGAGTGCGCTTTTTCACCGTGCACCAACATCACGGCCGAGCGAATTTCTTGGCTATAAGACAGAATCGGCAAGTTGATAAAGGGCAGTGCATGGGTCTTGTTCCAGCCGTTGTTGGAATTCAAGGATCGCACATGGTAGCCGCGTGCGGTCTTATAGTAGTCGAAGTAGTCTTTGACAAACTGAGGTGCGTCGGCAGGCAACACGTTGGGCACACCGCCGCCCAAAGCGTAGCGACCGGCCTTGTAGTCGGCGGTACGCTGAGCGTTCAATTGCTTTTTGAGTTCATAACGGGCGTTTTCGTCCATGGCGTCAAAGTAGCCGTTGGCGTTCACGCGACTCATGTCGTACATGGTGGACGTGACCGTCACCTTGATGCGCGTGTCGATGGCTGCAGCGTTTAAGGCAAAGCCGCCCCAGCCGCAGATACCCAGAATACCGATTTTGTCCGCGTCGACATCCTCACGCGTGGAAAGGTAATCCACGGCTGCCGAGAAGTCTTCGGTGTTGATATCGGGCGAAGGCACATAGCGAGGCGTCCCGCCGCTTTCACCGGTAAACGAAGGATCAAAGGCAATCGTCAAAAAACCGCGGCGAGCAAGTTCCTGAGCGTACAAGCCCGAGGACTGTTCTTTCACGGCGCCGAACGGGCCGCTCACGGCAATCGCCGGGAGCTTGCCCTTGGCGTTTTTCGGAATGTAGAGGTCGGCAGCAAGCGTAATACCGTAGCGATTGACAAACGTGATCTTGCTGTGAGCGACCGTCTTTTCCTGCGGGAAGACCTTGTCCCATTCGGTGACGAGGTTTAACTTCTGCGGCACGATGGCCGAGGCTTCAACGGCTTTGTAGGGAACGTCGGCGGCAAGGGCGCAACCGGCAACGGCGGTTGCAATGGCGGCGGTGATCGTTGCTTTGGCAGTGGTGCTCATAAAAATTTCCGTCCAAAAAAGCGAGAGATAAACGAATGAGAGATTGGAGATGAGACAAACGCGAGAGAGCGTTTTCTCTTGACGGAAAGATTAGAACGAAAGCAAAGATATTACCAATACTTATTCAATATATAATGAAATGCCTAAATAATATAAGAGTTTGAAATCAATCGTTTTCACGGAATTTTTTCAAATTCGTTTACAAAGAAAAAGCGCGCATTTGCGATTTTTGAGCAAACACGCGCTTGAAATTAAACGGTTAAAGAAGCGATAAATTAGCAGCGACGAGCCAATTCGGCAGCCTTACCGACGTAGGTGGCAGGCGTCAAAGCCTGCAAGCGAGCCTTGGCATCGGCCGGAATTTCCAACGTTTCGATGAATTCGTGGATCACTTCGGGCGTCATGTGGCCCTTGCCGCGGGTCAAAGCCTTGAGCTTTTCATAGGGCTTCGGAACACCGTAGCGGCGCATCACGGTCTGAACGGCTTCGGCCAACACTTCCCAGGCGTTGTCCAAATCGGCGGCAACAACGGCTTCGTTGAGTTCCAACTTTCCGAGACCGCGTTCCAGAGCAGCGTAAGCCACGAAGGAATAACCGAAAGCCACACCCAAGTTGCGAAGCACGGTCGAGTCGGTCAAATCGCGCTGCCAACGGCTGATCGGCAATTTGCCGGCCAAGTGGTTAAAGAGCGCATTGGCAATGCCGAGGTTGCCTTCGGAGTTTTCGAAGTCGATGGGGTTCACTTTGTGCGGCATCGTGGAGCTGCCCACTTCGCCTTCCTTGAGCTTTTGCTTAAAGAAGCCCATGGAAATATAGCCCCACACGTCGCGATCAAAGTCGATCAGCACGGTGTTGGCGCGTTCGATTTCGTGGAAAAGTTCGGCCATATAGTCGTGCGGTTCGATCTGGATGGTGTGGGTGTTGAAATTTAAACCTAACACGTCTTCGATGACGTGGCGGCTGTGAGCTTCCCAATCGTAGTCGGGGTAGGCGATCAAGTGCGCATTGAAGTTACCCACGGCGCCGTTCATCTTGGCGTAGAACTTCACCGAATTGATGGCTTCGATAATGCGACCCAAACGCACGGCGACGTTGGCCATTTCCTTGCCGACCGTGGTGGGGCTTGCCGTCTGACCGTGGGTGCGGGAAAGCATCGAGACGTCGGCCCAGCGGTGAGCGTATTCGGCGATATGCGCACGAATGCCTTCGAGCTTTTCAACCAAAGCTTTGCGGCCGGCCGTAAGCATCAAAGCGTGGCTGGTGTTGTTGATGTCTTCGCTCGTGCAGGCAAAGTGCACGAATTCGCTGGCCTTAGCCAATTCTTCGTCGTGCGCGACCTGGTTCTTGATCCAGTATTCGACGGCCTTGACGTCATGGTTCGTTGTGGCTTCGATTTCCTTGATTTCGGCGCAGCTTTGTTCGGTAAAGTTGTCGGCCAAAGAGCGCAGGAACTGCACACCCTTTTCGCTGATGGGGGCAAGTTCGGCAAAGCCGGCTTGCGACAAGGCGATAAGCCATTCGACTTCCACGCGCACGCGTGCGTTCATGAAAGCCGATTCGGAGAAGATGCCGCGCAAAGCTTCGCACTGGCGAGCATAACGACCGTCGATGGGGCTAAGGGCGGTAAGAGGGGAAAGGGTTTGCATTTTGAGAAATATTCCTACTCAGAAAAGTTGGAAATCAAACATAGGCCTGACGACAACAATCGAAAGGCAAAAAACGTGAATCCGATATTTTACCGCATTCGCCCGTCTCGGATTTGCGAAAAAATTGACGCAAGCCCATGTTCAGGGCACTTAGACAGGGGTGCTCAGCGCTCGGTCATGGCAATTTTGGCACCGAGCAAAATGAAGACGATGCCGCTGGCGCGATTCATCCAAGTCTCAAACATCGGCTTTTGGCGAAGCGTTTCGCCCAAACCGCCCGCAAACCATGCCAGACACAAGTACCAGATTAAGCCCACGGCGGCGTAACTCACGCCCAAAACCAAGAAAGGGCGCGGTCCTGCGGCATACGTCGGATCGATAAACTGCGGGAAAAAGGCCAAAACGAACAAAGCAACCTTGGGATTGAGCACATTGGCAATGAGTCCTGCCTCGAAACTCTTGAACACGCTTTCGGCTTGCGGCGCCCCGTGCACAAAGCGCGCGGTGTCGGACTTTGCCATCAAGGCGCGAATGCCAAGGTACACCAGGTAAGCCGCACCCGCATATTTGATCACGGCAAAGGCCTGCGCCGATGTGGCCAAGACGGCAGACAGTCCCAAGGCACCCACGGCCGTGTGCACCAAGATGCCGGCGTTGACGCCACAGGCGCCTGCTAAAGCGGCTTTACGCCCCGTACCCAAAGCTTTGTTGAGCACAAAAGCGGTATCGAGCCCCGGCGTGATCGCAAAGACAAGAGCCGAGATGAGAAACGCTTGATAGTCGAGAATGCCGGAAAACATCTGCAAAATTCTCCGATAGACATTTGAGAGAAATGGGCCTGGCGCGCGATAATGACGAAAGAAAGTCTTCGCACAGCGACAATCTTAATGCCATCAAGCCGAATATGCCCGACAAACTCATCTTCGACAACGTGCCCGAGCCTTTGTTTGACGACACGGCTCCCGTCTCGGCTCCCATCGAGTCGATGGCGCAAAGCGGGCAAATGCGACGTCTGGGTGAAAAGATTCCCAGAGGGGTGTTTTTGGGCTCTTCCAGCTGGAATTTCCCCGGTTGGCGCGGGATGGTGTATTCGGAAATGAGCGGAGAAAAGCGTCTGGCCGAAGATGGCTTATCGGCCTACAGCAAGTATCCGGTTTTTCGTACTGTGGGTATCGACCGCAGTTTCTATCGCCCCTTGACGGCAACACACTATCGTCATTTTGCCGATCAGGTGCCGGATAACTTCCGATTTTTAGTCAAAGCTCCGCAGTCGGTCACCGACTTCGTTTTGCGTGACGACAGAGGTCGTCCCACGGGGGCCAATCCCGATTATTTGAATGTCGAGAAAGCCTTGGAAACCTTTTTGGCGCCGGTAGCAGAGGGCTTAGGCGAAAAAGCAGGCCCTTTGGTCTTTGAGTTTGCGGCGTTGCCGCGCGAAGCTATAGCCGACGTGAATTTGCGCATCAAAGAAATCGAGCGCATGGCGGCATTTTTCTCAGAACTCAAAGAGCGAGCACCCGACTCCGGATTATTGACGGCTGAAATGCGTACGGCAAGGCTTCTCACCAAACGCTATGTCAACGAGTTAAGAGCAAGCGGTGCACGCCCCGTGATTTCGCTACATCCTTCCATGCCTGACATTCGTCGCCAAATCGAAATGCTGCGTTATTTCGATGCGCCCGACGTCGCCATCGGCCCTTGGGCTGCTAAAGGCGATATTGTCGTGCGTTGGTCGTTGTCGCGCGGCAAAACGTATCGCACATTGAACGAAGCTTTTAAAC
>CALKKK010000007.1 GCA_937995395.1 uncultured Sutterella sp. | reverse complement strand
CTTTTGATGTGCGCCATGCTTTTGGGCTTGCAGTGCGCTACGCTGCCTGCGGCCGTGAGTGCCGATTTGCCGGGATTCCAGGTGAAAACCTGCGAAAACGGTGATCCCATTGCCGAAAAGCCGGGCGTGTTGCTCGACTTTATCGAACTGCGCCACGCGCGCGGTTTTTCCAAGGCCGTGCTCAAGGATCTGGAGGGAAAAAGCCACGCTCTAAACGGCTATAAGGGAAAGTTGGTGATGGTCGATGTTTGGGCCACGTGGTGCGAACCCTGTATTCGCTCGTTGCCGGCCATTAAAAAGCTTCAGGATCGCTACAACAACGATCCCAAGACCGATATTCAAATCGTGTCCGTCTCGGTGGACAGAACGGTCGATGAAGTGAAGAAATTCCTGAAATTGCACAATATCCAAGGGTTTGATTCCCTGATCGATCCGCAGCAGCTCTTGGGCAACGACATGCCCATGGACGTGGTTCCGTCCGTGTTTATGGTGGACGGTCAGGGCAACTTGATCGGGTTTGTTCGCGGCTTCGTCGACTGGGCCGACGATTCGGTGCACGGCTACTTAGCCGCTTTGGCAAAAAAATACGCCAAGCGCGACGGCGACATCGTGAACTGATATCGACTGTTTCGGATCAAAGAAAACGGGGCATCGGAAGAAATTCCTTGCCCCGTTTGCTTATGCCGACTTCATCAGAAGCTGAAGAAATCCTTGACGCTTTGCCACAAACTCTTCGTTTCTTCTTTGGGTTTGGGCGTTTCGGCCGGCTTAGCCACTTCCACTGGGGGCTTGCCCTGGGCACGGCGTAACGCCGTATTGGCTTGTGTCCAACCGAATTGCCAGTGCGGAGCGGAAGCTAATCCGGAAATATCGGCCGTCACATGTACCGATGGAATGCCGTGCATGGGCGAGAACGTGTTCTTGACATTGGCTTTAAGTTCGCCAGTTTGTAAATTGACGATAGCTTGAGCGGAGGACTTCAGTGCTACGCCGCGCGCTGAGATTTTGGAAATCGTCATCGTGACGCCGTCGATGGCGACATTGGCTGTGGCTTCGTCCAAAGCCGTTTGAGCGCCTTGGCGCGTGACGGCTTCTTCACTGCCGGCGCCGACAATAAAGTTACGCGCGGCTTGCGCATCCACGCCGTTGTAGGCGGCGCGTAAAACTCGAACTTGTGCCTGTCCTTTGAGTGTTGCTGGATCATCGCCCGTACCGGACAGGGTCAAATGACCGCTCGTAACGCCCGAAAGCGTCGGTGCGGTTTCAAAACCCATGAGAATCTTGGCCAAGCTCACGCCGTCCAACTTGCCTTCAAAGTTCCAAGAGGTATCTTCGTTGAATTCGCCGTTACCCGTCAGACGACCGTCGGCGGTATTGACGATCATATCGGTGAGCGTGGCTTTGCCGTCGGACAGCATTAAATCGCAGTGCAGTTGCGTGGCCGAAAGCTGACGCCACAAAATCTGGCCGACACGCAAAGAACCGGCGAAATTGACTTTGTGCATCCAATCGAGCGATTGGAATGCAGGAACGGTGGCCGTGTTGATTTCGCCGATCATCAATTCGCCCGCAAATTTGGGTTGAGACAACTGCGTGACGATGCCGTTATAAGAAAACGGTGCGTTGGCAAACGATCCCGACAGGCCGACCTTGGCAGAATCGGCTACGTGATCCACGTGGACAAAGCCCGAAAGCGAGGCGGCAAAATCCGCTGGCAACGTCGGATCCCCCGTGACCGTCACGCGAGAAGCAAAATTTTCCAAGTCGGTTTTGTGA
>CALKKK010000006.1 GCA_937995395.1 uncultured Sutterella sp. | reverse complement strand
AAATGAGCCAGCGATGCCGGCTCATTAGTTACGTAAAAAAGCTCACAATTTCGGTATCAAGCTTGATTAGAACTTGTAGGTGAACTGGGCACCGAACAGGTAGGCATCAAGCTTTTCGAATTCGGCAACTTGAGCACCGGTATCGGGGTGATACAAGCCCTTGTCGCCAATACCGTGCAACCAGGTAAAGCCGAAGTCGCCCTGTAAGTTTTCGTTGACATGCCAGGTCGTACCGATGGACAACCACAAACGATCGGTGTCGGGAATTACAGCTGTACGATACTTGTCATCATCGACTGGCGAGATTTCGTAACCGACACCAGCACGCACCGTCCATGCGCTGTTGATCGTGTAGTCGGCACCCACGGTGAAGAGCCAAGAGTCCTTCCAGTGGTTTTCAACTTTCTTCAACGTCTGCGCACCAGCTTGAGGATACTGAGGATGCGTACCAGTAATTTCCAAAGTTTCGAAACTAGACCAGTTCGTCCAACGAATCAATGCTGACAAACGCAAGCTCTCCGTTGCTTCCCACGTACCAGTGAAGGAAATGTTATGAGGTGCCGACAAAGAAGCTCTCGCATCGTTCACAGCTGCGTTATAACCAGAAAATTCCTGATTGTCTCCATTAGGCGCAAAACTCCCCTTTCCGAGACGGAATGTTCCCTTTGCATGGTGATTCACTGCAGAGCGGTATGCCAAACCGAAGCGCAACGTTTCTGTCGGAGACCACATCAAGCCAATGTTGCCACCCCATGCCCAACCATCGGCATTCAAACGCCCGTACTGTGCAGAATAATCACTCGCAGGACGTTCAGCAGCTTCAAAGTGAGCCGTTGCATACTGCAGGGAAATACCAGCGCCGATAGACCATTTATCGTTAATTTTCCATGCCACATTCGGGTTGATATCAAACACCTTGATTTCGGAGTTCATACCATATGCATTCAAGGTGGAATTGCGCTTGTATTCGGTAGCCATACCGAACGGCACCGTAATGCCCAAACCGAACCACATATCTTCGTTCATCTGATGCACAAGGAACATATTCGGAATCGGCACAATATATTTATTACCATTATCTGTTTCTCCGTTTGCGCCCTTCAACGGCAAATCCAAATTCACAAACACGCCGCCCAACTGGAACTGTGTGCCGGAAAGAAGGGTCATACCGGCGGGGTTGTACCACACGGCGGAGATATCGTCACCGACGATACCGGCACCGGCGTAGGAACGGCCCAAACCGGTCACGGACTGTTCGGACAACATAAAGCCGCCTGCGTAGGCGCTCGAGCAAGCCGCGGCGACCAAGCCGGCAACGGCAGCAATCTTCATAGAGGTTTTCACAACAAATCTCCAAAAATGCGGGCAAGTTGCTTCTTTATCGGGTGTCAAGTTTCATCGTTTGAAACCGGCACGGCAACTGCCATTCGAATAGGTATGAAAAAAAATGGTTTTCTGCAAACAACCGAAAACGCCGAAGAATTTTTCTTTGGAATCGATGTCTTGTTTGGAAAAAACTATTTTGGGGGTCACGCAGAAAATGCCTATTTCTGCAAACGCAGGCAATTGTGCGGACTTTTTGAAGTGTTGGGAAAACGAAAAATTAGGGGATGACCCGATGCATCCCCTGTGTACACTAATCCGATGGCTTGAAGCCCAATAAATACGGATGATTTTCGCTCATCCGTACGGATGAAAACTGTCAGTTCCGTGCTCTTTAATCGACAGGCATCGCCTCGCCGCGAGATAATCGCATCCACCCGCGAACGATTCTGTAACCCACCCAAATGCCCATGATCACGAAGCCGAAAACCCACACGGCAAAGCCGATCAGGAACCACGAAAGCACAAACCCGATAAAGGCCACCAAAAGGGCAAAAAACATCGCGTACCAAAAGGTGCGAATCTGCCACGAGAAGTGACTGTCGACATAAGTACCTCTGGCTTCGGCGCGCATCACATAGTTGAGCACGACAGCCGCAATCGAAGGCCAGCCGAACAAAAAGGCACCGATAATCGAAGCGCCGGTCACAATGCCGATAATGATGGATAAGGCATGAAGCCCGTAAACCACCTTTGCCACCGTCACGATGGAAGGATCGGGTGCCAATTGCGCAGCCGTGGCGGGCATATTCGTTTGTGTCGTGCGGTTGTCCATTGTTTTTTGGCCTCGAAAAATTCTGTGCGAATCCTTTGCAGATACATTTTAGGGGCATACGACTGCGTCGTTCACCCCTTTGCAAAAGATGGTCACAAGTTTTTGCGACTCTTAACCCTTAGCGCTTCTGAAGGTTCAATTTTTTACCGATTTCTGTTTGAGACTGATAGGGCTTTTCACCGGCCTTCACCTTGTTGCGCGTGTAGGTGCCGTCCGAATTCAATTCCCAAGCGTTGGTGTTGTCAGATAACTGAGGCACGACGATTTGCTTGAAGATGTTTTCTCGGATAGCTTTATCGAGCACGGGCGTCAAAACTTCGATGCGACCGTTCAAGTTTCGCGTCATCAAGTCGGCACTGCCCACGTACATGCGATTGTCGCCCCCATGGTTAAACCAATAGATGCGGGCATGTTCGAGCAATTCGCCCACAATGGAGCGCACCGTAATCGTTTCCGACACCCCCTTGATACCCGGACGCAAAGAGCAGATGCCGCGCACCACGCACTCGATCTTGACGCCGGCACGACTGGCTTCATAAAGTTCGCGCACGATATCGGGATCAACGAGTTGATTACACTTCAAAATGATGTGGCCGTTGCCTTCTTTGCGATGAATTTCGACTTCTTCGCGAATCAGGCGCGTGACGTTGTTGCGCAGGTGAACCGGGGAGACAAAAATCTCGCGATAGTCGTGCTTAACGCCGAAGCCTGTCATCACGTTAAAGAGATCCTGAACATCGTTGCAGATATCGAAGTTGGAAGTAAAGAGCCCCAAGTCGGTGTAAATCTTTGCCGACGACGCGTTGTAGTTGCCCGTCCCGATATGGGCATAACGGCGCAAACCGGTCTTTTCGCGACGCACCACCAAACAAAGCTTGGCGTGGATCTTCAAACCGGCAAAGCCGTAGACAACGTTCACACCCTGGCGTTCAAGTTCTTCGGCCCAGTTGATGTTTTGTTCTTCGTCAAAGCGCGCTTTGAGTTCCACCACAGCCGTGACCTGCTTGCCGCGACGGCGTGCTTCCAGAAGGCTCTTGACCACCGGAGAGTCGCTGCCGCAACGATAAAGCGTTTGCTTGATGGCCACGACATCGGGATCCATCGCCGCTTCGCGCAAGAAACGCAACACACACCCGAAGCTGTTATACGGGTGGTAAACCATGATGTCGTGCTCGCGAATGGCTTCAAAAACATCGGCCTCGGGTTCAAACTCCTTGGGGAGTTTGGACTTAAAAGGCGGATATTTGAGCCCCGGACGATCGATCTTCATCAAGCGAATGAATTCGCTAAAGGACAACGGCATCTTGGATTTATAGATCTGCGCCGGTTGCAAATCCAAATGACGGATCAAAAATTCCTGCAAGGCCACGGGCATACCGCGCAGCAATTCCAAGCGTACGATGGAGCCGAAACGACGCTGCTCGACATAATCGCGTACGGCAGAGAGCAAATCGTCGGCTTCGTCTTCTTCGATTTCACCGTCGGTATTGCGCGTGACGCGGAACATGCCGAAGTTTTTCACCGAATACCCCGGGAAAAGCATGCCCATACGGTGCGAGATCAAGTCCTCCATCAAAACGATGCGACCTTCGCCCGAGGCCAAATCGATTTGTTCGCCCTCCTTGAACGTTTCCGGAATAAAGAGGAAACGCGGCACGTTGTTGGGACTCTTTAAGCGTGCATAGTGAGGCTTATCGTCGGCAGGGTCGTCGCTTCTTAACTCAATCACGAAGTTGATACTACGACTGGAAATCATCGGGAAGGGGCGTCCGGCATCCACTGCCTGAGGCGTCAGAACCGGGAAGATTTCCGTTTCGAAATACTTGTCCAGGAAAGCGCGATGTTTTTCCGGCAAAGATTCGTAAGCGACAAACCGAATGTCCTTCTTTTCCAAGGCCGGCAACAGGGTTTTGAGCCAAAGCTTTTCGGCCTGATCGAGCATGTCGGTAACGCGACGACGAATTTCCACCAATTGCTTGGCGGGCGGCATCTTGTCCGCACCGGTCGGTGCCACGCCGCTGCGACTCTGGCGCTGCAAATTCATCACGCGCACCATGTAAAACTCATCGAGGTTGTTGAAGAAAATCGACAGGAACTTCACGCGATCGAGTAACGGCACCTTGGAGTCCATTGCCGTTTCAAGCACTTTGCGGTCAAATTCGATCCAACTGATTTCGCGATTGGTATACAAAGAAGGATTGTCGAGCGCAAGCGGAGTTTCAACGGCAGGCTCTGCCGCAGGCGCTTTCTTGGCGACCGGTTTCTTTGCGGCGGACTTGGTCGTGCGAGTTGCTCTCGGCGACTTGACCGCAACCTTTCTCGGCGCGGCTTTTCCCTCGGTTTTAGGCGTTGTCTCTTTAGCGTTTTCAGCCGGCTTCACAACTTTTTCCTGTGCGGTGACTTCAGCCATTTCTTTTCTCTTCCCGTAGTTTTTTCTCAGCAGTATTGCAAGGGAATTCTCAAGAAAGATTCCGAAACAGTCTTCAGAAAGTTCCTTTGCGATTTTCCCCCTGAATCCTTTAACTTTATCAGGAGTTTGTGACAAAATCATGGCAAATTTCCCTATCCAAACCCAGGGAATTCGCTTTTGTTTTTCATACCGATACAAAAAGTCTTTTTTGTCCCACTAACTTTGGGTATTATCTCGCTGTAATGAAGTCGAAACTTTTCGATTTCCTTTTGTGTTTGCAACTCGAGTAACAACACATGCGAATTCTTTTGGTTGAAGACGATCCTATGATCGGCGAAGGCGTGGTCGACGGGCTCAATGCCGAGGGCTACGCCGTCGACTGGGTGCAAGACGGCAATTCCGCCTTGATTGCCCTGCGTACGACACCTTTTTCTTTGGTGATTCTGGATTTGGGCTTGCCCGGCAAAGACGGCATCAGCGTCTTGCAAGAAGTGCGCGCTCAGCGCATGCACATCCCGGTCATCGTCACAACGGCGCGCGACACCGTTTCCGATCGCGTCAAGGGATTGGATGCCGGCGCCGACGACTATCTCATCAAGCCCTTTGATTTGGACGAACTGTCGGCTCGCATCCGCGCACTGTTGCGCCGCTCGGTGGGTCGCAGCGAACCCACGATCGAGCGCGGCCGTCTGTTGATCAAGCCCGAGACGCGCGAAGTCTTTTATAACGGCGAGCCCGTTTTGCTCTCTTCCAAAGAATATGCCCTCTTGGTCGCCTTGGCCGATCGCGTGGGTGTCGTACTCTCGCGCGGCCAGTTGGAAGAAAAGCTTTATAACTGGGATTCGACCATCGGTTCGAACGCCATCGAAGTGCACATACACCACTTGCGCAAAAAGCTTTCCGAAGACGCCATCAAAACCGTACGCGGTGTCGGCTATCTGTTAGAGACCTAGAAACTCCGGCTATGGCAACGAGTATTCGCAGCAAAATCGTTTTGACGCTTGTTTCGGCTCTGGTTGTTGCGGGGTTGGTCGCCTCCTGGGCGACCTATTACTCGACAAGGTCGGAATTTTCCGACATTTTCGACAGCCAGTTGCGTCAAACCGCTCTGGAATTGGTGGAGTTGGGCGACACGAATGTACAAAACATTTCGTTGGTCGGCCAGTCGCCTCAGCTCAACATGCTGGTTCAGATTTACGATGCCAGAGACAATCGCATCTACACGAGCCGTCATGCCGTACCGTTGCCCATTTCCGAAACGCCAGGCTTTACCAACGTCATCACCGACAGCGGCAAAGAATGGCGGCAGTACACAAGCACCATCGGTACCAAAATCATTCAGGTGGCGCAACCCACCGACGTACGAGACAATTTGGCTGTATCGGCCGCCATGCGCATCGTGCAGCCGATGTTTGTGTTGATTCCGTTTTTAGCCATCGCCATTTGGTTTGTCATCGTTCAGATGCTGCAACCCTTGAACCGCACGGCCAAAGCCGTGGCCATGCGTTCTCCTTCGTCGCTGCAGCCCATTGAAATCAAAAATCTGCCTTTCGAGCTCAAAAGCTTGGTCGATGCCATCAATGCACTCTTGGTGCGCTTGGGAGACAGCCTTTCGGCACAGCAGCGCTTTGCTTCGGACGCGGCGCATGAATTGCGAACGCCCTTGGCGGCCATCAAACTGCAGGCTCAGCTCTTGGAGCGCGCCAAAGACCCGGAAACGCGCGCCAAGTATGCCGGCCGTTTGCAACAAGGTGTTGCGAGAGCCACGCGCTTGGTCGAGCAGCTCTTGACCATTGCGCGCTTGGATCCGGACGCTGCCGAAAAGCCTACAAGCGAAGTGGACTTGGCTCAGGTTGCCAAAGCCACCGTTGAAGAGCTCTCGACGGCAGCCGCCAACAAGTCCATTACGCTCACCTCGCACACCGAGCCTCTGACCGTTGTAGGCATGCCCGATGCCATTCATTTGATGGTCGTGAATTTGACCGACAATGCCATTCGTTACACCCCCGAAGGCGGACGCATCGAAATCGGCGTAGAACTGCGCAATAACGCCGCGCGCATCACCATCACGGATGACGGCCCCGGCATTGCTCCTGAAGAGCGTGAGCGCGTTTTTGAGCGCTTTTATCGCGCATTGGGCACCAAGGTCTCGGGCACGGGATTGGGACTTGCGATCGTCAGTCGCATCGTCCAGATGCACTCGGGCACCATTGCCGTGACCGATGGCTTTGCGCGCAAAGGGCCTGATGGCAGCGACGGTTTCGGCGCACAGTTTGTCGTGACGCTGCCGCTCACGCCCAAACAAGTGCCTCGCCTTCCCTGATCGAATTGCCGCTTCTGCGTTACTGCCTTTTTTGCTGAGCCCGTTACCGAAAGGTTCGGGCTTTGTTACAAATTTAACCTCCCCGCCACAGTTCGCAACGCCTGAGTGCTCTTTTTTCGTTTAATGTTCGACTACGCAAAAAGTTTTTATTTGCCGACCGTCGTCGATCGGCATTCAACTTACGAGTTTTGGAGTTTTACCTTGATTCACACGCATGCATTCAAACCCGCCGCTATCGCACTTGCCACCGTCGTACTGATGTCGGGCGCCATGAGTTCGGCACCGGCCGTGACCGCCGCAGAACTCACGCCGATGGCCACCGCGGCACAGAGCCAGTTGCCCGATTTTGTTTCTTTGGTGGAACAATACGGTAAGGGCGTCGTGAACATTTCCACCGTGCGTCAGGCACGCGTGATCAACGAAGCCAATCCCTTCGGCGGCATGGACGAACGTCATGCCGAAATCTTCCGTCGTTTCGGCTTCCCCCTGCCCTTTGGCGGCGGTCCGCGTGAACAACCCGAACGCCGCGGTACGGGCTCCGGTTTCATCATCAGTGCCGACGGTCTGATTTTGACCAACCATCACGTGGTCGAAGGTGCCGATGAAATCACGGTTCGCCTGACCGACAATCGCGAATTCAAAGGCAAGGTTTTAGGCAGCGACGCCAAGACCGACATCGCCGTCGTCAAGATCGAAGCCCAGAACCTACCGGTTTTGAAGATGGGCAACAGCGACGATTTGAAGGTCGGCGAATGGGTGGCCGCCATCGGCAGCCCCTTCGGTTTGGATAACACCGTGACGGCAGGTATTGTTTCGGCCAAGAGCCGCAAACTGCCGAGCGATCAGTATGTTCCCTTTATTCAGACGGACGTGGCCGTCAACCCCGGCAACTCGGGCGGTCCGCTTTTTAACATGAAGGGCGAAGTCGTCGGTATCAACTCCCAGATCTTCTCGACCTCGGGCGGCTTTATGGGCTTGTCCTTTGCCATTCCGAGCAACCTTGCCATGCAGATCAAGGATCAGTTGGTCAAGGACGGCAAGGTCACGCGCGGCCGTATCGGCGTCGTGATTCAAAACGTGACGCAAGACCTAGCCGAAAGCTTTGGGCTTAAAGCGCCCAAGGGTGCCATCGTCAGCCAAGTGGAAAAAGACGGCCCGGCTGCCAAGGCAGGTCTGCGTGAAGGCGACGTAATTACCGCTATCAACGGCAAGGAAGTCGAAGCCAGCGTCGATATGCCGGTGATCATCGGCAGCATGGCTCCGGGTTCCGTTGCCAAGTTGACGGTGTTGCGCGACGGCAAGAACGTGACCGTTAACGTCACCGTGGCCGAAGCCGACAACCAGTCTGCCGGTCCCGGCAAGAAAGCCACGACCGAAGCCGCCAAGCTCGGCGTCACCGTGCGTCAGCTCAACAGCGAAGAACAGCAGCAGGCCGAAACCGAAGGTCTCTTGGTGATCAAGAGCTCGGGCGTGGCTCGCAAGGCCGGCATCGTTGAAGGCGACATCATCGTCAACGTCAACGGCACCCCGATGAAGTCCACTGCCGACTTGGGCAAGGTCATCGAAAAGAACAAGTCGTTGCGCATCCTTGTGCAGCGCCGTGACGGTCGTATCTTCATCCCGGTGAAGATCCAGTAATCGTCTCGATACGCAACCTTAGCTTGCGAGAGCTTCATGGAATTGGAGCTCTCGCATTTTTTTGTTCGTTCACAATTTCAAACTGCTCGCGAGCTGCGCCCATGCGGCCAGTCTCGGCAAAGGCGCAATGTCCAAGGCTCCGGCAATTCGCTCAAAGTCGCCCTGTGTTTGGATTTTGGCAAAAAGCCCCTCTTGCGGCTTATCCCTATCGAGACAGACCAACTTGGCTCGGGTTAAAGCGGTTTTTAAAGCACTCATCGAAAGATCGATACCGCAAGCACGCACCAGACGCAAAAGCGCCGCGTCCGTCCAAAGACTCAGGTGGCTTAACATGAGCCCAGCTTCAAGCATTTCCTGCGTCCAATTGAGCTTTGCGCTTTGAGACGGCATTGCAAAGGCCGCAGTCCAATCGATGTCCTCCAACCCAAGCAATTCTTCGTCACTTTCCCAAAAGTCCTTTTCCGCGTTCGACACGGGCGAGACCGTATAGCCGCTGTCTTTGACAAGCAAGCGCATGGTACCGGTCACGTTCTTCGATTTTCTTTGTTTTTCGGTGACCGCGTAAGCCAAGGGAAAACCTTGCCGCTCGAGGACGACCGTCAAGTCAAAAGTCGTCGTACTCCAATACGCTTCATGTTCGAGCGTGACGGGGATATCGAGTGCATGATTGTGTCCGAACAAACACCAACCCACTTTTTTCCAGTATGCCTGTCTGATTCCGGATTTCGGCAAGGATTCGGCCAAGCCGCTTGATTCAAGGCATTGTCTCAAGCTTTTGCAAACCGCTTCTTTTTGCCTACCCAAAATCGCAGTTGCCCGATATCGAAGACTTTTATCCAACTGCGGCGCACCGTAAAAAAGCCCGTTGTTCCTACGCCATTGTTCAAAGTCGCATGCGGGACAAAGCGAATGCGCCGCAACGGCATCAAAGAGCGCATCGAGCAGTACTTGGGTATCTCCGGCCTCGAAAAACGGCCGCAGGCAAGCAAATAACCCCGTTTTGTGCCAAACCTGCCGGTACACGCACGGGGCCAAAAGTACCGTCGTATTGTCGTTTGTATCGTTCGGATTCATCGCACTCTATATTTTCTTGCCCATAAGAAAAGCCGCAAGGATTGTGTCTGACTCCTTGCGGCTTGAAGCTTATCAAACCAAATTTGATTTTTAGGCGTGCGGATTCTTTTCCTTGGCCGAAGCGATCTGTTCTGCTTCCATGGCGCTGGCCGCCTCGTCGGCATCTTTTCGATTGTCCGGATGCATCACATGGTGCAAGCGATCGTTATCGACTTCCTTCATCCAGTGACCCACCACGATGCAGGCAATACCGTTGCCGATCATGTTGGTCAAGGCGCGCGCTTCGCTCATGAAGCGGTCGATACCCAGAATAAGGGCAAGACCTGCCACCGGCACATGGCCCACGGCAGAAAGCGTTGCAGCCAGCACGATAAAGCCCGAGCCCGTCACGCCGGCGGCGCCCTTACTCGTTAAGAGCAACACGGCCAAAAGCGTCAACTGCTGCAACAGCGTCATTTGCACGTCGCAAGCCTGAGCGATAAACACGGCCGCCATCGTCAGATAAATGGCCGTACCGTCCAAGTTAAACGAATACCCGGTCGGAATCACCAAACCGACCACGGACTTGCTCACGCCGGCGTGTTCCATCTTGGCCATCATGCGCGGCAACACGGATTCCGAAGAAGAGGTGCCGAGCACGATCAAAAGCTCTTCCTTAATGTAGCCGATGTAGCGAACGATGGAAAAACCGTGCCAACGGCAGATGGCACCCAATACCACGAAGATGAAGAACAGGCACGTCAGATAGAAAGTACCCATCAATTCGGCCAACGGGATCAACGAGGCCACACCGTACTTGCCGATCGTAAAGGCCATGGCACCGAATGCGCCCACCGGAGCCACGCGCATGATCATGCCCACGATCTGGAAAAGCACGTGCGAGCTCTTTTCGATCACGTCAAAAACCAACGTGCCGCGGCCGCCGAACTTATGCAGTGCAAAGCCGAAAAGAAGCGAGAAGAACAACACCTGCAGGATTTCGCCTTCGGCAAATGCCCCCACCACTGTCGAGGGAATGATGTTCATCAAAAACTGCGTCGTGGTCTGCATCTTGCCCGGACCCGTATAGGCCGCAACGGCACCCGCATCCAAGGTTGCCGGATCGACGTGCATCCCGGCACCGGGTTCGCACACATTGACGATAAACAGACCCACCATCAAAGCGATGGTCGAAACGACTTCGAAATACAGCAATGCCAAGCCGCCGGTCTTGCCGACCTTTTTCATGTCTTCCATACCGGCAATACCGGTCACGACCGTGCAGAAGATCACCGGCGCAATAATCATCTTGATCAATTTGATGAAGCCGTCGCCGAACGGTTTCATCTGGGCGCCCAAGTCGGGTACGAAGTACCCTAACAGGACACCGGCGACAATTGCGCAAATGACCTGAAAGTAAAGGACCTTGTAAATCGGGGTTCTTTTCTTTGCCATCTTTGTTCTCTTACAAAATCGTCATCGTTTTCTTTCCATCGCTCCTACCGAATAGGTATTGCATGTCTTCTCGACAGCTTGCGTCGAGTAGTAAAAACAACGGACGACATTTAACACATCAACATTGGAGACAACAAAATCCCAATGTCTCGCAAACCCGAGGATTTTGGCAAATTTTCGCCTTGGCATCAATAAGCAAAGCCGTGTTTATGAAGGGTTTTTTCACAATCCCGTTTATTTGTGCCAAAAGTCAACAGATATAGGCAATTTCTCCTTAGTCGTCAGACCGATCCCGACGTGAAAAAAATACAATTTTTTCCAAATCGACTCCGTCAAAAATTGCCCCGAAAGTCTCAGGCGTATTCGATCGACTTCGAAGAAAAACCTTCGATTCGGCTGTCGTCGTTTTTTCCGGTTTTAGTCCCGACGTCAAAGTCGTCTTGAGATTTCTTCCCTATCTCTTTCGAGTTATGGGCTTTTTCAACGTCCATTAACAAAAACCGAACCCGGTTGCCCGCGTTCGGTTTTGTTTTGTTGAACGAATTTTACGAAAACTTAACGCAACGTCAGAATCTGATCGGCAATGACGGGCGCCACGAAGTCGGCGTCCAAATCCGGTTGCGCCAACGCACGAATCATGATGCCGTCCATTAAAACCATATTGACGGCAATCTTGGCTCTGATCTGCTCGGGCGTCAATCCCGCCTGAGTGTAGATTTCGGGCAAAAATGCGCGAACGTCTTCATCGTAGCGGTGCACGATTTCGGCAATCTTGTCGTTGTGCGTCGCCTCGACGAACACTTCGAGCATCACGCGAGCCGACATCGGCTTCATGCGCTCTTTGATATGCGCAATCAGGTTGTTGCGTTGCTCCGAATGACTGATTTCTCCGCGAATAAAGCGTCGGGCATACTCCGCATTTTGACTGCTCTCCCTTTGCGCAAGGGCGCTTAAAATCGCATCCTTGCTCGGAAAGTAGTTGTAGAGATTTCCGACGCTCATACCGACACGTTTGGCAATATGCGCCATCGTTGTCGCGGTGAATCCTTTTTCGGCAAAATCATCGCAAGCAGCATCGAGAATCGCCTCTCGACGCTGTTCGAGTAATGCAGCATCCGAAACCGTCATCACTGCGCCTTAGCTTCGTTTTCCTGCTCTTTTTGCACCAACTGAGAGCCGCCGCCCAACACCTTGTAGAGCGTCACCGCACTCGTTGCACGAGCCAGTTTGGCGGAAATCAAGCTTTGCTGAGCGGAGAAATTGGAGCGCTGGCTGTCCAACACCGTCAGATAGCTGTCCATACCGTTGCGATAACGGTCTTCGGAAAGCTTGTAGCTCTGAGCAGTGGCATCGGCCAATTCTTGCGTTGCAGCCAATTCGTCGGCAACGGTGCCTTCGGTGGCAAGCGCATCAGCCACTTCCTTAAAGGCCGTTTGAATCGCCAATTCGTACTCGGCCACAGCCTGCTTTTGCGCAGCTTCGGCAGCTCTCAACGTCTGAAGATTTGCCCCGCCCGTAAAGATCGGCAACGTAATATTGGGGATAAAACTCCACATGCGCGTACCGCCGCCGAAGAGGTCGGACAATTCGGTCGAAGTCGTACCGAACGTGCCCGTCAAGGAAATGCTCGGGAAGAATGCGGCACGTGCCACGCCAATATTGGCATTGGCGGAACGCAAGGCGGCTTCGGCAGAAGCGATGTCGGGTCGAGCCAAGAGAACTTCACTCGGGATGTTGGAAGCGGCCGACACGGTCTTGGTAACGTTTTCAACCAAACCTTCGGGTTCCAAAGACGCATCCACACTGTCGCCCACCAACAGGGTCAGCGCATTGCGGTACTGCGACACGGCGCGCATTGCCTGCACTTGGGCGGTCTTGGCGCTGGCGACCGTGGTCAAAGCCTGTTGGACATCCAACTGACTCGAAGCACCGAGTTCGTAGCTCTTCTTGGTCAATTCCAAGCTTTCGAGCTGGCTTTCGTAGGTGCTTGTCGCCAAACGCAACTGTTCTTTGGCTGCGCCCAAGGACAACCAGGTCGAAGCGATTTCGGTCACGACCGTCATTTGAGCGGTGCGCTGTGCGGCTTCCGTCTGGAAATAAGCTTGCAGGGCCTGTTCATTGAGGTTGCGCACGCGACCGAAAAGGTCGAGTTCGTACGAGCTCATGCCCAAAGAGGCCGAGTAAACATGACTGGTAACGTCGCGACCTGCGCTATTGACCGAGCGCGGCGTACGGCTCGCGGTTTCTTCGGCAACGGCCGCAACGCTGGGAAAGAGCTGCGAGCGGCTCACGCCGTACTGCGCTCTGGCTTCTTCAACAGCCATAATGGCCGAACGAAGACTGCGGTTGTTTTCCAATCCCTTTTCAATCAAAGCGACGAGCTTGGGATCGGTAAAAAAGTCACCCCACTGCTGCAGACCTTCGGTCAAAACAACGGCATTTTTCGTGGCCTCGTCCTGCGGCCAGGCTTGCGCCACCGGTGCTTGAGGCTGTTCATAATCCGGGGCAAGAGACACGCACCCGGTGAGCATCAATGCGGCAGCCAAAGGCAACAGGCAGATACTCTTACGCATAATTCAACTCCTTGATGAACGAATCGATACCGATTCGTCGGAACCTCGATCGTTTATCGACTTCGAGGTTGTGTTTTCAATCAGTGTCGACGAGTCTCGCCGACACTGACTTCGATCGATTTATTTGGTTTCGGCGGCATTGGCGACCACGGTCTTTTTGCGACCGAAAATTCGCAAAATGAGAACGTAGAAAGCCGGCACGAAGAAAATACACAAGAATGTACCGGTAATCATACCGCCCAACACGGCCACACCGATTGCAGACTGTGCGCCGGCACCGGCACCGCTTGCCAAGGCCAAGGGCAAAACACCCAAACCGAAGGCAAGAGACGTCATCAAAATCGGACGCAGGCGCAAGCGAACGGCTTCAACCACGGCTTTAAGTTCTTCCCAACCGCTGTCGACCAATTCTCGTGCAAATTCCACGATCAAAATGGCGTTTTTAGCCACCAACCCCACAGTGGTCAACAAGCCCACCTGGAAGTAAACGTCGTTTTCTTTACCCGTCAACCAGGTCAGACCCAAGGCGCCCAAAACGCCCAACGGAATCACCATGATCACGGCCACGGGAATCGTCCAAGATTCGTACAAGGCTGCCAAAGCCAAGAACACCACAAGAATAGAGAGTGCATACAGGGGTGCTGCGTTACTGCCGGCCACACGTTCCTGATACGACACGCCGTTCCATTCGATGGAGTAGCCGTGCGGCATTTCGGCCAGAATATCTTCGATAATCTGCATGGCCTGACCGGAAGAAACGCCGGCAGCGGGACTACCCTGAATATTGACGGCTTCAATAGCGTTGAAGCGGTCCAAACGCGGCGAACCGTAGCTCCATTCGGTCGAAACAAAGCTGCCGAAAGGCACCATCTTGCCCGAAGAACTCTTGACGTACCACTTCGACAAATCCGTCAATTCGGAACGCGCATCTTCCACGCCCTGCACGTAAACCTTCTTCAAACGACCGCGATCCATAAAGTCGTTGACGTACGAAGAACCGAAGGCGGCATTCAAGGTCGTGTTGATCTGTGTGTCGGTCACACCCAAGGCACGCGCCTTGTCGTAGTCGACGTTGACTTGCACCATGGGACTGTCTGCCATACCGTTGTGACGCACCTGCACCAAACGGGGATCGGCATTGGCCTTTTGCAAGAACATCCCCAAAACTTGCATCAACTTTTCATGACCCTGACCGGAGCGATCCTGAAGATAGAAGTCGAAACCTTCGGCCACACCGAGTTCGGGCACGGCAGGCAACGGGAACACAAAACCCTGGCTGTCCTTGAAGTTGGGCGAGAACAACATACCCATGGAGCGCATCATGATCGCATCGACCGACATCGATTCGTCCTTACGTTCGTCCCAGTCCTTCAACTTCAAGAAGCCCATGGCGTTGTTTTGACCCGTACCGGCAAAGGAGAAGCCGCGCACCGTAAAGATGGCGTCCACGTCCTTTTCTTCGGCCTTGGAAACGGCCTTCTGGAAGCGAGACAATACTTCGTCGGTACGTTCTGCCGTTGCGCCCGCAGGCGTTTGCAGCATCATCATCAACACGCCCTGATCTTCCGGCGGCATAAAGGCACTCGGAATCTTCATAAAGCCCAAGACCACGCCGCCGCAAAGCACGATGTAAATCAGCATCAAACGAAGGATACGGCGCACCATGGCCTGCACGGAAACGCGCACGCCGCTTGTCAGTGCATCAAAAGCCTGATTGAAGCGCCCGAAAAAGCCCGTGGTGGCGCGTTCGTGATCTTCGGCATGTTGCTTGAGCATCGTGCCGCAAAGTGCCGGCGTCAAGGTCAAGGCAATAATCACGGACAGTACCATGGCCGAAACGATGGTCACGGAGAACTGGCGATAGATCACGCCGGTCGAACCGCCGAAGAAAGCCATCGGCACGAACACAGCCGACAACACCATGGCGATACCGATCAAAGCCCCCGTAATTTGATCCATCGATTTGATGGTGGCCGTACGCGGATCACACTTTTCTTCATACATCACGCGCTCGACGTTTTCCACCACCACAATGGCATCGTCGACCAATAGACCGATGGCAAGCACCATAGCAAACATGGTCAACACGTTAATCGAGTAGCCGAGCATGCCCAACACGCCGAACGTGCCCAACAACACGACCGGAACGGCAATCGTGGGAATGATGGTGGCGCGCCAGTTCTGCAAGAACAGGTACATCACACACACCACCAAGATGATTGCTTCGATCAAGGTTTTCACCACTTCGTGCATGGCGGCACGCACAAAGGGCGTCGTATCAAACGGAATCACCGTTTCCACGCCTTCCGGGAAGAAGGGCGAGAGTTCTTCCACGCGATCGAGCACACGTTTGGCCGTTGCCAGTGCGTTTGCACCGGAACTCAACTTAATGGCGATACCCGAAGAAGGCTGACCGTTGTAGTTGCCTTGGAAGGTATAGCTTTCCTGACCGAGTTCCACATAGCCGATATCGCGAATGCGAACGACGGAACCGTCGGACTGGCTCTTGACCACGATCTTTTCAAAGTCTTCGGCGCTCGTCAGCAATGAGCTCGCACGAATCGTGGCGCTGATCATGCGCTTGCCGTTGGTGGGTTGGCCTGCGATGTCGCCGGCAGCCACCTGAACGTTTTGCGTCGAAATGGCGTTGATGACGTCGCTCGTTTCGAGGTTATATTTCATCAACAGGCCCGGATCCATCCAAACGCGCATGGCGTAAGAGGCCCCGAACACCGTCACTTCACCGACGCCTTCCACACGAGCCAGAGACTCTTCGATGTTGTTGGTCAAAAAGTCGCCCAAGTCACCGGAAGTGAGCTTGCCGGACTTGTCGATAAAGCCCACCACCATCAAGAACGAGGCCGAGCTCTTACGAACCACCACGCCCAACTGACGCACCGTATCGGGCAAACTCGGTTCGGCGGACGACAGTTTGTTTTGCACCTGCACCTGAGCCAAGTCGGGATTGGTACCGGCCACGAAGGTCAAGGTGATCGTCATACGACCGGTCGAGTCCGAGTTGGAACTCATGTACATCAAGCCGTCTAAACCGGTCATTTCCTGTTCGATGACCTGCGTGACGGTACGCGACATCGTTTCAGCCGAAGCACCCGGATAGGTTGCCGTCACGGTGACCTGAGGCGGCGCGATATTGGGGTACTGGGATACGGGCAAGGTATAAATTGCCAGCGCACCCACGAGCATGATCACGATAGCGACCACCCAAGCAAAAATCGGGCGGTCGACGAAAAAGCGACTCAACATGATTTATTCTGCTCCATGCTCTTACTTGGTTTGCTCAGCGCTCTTTTGTGCCTGATCGGCAGCCTGAGCAGGTGCACTCACCGTTGCGGAATCGGGACCGACCTTGGAAACCAAGGGAGCGCCCGGAGCAACGGTCGCACCGGCGGCAATACGTTGCAAGCCTTCGACAACGACCTTTTCACCGGGTTCGAGTCCCTTTTCAACGAGCCAGAAGTTGCCTTCGGTGCCCGTGATCACGATATCGCGGCTCTCAACCTTATTGTCGGCATTGACAACATAGACATAGGGCGTACCGTCGTTGCGGCGCATCGTGGCGCGCTGATCGAGTTTGATGGCCTGAGTCAAAACGCCGTCGACCAAACGGGCGCGCACATACATGCCCGGCATCAAATCGCGTTGCGGGTTGTCAAACACGGCACGAATGCGAACCGTACCGGTCGCTTCGTCTACCAAAGCATCCTTAAAGGTAAGTTTGCCCAAGCTCGGATAGGTCGTGCCGTTATCCAAAATCAACTGCACGTCGGCCTGACCGTTGTCGCCGGTACGCAAAAGTCCCTTACGTGCCTGTTCGCGAAGCTTTGCCATCTCGCCCTGAGACTGCGTCACGTCGACATAAACCGGATCGATTTGCTGCACCACCGTCAAGCGCTGTGCCTGGCCGGACGTCACCAATGCGCCAGGCGTGACTTCCGACAAAGAGACCTTGCCGGAAATGGGGGAATTGACCTTGGTGTAGCGGAGATTGATTTGAGCGGAGGTCAAAGCGGCCTTGGCGGCTTCGACATTGGCAACGGCGACTTTGTAGGCGGCTTGTGCGGAATCGTCGGCCGATTTACTCACGGCATTGACCTTGACCAATTCGGCAGAGCGCTTGGCATCGGCCTTGGCAGAGGCCAACGTCGCGCGAGCCTGCAAAAGAGCGGCTTTGGCAGAAGCGACTTCGGCTTCGTAAATGGCCGGATCGATCTGATAGAGCGGTTGACCGAGCTTGACTTCCGCACCTTCTTCAAAGAGGCGCTTTTGCAAAATGCCCGAGACCTGCGGACGGACTTCGGCCGTCTGGTAAGCGGTAATTCGACCGGCCAATTCGGTATGAACGATCGCTTCGGTGTATTCGATCACCTGAACCGACACAGGCGTTGCCGGACGAGCTTGGGCGGCGGTTGCCTGCCCTTGCGTCGCATCCTGCTTACCCGTACAACCAGACATCAACACAGTCGTAGCGACGGCCACTGCCAAAACCGCCAGACGCGGCGTTTGTTTCAACAACATTTGTATTTTTACTCCGTTAACTTTTTGTATCCCTGACCAAACAATCAGACTGGGCAAAAAATTGCGTTTTCTCTAAATTTTGAAAAGCGAAAACGCAATTCCCCCTACCCGACTGAATGATGGTTCACCATTCTAGCCGACATTTTTTATTTGGCAATCCGCCAAATTGCCGATATTGATTTACGTCTGTAACAAAATTTGTCTTTTTTGCGACTTTCGTCAAACTTTCCGCCTCCGTCGATCGGAGCAAGCCAAACGATCTGAGTAGAATTGCTTAGATGAGCGATACGCCCGCCAACACCGAGCGCATCGTATCCCTTTGTTCGGGTCCGAGGCGATGCAACATTTTTTAGAAACCTTCCACCTTCAATATTTCTTCGGCGCATTGGTGTCGTTGGTGGTCATTACCAATCCTGTCTCCAAAATTCCGCTTTTTGTCAGTCTGTCGGCAGGCATGACCAAGGAGCAACGTCGGCAACAAGCCAATTGGGCGGCGATTTATTCTTTTCTGGTGATGATTGTGAGCCTCTTGGCCGGCAACCTGATCCTGGCTTTTTTCGGCATCAGCTACGGCGCCATGCGTATTGCGGGCGGTCTGGTCGTGGCCATGATCGGCCAACAGATGCTTTTCGGCGGCCAAACTCCCAATAAAGCGCCCTTGGTGCGTCGAAACAAAGAAGACTATTCGTTTTTCCCGTTGGCCATGCCGGGGATTGCCGGACCGGGTACGATCGCCGTGGTGATCGGCTTTTCCACCGAGATTGCCGAAGCGGCCGACACGCTCGATATGATCGGTCCGTTTGTGATGACGGGTCTGGCAATTCTGGCCACCAGCGTCATTGCTTGGATCACGCTTCGTTCAAGCGAATATTGTGCGGAACACATCGGCCCGTCGGGAATGGCTGTTTTAAGCAAACTGATGGGCTTTTTCCTGATTTGTATCGGCGTACAGTTTGTGGGCTCGGGTATCCGCGCCTTTATCGGCGGCGGTTAGTCCGATCCGTTACCCATGAAAAAGTCTCGATCGTTCATTGCGATCGAGACTTTTTTGCAGACCTCGGGCATGCAATCGGCATACATGCCGATTTAATCGATTTTTGCTTGCGTCACAGACTTCCAGGTGACTCCGAATCCTGCAAGGTACTTTCGCAATCGATCGGAATCATTCGTCGTTGTGCGTTTTTTAAACGATGCGGCAAAAAGCGTGCGCCCGGCCTCGGACATGGTTTTGGCTTTGCGACAGGTACGGATCACGAGAGCAAGCTGCGGGATGTCGAAAAGATCCAAGTCCTCGGCCTTGTCACCGAGCACCGAGCGAACGACTTTGAGATCGTCGTCGGCCTGCGCATCCTCTTGCCAACTGTCATGCAGACGTTTGAGTTCGGCGTCCACCAATTCCTTGGTGATTCGGCCGCTGTCGGAAAGCACGGCCATTCGGGTGGCCGCGCCCGACAAATCGCGAAAGTTGCTTGTCCATTGCGCTTTCGAGGACGTAGCGTCTTTTAGAAACGCCACTTTGGCTTCTTTATTCATGCGCACGAGCTTGCCCAACTTTCGGGAGACGTTTTCAAGTTCATACATGAGGTTGGGTTCAATGTCTTCGGGGCGATCCTTCAATCCAAGCAGTTCGAATGTCCAAAGGTTGATGCGTGCCAACAGATCCTGACGGAATTTGCCCGTGCGAATCATCTGCTTAAGATCGCGGTTTGTACCGCAGATCAGTTGAAAATCACTTGTGCTTTCCGTATCCGACCCCATGGGATAAAAGCGCTTTTCTTCGATGGCTCGCAACAGCATGGCCTGTTCGTCCGAGCCGAGTTCCCCGACCTCGTCCAAAAACAGCAGACCTCCGTCGGCAGCGGCAAGCATCCCTGTTCGGTTTTCCATAGCACCCGTATAAGCGCCTTTCTTGTGGCCGAAGAGAGCCGACATGGCAGCGTCACCGCGAAGGGTAGCGCAATTGAGTTCCACAAACGCACCCGATACCTGACCGTTCTTTTTCTTCCACTCGTAGATGAGACGAGCCAAACGGGTTTTGCCGACACCCGAGGGACCGATCAGAAGAATCGGATCTTTGCTTCGCTCGCAGACACGCGTAATCTGATCGATCATCTTGTTATAGGCGCTGTTGCGCGTATCGATGCCGGCTTTAAGCAAAAGGTGCCCCTCTTTACGCGCGGCCGTAAAGCGCTCGGCAAGCTGGTCGTACTTGGAAAGGTCAAGATCGATGATGTCGTAGGTGCCGGCAATGTCGCGCTTGTCCGGGCACCCCGTCTGCAAAAGTCTCGCCGGGATAATTCTCGACTCCACCAACAAAAAGAGACAAATTTGAATGACGTGCGTACCGGTGGTGATATGAATCAGGTAGTCCTCGTTTTCCGGATCGAAATGATAGTGCTTGGCAAAGTCGAGCAACTCCGCATAGACCGCCCCGAAGTCCCAAGGTTTGGGAAAGTACTGCCGATGAATCCGGAGCTCGGTCTCGGGCGAAACTTGCTTGAAGTCGGCGACCAACTGCTCTCCGAGTTCCATAAATTTATCCTGACACAAAAGCTCGAAACGATCCACGACGAGATCGTCGTGCATGCCGATGGAAATTGTGGGACGCCACTTCTGCCAGCGCTCTTTCAGGCCGCGTCCGTCCAACGTAGGACCGGCCAAACCGATGACAACCGTTTTCTTATTCATGCGAAACGATCCTAAACAATCAAAGACGATACAAATAGATCGATAAATAGACAATCCAATTGTAATGTAAAAGTCGGCCGATATGGAAAATCATTGATTTATAAGGATTTCTAGAAACTGGCACGACTATTGCTTTGTGCAAGACAAGCAATATAGGAAAAATCATGACGACCGAATTTATTGAAATCAACGGCGCATCGGGAGGCGGACAAATTCTTCGCACGGCACTTGCCATGTCGACGGCTTCGGGCATTGCCTTTCGCATAAGCAATATTCGCGGCAAGCGGGAAAAGCCTGGACTCATGCGACAGCACCTGATGTGCGTGAAGGCGTGTGCCGAAATCTGCGGCGCTTCCGTGGCAGGTGCCGAACTCGACTCAACCGAGCTGACATTTGTCCCTCACACGGTCAAGGCTGGAGATTACCGCTTTGACATCGGATCGGGTGGAAGCACGATTTTGCTGATGCAAGCTGTTGTTCCGGCTTTGGCGCGAATCCTCAAAGAGGGCGAAAAAGCTTCGGTCACGGTGACGGGCGGTGCGTACTGTCCGTTTGCGCCGACCTTTGAATTCTTGAACGAAACGCTTGCGCCGTGCATGAACAGGATAGGATACGCCGTTTCATTTTCCATGCCGCATGCAGCCTTTTATCAGGCGGGCGGCGGAACGGTTCGCCTAGACGCCGCAGGCCCCTTTCAACCCAAGCTTTTTGCCATGACGGAAAAAGGAAAAATGCTCGGCACCGATGTCCGTATTCTCAACTGTAATTTGGCCGCAGCGATTGCCCAACGGGAAAAGCAACTTCTGGTTGAGGAGTTCGGGATCCCTCTTGGCATCACGGAGAATCGGATCGACGTTGTATCCGATCGTGAGATTTCGGAAGCCGGCAATGTCTTGACGATTCGCGTGGCCTGCGAATCGGGAATATCGGTGTTTTCCGAAGTCGGCCGCCCCAGACTTTCTGCAGAGTCGGTTGCAAGAATCGCGGCTCGGGACGCGACCGAATTCGCAAAATCGCCTGTCCCGGTTTGCCGACACTTGCAGGACCAGTTGCTCGTACCGATGGCACTTGCAAAAGGCGGACATTTTCTTTCGTCGAGTCCGTCTCCGCACACCCGGTCGTGTGCACAAGTGATTGAAGCGTTTACGGGTAAGCGCGTTGAAATGAAAAAGACAGACAAAGGTTGGGAAATCACGGTTCCCGAGCTTTAGCTTTAAGTAAGGAATTTGAAAATGATTGATAGGCAAATGTTGTTTGAGTTGGGTGTTCCTCGCATTCGTCAGATTTCGGGCGCTGCCATGAAGGCAGCCAATATCGCCGTGGCCGAAGGGCGCGATTCCGAAACGGTTCAGGCGTTGGTTTCAAAGCTCGTTCGCTCCGAAGATCCTGAAAACGAACCGATGGGCGAGTTGGCGGAACTTTTTGCGCCGCTTGCCAAGTTGCTCAAAGAAAATCGTGCGGGACGCACGTACTTTGAAGAACGCCCGCAACCCGCCCCTTGGAAGAATTGGGCAAAGGGCGACTTGGAAGACGAGGCGATAGAGCAGATGCAAAACGCATGCCGCCTGCCGGTGGCTGCGGGCGGCGCCCTGATGCCCGACGCCCATACCGGTTACGGCCTGCCGATCGGAGGCGTTCTCGCAGTACGAAATGCCGTGATTCCGTATGCCGTCGGCGTGGACATCGCCTGCCGCATGCGACTCACGATTCTGGATCTTCCCTATGAAAAGATGATCGAACAATCCGATCGTTTGGCGCAAGCTTTGGAAGCCGAAACGCGTTTCGGTATGGGAGCCTGTTTCGATGCAGGCAAACACCGCACCCACCCCGTCATGGCGCTTGACTGGACGGTCACGCCGCCGACAGCACAGATGTACTGTAGGGCCTCGGCGCAGCTGGGTACATCGGGTTCAGGCAACCACTTCGTCGAATTCGGCAAGCTCACGGTACCCGCAGATATCGACGAACCGACGCTTAAGCTCAAGGCGGGCGTGTATCTTGCGCTACTGTCGCACTCGGGCTCGCGCGGCGCCGGCGAAGCGGTAGCCGACTACTACTCGGCACTGGCAAAGTCATTGCACCCGGAATTGCCCGACGAGCTCAAGCATCTGGCATGGTTGGATTTGGATTCAAAGGAAGGTCAGGAGTACTGGACGGCGATGGAACTCATGGGCAAATACGCCTCGGCAAACCACGAGCTCATTCACCGCCACATTCTCGAGCACTTGGGTATCGGTGCACTTGGCTATGTTGAAAATCACCATAACTTTGCCTGGAAGGAAACGTATGACGGACAAGAACTCATCGTGCACCGCAAGGGCGCAACGCCTGCCGGCAAGGGCGTACTCGGAATCGTTCCCGGCTCCATGGGCACACCCGGATTCATTGTCCGCGGCAAGGGCAATCCCGCGTCGTTTTGCTCGTGCTCGCACGGCGCAGGACGCGTGATGTCGCGCAAGGCGGCGTTTAAGACTCTCAAGCAAGAAACGATGGATGCCATTTTAAAAGAGCGCGGAATCCGACTCCTGTCGGGGCCACTCGACGAGTCGCCCGAGGTCTACAAAGACATTGAAGAAGTTATCGCGGCTCAGTCGGATTTGATCGATACGCTCGCCAAATTCGAGCCCAAGATCGTGAAGATGGCTCCGGCCAAAAGCGATCGTCCCGCTTGGGCCAAGAAGCAATGCAATACGAACGAATGCAAAGGATAGAAAAAATGAAAATGCAATTTCAAAAACACGACCAATTTTTTGTCAATCCCGAACGTCCCGAGCCGGGACTCACGGCAACGAGCGCATCATTTCTTGCGGCACTGGCGTCCCAAGAAACGAACCGACTTGAGCAAATCGTCAAAAGCAGCACGTTTTACGACGTCTATATCGAACTTCTTTCGGGCTCGGCACAGCCGCGCCTGGTGCAAAAAGGCAAAGACGAAGCCTTTTTAAACGAATTGCCGGCAACGGCGGCTCGCATCGGGGAGCTTCGCGGCTTCATGGCCTATGTTCACGAAGCGGTCAAGGAGCGCGATCGCCGCGTCGCTTACTTGGCGAATTTATCCTTTGAGGATTGGCTCGAATTGCCCGAAAACGGGCAAAAGAAGGCGCTTGTCAATGCCAAATCCGAAATGAAACGCCCCGAAGCCCCCAAAAAGGTCGAAGAAGTCGATACCGACTGGGCCAAGACGCAGTTGTCCGTCAAGGACCTGGCACATTTCCTGCTTTTGGAAGCAAAGGCCAGTACGCTCGGCGTGTACATCCATCCGGAGGGCGTGCTCTCCGAAGCCAAGGACGATTTGGCGCAAAAAGCCGTCAAGCCCGTCGGTTCAACCGGCTCGGGGCGCGAGACGACGATTCAGACCTATCGTCCGAGTGTTGCACCCGAGCGCGTGTACGACAATTACAACCGCCTGCAGCAGAGTCACCGCACGTGGGAGGCCGAGCTCAATACGCTCAAGGCAAAAATTGAGATCATGGCCAAAAACGAGAATCTGGAACGCAATCGTCGCTACCGCGAACAACTGCTCGATTACGAAAAAGAGCTGTCGGCTTTTCAGGTGCAAGCGGATCGACATAACAGTCTGGTCAAGCAAATCCAAACGGAGTATTCCGATTGGATTCTCCAGCAGACGGAAGTCTTGAGGAACTTGAAGATCGTGGTTCCGCACGAATTGCAGTCGACCTATGACTACCTCGCAGGTCTCGGTCGAGGGCAGTAAGCAAAGATTTTGGAGGTGCGCCTGCGGTTTCTCGCATTGAAGAAACCCCCGCGCCTTACGTGGCAGGTACAGGACTTTTTATTCGCAATGAAAGCTGGTTGCTCAAGAATAGTCCGGCATATCCGGAGCGCCTGCATTCCGAAAACTCAGTCTCAGTTTTGCTCGGGGTGCCGCTTCTCTGCCTGTGTCTTAGCGTCAGTCTCAGGCTTTATCCCAAGGCCTGCCACGACTCCAAAACAATAAATGTGAAAAAGCCTCGAACGTTTGTAGCGATCGAGGCTCTTCGCGCTCTTGCGTTCAGTTGCGATTTATTCGACGGTAACGCTTTTGGCCAAATTTCTCGGCTTATCCACATCGGTGCCGCGCGCCAAGGCCGTGTGATAGGCCAACAGCTGCAAAGGCACCACATGCAATATGGGCGAGAGTTCGCCGTAGTTTTCCGGCAAACGAATCACGTGCATTTCGGGCGTGGAGTCGATGACGCTGTCGCCGTCGGCAAAGACATACAAACGCCCGCCGCGCGCACGCACTTCCTGCATATTGCTCTTGAGTTTTTCGAGCAACTCGTCGTTGGGCGCAATGATCACCACCGGCATATTGGCGTCGACCAGTGCCAAAGGACCGTGCTTTAACTCGCCGGCCGGATAGGCTTCGGCATGAATGTAGCTGATTTCTTTGAGTTTGAGAGCACCTTCCATTGCGATGGGATAGTGCACGCCGCGCCCCAAAAAGAGCGCATGATCCTTGCAGGCAAAGTGTTCTGCCCAAGCCATGATTTGCGGCTCCAAAGCCAACACGCTTGTCAGAGCCACCGGAATATGGCGCAAACTCGTCAAAGCTTTTTCTTCGGCCTGCTCGGACAAACGCCCCTTGATTTTGGCCAAAGTGAGCGTCAACAGGTAAAGCGCCGCCAACTGCGTCGTAAACGCCTTGGTGCTGGCGACGCCGATTTCCACCCCCGCACGCGTGATGTAGGACAAGCGACTTTCTCTAACGAGCGCGCTTTGCGCCACGTTGCAAATGGCCAAGGTCTTGGTCATGCCGCGGCTTACGGCAAACTTCAAAGCGGCAATGGTATCGGCCGTTTCGCCCGACTGAGAAATCGTCACCACAAGCGTATCGGGATCGGCAATGGAAGCGCGGTAGCGGTATTCGCTTGCAATTTCGACTTCGCAGGCAATGCCTGCCACGGCCTCCATCCAATATTTGGCCGTCATGGCCGCATAAAAACTCGTGCCGCAAGCCAGCATCAAAATGCGCTTGGTGCTTGAGAAAACCTCTTGAGCCTGTTGCCCGAACAAGGTCGAGGAGATGCCTGCCACGCCTTCCAAAGTATCGGCAATGGCACGCGGCTGCTCGAAGATTTCCTTTTGCATGTAATGGCGATACGGCCCCAAGTCGGCCGCGCCCGAATAAGCCTGCACATGCACGCTGGCACGCTCGACGCGATCGAACGCGTCGCCGTGACGCGCATAGACTTTGACGCCCGCAAGCGTCAAATCGACCACGTCGCCGTCTTCCAAATACACGATGTCGTCGGTAACGCCGGCAAGAGCCATCGCGTCACTGGCGATATAGTTGGCCGCATCTTTCAAACCCACAACCATGGGCGAGCCCAAACGGGCGCCGACGATACGACCGGGTTCGTCTTTGGCGAAAACGGCGATGGCATAAGCCCCGCGCACGCGCAAAAGCGCCTTTTTCACCGCTTCGAGCAAATCGCCGTCGTAGTAGAAGTTCACCAGATGCGCCAACACTTCGGTATCGGTTTGACTGGTCATCGTCGCGCCCTGCGCCACGAGTTCGTCGCGCAACTCGGCATAGTTTTCGATGATGCCGTTATGAACCAAAGCAATACAGCCGCCTGCGATATGAGGATGCGCATTGGCCACGACGGCGCTGCCGTGCGTTGCCCAACGCGTATGCGCAATACCGGTCGTGCCGCCCAAACCTTCGCTTTCGACCTGCTCGTCCAAATCCTTGACGCGCGCCACGCTTCGGGCACGCTTGATGTTGCCCGCGTCGATGACGGCCACGCCGCAACTGTCATAGCCGCGATATTCCAGACGCTTCAAGCCTTCGATCAAAACGGGAACGACATTCTTGTCGGAAACGCCCGCAACAATTCCGCACATAACTTTCTCCTTAAAAGGTTATTCGTCTTTTTGCGGACGTTGCCAAGCATCGATCGTCATCTGGCGCACGCGGCTGATGGTCAACTTGCCTTCGGGAGCGTTTTTGGTCAAGGTCGTACCGGCGCCGAGCGTGGCACCGGCGCCCACCGTCACGGGCGCCACCAACTGCGTATCCGAACCGATAAAGACGTCGTCGCCGATCGTGGTACGGAACTTGTTCACACCGTCATAGTTGCAGGTAATGGTGCCTGCTCCCACATTGACGCGCGCCCCCATATCGGTGTCGCCGATGTAAGAAAGGTGATTGACCTTGGAAGCGGTACCGATCACCGACTTTTTGATTTCGACGAAGTTGCCGATATGCACCGTGTCGGCCAATTCGGCCCCCGGACGCAAACGCGCATAAGGTCCGATCTTGGCATTGTTGCCCACCTTGGCCGAGTCGATATGGCTAAAGGCATCGATGACGGTGCCGGCACCGATTTGGGCATTGCGAATCACGCAATAGGGGCCGACCTTGACACCGTCGCCCAAAGTCACGTCACCTTCGAAAATCACGCCCACGTCGATCGTGACGTCTTTGCCGCAAACGAGTTTGCCGCGAATGTCCAAACGAGAGGGATCCAAAATCGTCACGCCCTGATCGGTGAGCATTTCGGCTTGATGATCCTGCCAGATGCCTTCCAAACGCGCCAATTGTGTTTTGGAGTTGACACCTTCGACTTCAAAGCTGCGGCGCGGACGTGCCGAATTGATGCGCACACCGTCGCGCACGGCCAAGCCGATCACGTCTGTCAAATAGTATTCGCCCTGAGCGTTGCTGGCCTTGAGTTCGGAAAGCCAGCCTGCCAAGCGTGCCGTGGGCAAAAGCATGATGCCGGTGTTGACTTCGCGAATTTGCTTTTGGCCTTCCGTGGCGTCCTTCTGTTCGACGATGGCCACAATGCGTCCGCGCTGACGCAAAATGCGACCGTAACCGGTAGGGTTGCGCAACACCGTGGTCAAAATGGCCATACCGTCGCCGGCCACTTCCATCAAACGGGCAACGGTTTCGGGCTGCACCAGAGGAACGTCGCCCAACAGCACCAAGGTGCCTTCGGCTTGCGGGTCAAGAGCAGGAAGCGCACACTGCAATGCGTGCCCGGTTCCCATCTGGGGTTCTTGCAAAACGAATTCGACCGAGGCGTCCTCGGCATACGTGGCCTTGACGGCTTCGGCTTTGTGACCGACCACCACGACCGTCTTTTTGACGTCGGCCAGTTTTTTTATCGTCTCCAAAACATGGCTCAACATGGGCTTGCCGGCCAAGGGTTGAAGCACCTTGGGCAAGTCCGAATGCATGCGCTTGCCGAGACCGGCAGCCAATACGACAACGTTAATCATAAGAATTGCTTTCCTTTAACAATTTTTTCGCCCTTTTATGACAAATTTCGATTTCGGGCGGGGTTGAGAAATAAACATACTCATTTTGCCATTATTGACGAACGTTTTTTCATCACAAAACAAGCCGACTAGTCAAAATTCCCAATTCTGTCTGCAGGGGCGAATGATTTACAATTCGTAACCAGTAGCAATGCTATTGCGTTTACCGTTGACGAGCCTTTTGCTTTTTGACTTTTGCTTTGACTTGGCAGATTTTCATAAACTCAATATCATTGCCCGTTTACCGTTTTCGGGCACAGTTTTTGTGTGTCCGATTGTTGTTTAAGTTTGTTCGGAACCCTCGGTATCGGACTGACGGATTACGGAGTTTTTTATGTCCAATCCCTCTGACAATTTGCCGGAGATGAAGGAAAAGGTCGGCATCGGTGCCTACATTTCTCTTTTCTTCGCTATTTGTTTCTTCTCGGGCGTTTTCTACAAAATGCCCGCCTCCTACGAATGGCTCAGTGCCTTTGACTTTACGACGTTGATCGGTAAGTTCGGTGCCGTGGCCGACTCGACTTTCGTCGGCAAGGGCGGTATCGGTGCCCGCCAAGGTTTTGCTTTTGCATTGAGCCTGGTGCCGGGCGTGATGCTTGCTTTGGGCCTGTTGGAAGTGTTGTCTCACTACGGCGCCTTGCGTGCCGCCCAGCAGTTGATGACCCCGCTTTTGAAGCCCATTTTGGGTATTCCGGGTTCAACCGGCTTGGCTTTGATCACCGACCTTCAGAGTACCGACGCCGGTGCCGCTTTGACCAAGAACCTTTATGACACCGGCGCCATCAGCCGCAAGGGGCTTGTGGTGATGGGCGCCTGGCAGTATGCCGGTGCAGGTTTGATCAACAACTACTTCTCGATTGCTTCGGCTTTGTTTGCCGCCTTCTTGGTTCCCGTGTGGATTCCGTTGGTGATCATGTTCTGCTTGAAGTTTGTCGGCGGCGCATTCACGCGCTTTGTGATGAGCACCGTTTATCGTAAGGATTTTGAAAATGAGTAATGCGCCTGCTGTCAAGAGCAACAACCCGTTTGATATCTTTGTCGCCGGTTTGCGCAAAGGTTTCGGTGTTGCCATCAACAACCTGATGCCCAATGTGATCATGGCATTCGTTTTGGCCTACATCTTGCAGATGTGGGGCGTTTTGAAGTTCCTGGGCGATACGTGCGGCCCCGTCATGGCCGTCTTCGATCTGCCCGGCGAGGCTCTGACGGTGCTGTGCGCCACGTGGTTGAGCTGCGGCGCCGGCGTGGGCGTTGCCGCCAGCCTTTTGGCTTCCGGCAACTTGAACCCGCACGACATCACGATTTTATCGCCCGCTCTTTTGCTGATGGCTTCTCAGATTCAGTACATGGGGCGTCTGTTGGGTGTGGCCGACGTGCCCAAGAAGTACTGGCCGTTTTTGATGCTCAACTCCTTGTTGATGGCCGGTATCGGCATGTTCATCATGCGCTTCTTCGTCTAACCGCTCGTTAGAGTGCAAGTTGCACAAACGGCTGCAAGACACTTTGTTTTGCAGCCGTTTTTCTTTTCCTAGCGAATTTTTAATCGACACAACTCGGGCTTGACGACTTTGCCGGCAAAAAGCGGCAAATCCGTCATCGGACGAATGCATTTGCCGTTCATCTCGGGTCTGACGGCAAACATAAACGTGTCTTTGGCCCACTTGTCGTATTCGGGACTTGCAGAATCGAAGTCCCCGAGATGCACGTCGCCCAAAGCGTGCACAAAGCGAGTGCCGCCCAAACTGACGAGAACATGTCCGACCGATTTCCCGTTTCCCAAAAAGAGCAAATCCCCGGCTTCAAACGTTTGGGTCTCTTTGGGCAAGCGCCCCGGCATAGCCGCCATCTCGTCGGTGTCGCGCGGTCCCACGAGCCCGGCCATCAACCAGGCGACTTTCACCAACCCCGAACAATCCATACCGGCCGAAGACGCTCCCGCCCAACGATAGCTGCGCCCCATCAATTGCAAAGCATTGCGCGCAATTTGCGCACGCACTTCTTCAGGCGTTTGCGCTTGATACACGTCTTCGAGTTTTTGCAACGCCTTGCTGTCGATCCGGCCGGTTCTGCCGTCGGGCAAGGCAATCAAAGTGTGGCTTTTGTCCGTCTTGACAACGCTCACCAAAGAACCCGCCGTCAGCATGGCAACCGGTTTTTCCCTGTTTTCGGAACGAACTTCGGTTTCCAGAGCCGTAACCATGGCTTGAGGCTTTTGAAAATGCGCCTGAAAGGCTTTTTGCGTCATCGCCTTCACCTGCAGACGATGCACCCAACCGTGATAACCCTCGGGCGTCTGTACGCGCCACCAACCGTCTTTTTCAAGCATATAGACGGGGGTGCCCATCACCGCTTCGGAAATGATTTCCGAAGAGAATTTTGGCGCTCTGTGAATGGCCGCCACGGGTACGCGCACCACACCTGCGACAGTGTCTCCCAACACCGTGCGATCGGGCAGTCGGCGAACGGCTATTTTCGCGTCGTTTTTGGCCTCAAGATAAGTCACGAGCGTATCTTCCGTCGTCGAGACGAGAATCTTGCCTTTGGCTCCTTGGACA
>CALKKK010000005.1 GCA_937995395.1 uncultured Sutterella sp. | reverse complement strand
TGACGGCTGCCATCTGCACGGTTTTGTCTGCCAAGTTCGGCGGCGAAGCCAAGGCATACGATCAGATTGACGCTGCTCCCGAAGAAAAGGCTCGCGGTATTACCATTAACACCGCTCACGTCGAATACGAAACGGCTCATCGCCACTACGCACACGTCGACTGCCCGGGGCACGCCGACTATGTGAAGAACATGATTACCGGTGCTGCCCAGATGGACGGCGCCATTCTCGTGGTTTCCGCAGCTGACGGCCCCATGCCCCAGACGCGCGAACACATCTTGTTGGCTCGCCAGGTGGGTGTTCCCTACATCATCGTGTACTTGAACAAGTGCGACATGGTGGACGATCCCGAATTGTTGGAATTGGTTGAAATGGAAGTTCGCGAATTGCTCAGCAACTACAACTTCCCGGGCGACGATATTCCGATCATCAAGGGTTCCGCCAAGTTGGCCTTGGAAGGCGACAAGAGCGAAATCGGCGAAGAATCCATCATGAAGCTGGCCGAAACGTTGGATGACTACATCCCGACGCCGGAACGCGCATTGGATCAGCCGTTCTTGATGCCGATCGAAGACGTGTTCTCGATTTCCGGTCGCGGTACCGTTGTGACGGGCCGTGTGGAACGTGGCGTGATTCACGTCGGCGACGAAATCGAAATCGTGGGTATTCGTCCGACCGCCAAGACGACCTGCACGGGCGTTGAAATGTTCCGCAAGTTGTTGGATCAGGGCGAAGCCGGTGACAACGTCGGTATCTTGTTGCGCGGCACGAAGCGTGAAGACGTGGAACGCGGTCAGGTTTTGGCCAAGCCGGGTTCAATCACGCCGCACACGAAGTTCAACGCCGAAGTGTACGTGTTGACGAAGGAAGAAGGCGGCCGTCATACGCCGTTCTTCAAGGGCTATCGTCCGCAGTTCTACTTCCGTACGACGGACGTGACGGGCACGATCGAATTGCCGGAAGGCGTCGAAATGGTGATGCCCGGCGACAACATCCAGATGACGGTTCAGTTGATCTGCCCGATCGCTATGCAGGAAGGCTTGCGCTTCGCTATTCGCGAAGGCGGTCACACTGTCGGCGCCGGCGTCGTTGCCAAGATCATCGA
>CALKKK010000004.1 GCA_937995395.1 uncultured Sutterella sp. | reverse complement strand
TTGTTTTTGTCGGAATGTTCGAACTCACAGACTCTTTTCCAAAAGCGCCAAAGCGTCTTCGTCGCTTATTTGCCGAGATTTGCCGTCCGGGTCTTCCTCCCAGTCTTCAAGTTCTCTGGGCAAGGAGGCGTTGATTTCTTTCATCTTGACCGACGTTTCGGCCAACGCCTCACGCAACAAGTCCATACCAAGACCTGTTTGCGCACTGATCATCACGGATTTGACCGAGCCGTCGGGGTGGCGTTGAATGGCGGGCTCAAGCCCTGAAAGATCGATCTTGTTAAAGACGGTAATGGTCGGAATGTCGCCCGCGTCGATCTGCTCCAACACTTCGTTGACAGAAGCAATCTGCTCGTCTCTGACCGGAGAGCTCGAATCCACCACGTGCAACAAAACGTCGGCATGCACCGTTTCGTCCAACGTCGACTTAAAGGCTTCGACCAACTGATGCGGCAGTCCGCGAATAAAGCCCACTGTGTCGGACAACACCACGGTTTCCTCGTCGCTCACCCAGCAACGGCGTGCCGTGGTATCGAGCGTGGCAAAGAGCTGATCGGCCGCGTATGTTTTTTCTCGCACCAAACGGTTAAAAAGCGTGGATTTGCCGGCATTGGTATAGCCCACCAACGACACCGTCACGGTGTCGGTGCGCATACGGCCTTTGCGTTGTGTGTCGCGCTGACGTGCCAATTTCTTCAATTGATCGCGCAACATTTTCACGCGCGAAGCAATCATGCGTCGATCCAACTCGATTTGCTTTTCGCCGGGGCCGCCCGTTTTACCCAAGCCGCCGCGCTGACGCTCCAAGTGGGTCCAACCGCGTACTAGGCGCGTGGACAAATGATCGAGTCTGGCCAATTCGACCTGCAAACGCCCTTCTTTACTCTTGGCTCGACGACGGAAGATTTCGAGAATCAACTCGGTACGATCCATCACGGCCAATCCGCTGGCGTTGGCAATATTGCGCTCTTGCGCGGCAGACAGAGCCGCGTCGAAAACGATGACATCGGCATTGGCGGCTTTGGCCAACTGTGCGATTTCTTCGATTTTGCCGCTACCGAGATAGGTGGCGGGATCGGGTTTGTCACGTCTGGCCTGCATAAGACCGACGGGCTCCAATCCGTCGCTTCGCACCAGTTCGGTCAATTCTTCGCCGGCATCGAAATGACGCTCGCGCCCGAGCGCGACCGTCACAAGAAAAGCGCGGGCGGCTTCCGCCTCCCGCGCACTGTCAAACTGAAACTTTGCCAAAGTTATTCTTCCGTGGTGTTGGGCATGTTGACTGCACGCGTCGGCACAACCGTGCTGATGGCATGCTTATAGACCATCTGCGTCACGGTATTGCGCAAAAGCACCACGTACTGATCGAAAGACTCGATCTGACCCTGAAGCTTTATTCCGTTGACAAGATAAATCGAAACCGGAATGTGGTCTTTGCGCAGGATGTTCAAAAACGGATCCTGAAGAAGCTGTACTTTGTTGTTCGTCATTTTTTATTCTCTAGTAGCCGACGCCCTTGGGCACGGCCTTTTTTGTTGTTTTATCTTTTCGGTAGCGACGTCACCGTTCGTGGCATCAGGTATCCAACCGAATCCCTATCGGGCTTGGACAGCTCATGTCGCCGTCCAAAGCTCGCTAGGGTCAATACTACTCACATTCGCGCGGATTTGTATCCCCAATAAGAAGGAGATTGACGCATTTTTGTAACTCGTTGCAAACAAGTACACCAAAAACGCAAATTACTTCTTCTTGCCGTCATCCGTTGCATACGGATTGTGCGAGGTCTTCAACTCCACACGCAAGGGCGTACCCGCCAAATCGAACGTTTCACGGAAAACACCTTCCAAATAACGCTTGTAGCTGTCGGAGACCGCCTGCAGGCTGTTGCCGTGAATCACGATCACCGGAGGATTCATGCCGCCTTGGTGCGCATAGCGCATCTTGGGACGCGTTCTGCCGCTGCGCGCCGGCTGTTGCTGTTCGACTGCCGCCAAAAGCGTACGCGTCAGTTTCGGTGTCGAAAGTTTTGCAAAACTTGCCTTGTGCGCATCGCGCACAGCCTTCATCAAGTGATTCAATCCGTTTTTCTTCAAAGCCGAAATATGGATGAAACGCGCCCAACGCAGGAAGTGGAACTTGCGATCGATGTCGGTATCGACCATCGTGCGCTTATAAGAATCCAAACCGTCCCACTTATTGACCGCCACAACAAGAGCGCGCCCGGCTTCCATGGCGTAGCCGGCAATATGCGCATCGTGCGTGCTGATGCCGTCGATAGCGTCCAGGACCAAAATGCAAACGTTACACTCTTCAATGGCTTGCAACGTTTTGACAACGGAAAACTTTTCAACCGCTTCAAACACTTTGCCCTTGCGACGAAGACCTGCCGTATCGATCAAGCGGAAAGGCTGACCGTCGGCTTCGAAGTCGACCTTGATGGCGTCGCGCGTCGTGCCCGGCATATCGTAGGCAATCAAGCGATCTTCGCCCAACAAAGCGTTGGCCAACGTGGACTTGCCCACGTTGGGGCGACCTGCCAAACACACCTTGATGCGCTTGGGGGCATCGGGGTTGTCGTCTTCGGGTTCTTCCTCTTCTTCGGGAATGTCGGCCAAAACCGCATTCATCAAAGCGGCCACGCCGTTGCCGTGCGTGGCAGACACGCGAACGGGCTCGCCCATGCCGAGTTCATGAAATTCGGTCACGTGATCTGCCGTCAAACCTTCGGACTTATTGATCACCAAATAGGTCGGACGGTTGGCAACGCGCAAACGACGGGCAATACGCTCGTCGTGCGGCGTCAGACCGCTTCTGGCGTCGCAAATAAAGAGCACAATGTCGGCTTCGGCAATGGCGGCTTCGGCCTGATCGGCCATTTCGCGCACAATGCCTTCGCTCTTGACGGGCTCGAAACCGCCCGTATCGATCACGATATAGGGACGCGGACCCACACGACCCTGGCCGTACTGACGATCTCGCGTCAGGCCCGGGAAGTCGGCGACGATGGCGTCGCGGCTGCGAGTCAGGCGGTTAAATAACGTCGATTTCCCCACGTTGGGGCGACCGACCAATGCAACGACTGGAAGCATGTCTGATGTGTTTCCTGAAAAATATTTTTGTTTCTTTTACTTCTGCGCGCGAATGTAGGCGATTTCGCCTTCTTCGGTCTGGAAAAGCGCACCGTCGCCCATCGAAATCGGGGGCACGCGCACGGCGCCCGAAACGGAGGTGCGACCCACAAATTCGCCCGAGGCCGAATCGATAAAGTGAATCACGCCGTCATAATCGCCCACGGCCAACATATCGCCCATGACAACCGGTGCCGACGGATCGCGCCACAAAAGCGCTCCGTTACTCCAAACGAGCTTACCCGTTTCATAGTCGTAGGCGTTGATTTCGCCGCGTGCGGTCACCACATAAACGTGCGTGCCGTCCGTTACGGGCCCCGTGACGGAGTCGACCTGCGCACGCCACAACGGGCGACCGTTTTTGCTATCCATGCAAAGAATGCCGCCCTGGAAGGCCGCAGCGCACATCATGCGAGCATCCACCAGAGGCGTGCCCACCACGTCGACCAAACGTTCGACTTCGGTGATGCCTTTGGCCTGCGCCACGACGGCGTCAAACACGGTGCGACCGTTGCCGTCCAATGCCAACAAACGGCCGTTGGCTTGACCCACGAGAACGCCCGCGGGAGAAAAACGCATTTGGCTTGCCGCACGCACGGTCAAAGCCGGCACCTGCGACTGATAGCGCCAACGGCGTTCGCCCGTCATGGCATCAAATGCCGTGATACGCGTGTCGGTCGTACGCACGATCACAAAGCCCGAGCCCACCAAAGGCGGCACGCTCATTTCGCTTGTCAAACGCACGGTCCACAAACGCTTGCCGTCGTTGCCGTAGACTTCGACTTCGCCCTTGACGGTGCCGACAGCCACATACTGGCCGTCGCTGCCGACGCCGGCGGCGATATCGGCACCGGTTTCAACTTCCCACTCGACCTTGCCGTCCGTCGGATCGATACGATAGAGGCGATCGCCCCCGGCGGCATAAATGCCGTTGGAGGTCACGATCGGCGTCAAAAGCCCCGTCGTGCTTTCGCCCAAGGAGCGAGACCACACTTCGTCGGCTCTGACCGAGGTCTGAATGTCGACAAGATCGGCCGGTTCGTGCGAGCTCGTAGAGCTGCAACCCGACAAAGCCAGTGCAACGGCACCGGCAACCGCACAGGCGGCAAGTTTGAGTTTGATGTTCACAACAAAACTCCGTAGGAGCGAAAGGCTCGAAAAAGTCGCCGAACCTTTCTTTTGATAAAAATCGATTAGAGCTTGGGATCGGGCAACGCCTGCAACTTGAGGCTCAAAAGCGCCATCAATTCACCGCTGTCCTGATCTTTTTCCAAGGCTTTTTGCCAAACCTGACGGGCATTTTCCACTTCGCCCATCGCCAGATGAATGTCACCCAAGCGGTCGAGCACCATGGGGCTGTCGGCTTGTGCTGCAGAGACGCCCTTCATGATTTCCATGGCCTTTTGCGGTGCCTTGGCATCCAATTCGAGACCGGCCAAACGTACGCGCGCCACGTCGGCATATTCGGGACGACCGCTGTCATTTAAAACCCAATTCAAAGCGGCTCGAGCACTGTCCAAGTTACCGGCCTTCTGGTCGGCAGCGGCCTTCATGAGGCCTGCCAATGCGGCAAAGACGTGACGCGGATATTCCTGCATCAGACCGTCGGCCAACGACTTCATGTTCTTTTCGTCGTTTTGCACGTAGGCGTTTTGCAAAGCCACATAAGCCACGGTGGCCTTGTTACCCTGATAACGTTCGTACCAATTCCAACCGTTATAAGCGGCAAAGGCCAAGCAGCCGACCGTAATGGCCGAAAGCGTCAAGTTGCCCCACTTTTCCCACCAGGCTTTCAGTTGGTCTAGGGACTCTTGTTCTTCTAAATCGTATGCCATGCGAAAAATATTCCTTTTTCTTAGGTTAATTCGTCACAAACCGTATTATTGCCCGAAAAGCTCGGTCACTTGGTCGATTTCCACTTTCATTTGTTCGGCAAACTGCTGATTGCCCGCCGCATCGCGCAAACGCTTGACGCTGACGCAATTTTCGTTGACTTCGCCTTCGCCGCAAATCACGCACCACTGCGCCAAAGACTGGTCGGCGCGCTTCATCATCGACTTAAAGCTCGTGGAACCCGCGTGCACGATCACGCGCTTGCCGCAGTCGCGCAACTTTTCACCGATCTGGCGAGCCACCATTTCGGTGTGACCGCCCTGATGCGCAATATAAACGTCGCAGTCGGCCTTGACAACGTCGCCGGCCGTTTCGCGCACGAGTTCGATCACGCGCTCGGCCCCGATGGCAAAGCCCACGGCCGGCGTGGGACGACCGCCCAACATTTCGATCAGCGGATCGTAACGACCGCCGCCGCAAATGGTGCCTTGGCTGCCGAGCTTGTCGGTAATCCACTCGAACACCGTGTGATTGTAGTAGTCAAGCCCGCGCACCAAACGAGGATTGATGCTGTAGTTGATGCCCAGAGCCTGAACGCCCGCTTCCAATTTTGCCAGGAATGCCAGAGATTCTTCGCCCAAAAAGTCCAAAAGCTTGGGAGCGGCGTTCA
>CALKKK010000003.1 GCA_937995395.1 uncultured Sutterella sp. | reverse complement strand
ATCATATGAAGACCTCGATCAAGCTTAGCGGCCTTGTTGCCGCCATGTTGATGGCCGCTGCAGGTTCCTCTTTTGCTGCCGATCCTGTGGTGCCCTATGTTCAGAGCTCTGCCAACCAGACCGTGGTGAACTCCACCGGCCTTTGCTGGCGTACCGGTTTCTGGACGCCTGCTCTTGCTGAACAGGCCGGTCCTGAAGGCGCCGGTTGCGCTTGCGACAAGGACATCTTGTCTGCCGCCGCTTGCACCAAGGCCGAACCCGCTGCTCCCGTGGAAGAACCCAAGGTTGCCAAGGTGACTTTGGCTGCCGATACGCTCTTTGCTTTCGATAGCGCCAAGTTGTCTGCTTCCGGCACCGATATGCTCGATCAGCTCGTTGACCGCATGGCCGGCATGGACGTTGAAGTGATCCTCACGACCGGTTACGCCGACCGCCTCGGTAAGGAAGCTTACAACCAGCAGCTCTCCGAACGCCGCGCCGAAGCCGTCAAGACCTACCTCGTTGATAAGGGTGTGGATTCTGGCCTCGTTCAGACCGAAGGTCGCGGTACGGCCGACCCCGTGGTCGACTGCCCGAAGCCCGCTGCCAACAGCCAGATCAAGAACGTTCAGGACCTCGTCAACTGCTTGGCTCCGAACCGCCGCGCCGTGATCGAAGTCATCGGTACGCGTACCGTTCAGTAATTCTGTCGGTTGCCGACACTTAAGGCGCTGCTTTCAAGTGTCGTCGATATCGAAAACCTCGTGCGAATTTTCGTGCGAGGTTTTTTCTTACCTCCCGCCTTTGCGATATCTCCCTTTTTTAGGCAGTCATTCACACTTTTTCGAGTTATCCAAAGCGAATGTGTGCAACTCCCTTGAGCTTTTGTCTAAATCTTTGAAATTAAAAGATTTTCACCGTTTGCCTAAATTTTAGGCAAAAAGAGGGTCTTTCGATTCCGCCTTCCCGACTCATTTCTTTCCCTTACGTAATGCGAAACTAATTGCTTTGCCTTAGGTGTGTTTCTCTACCTTTCTTTGTTTTTGACAACTGTTTTGCAAATACCTATCGATTCAGGAGTCATTGCCCCGATCACAGAGTAAGATCGTCGATCCCTAAAGGGAAACAAGTCGAGGCATCGTCCTCGAGTGTTTTCTCTCGTATCTGTGTTTTTAAGGAGTAAAAAATGAGCAACGACAATTCCGGAACGCTCAACCGGCAGGAATGGAAAACTCTCGGACTTTCATCTTTGGGCGGCATTTTGGAGTTCTATGACTTCATTATCGTGTTTTTCTTCGCCAAGATTATTTCCGAGCACTTTTTCCCGGCCGGTATCGGCGAATTCTGGGCTTTGCTCAATACCTACGGCACGTTTGCCGCAGGCTACCTTGCCCGTCCCTTGGGCGGCATCGTGATGGGTCACTTCGGTGACAAGTTCGGTCGCAAAAACATGTTTTTGCTCTCCATCGCCCTGATGGTCATTCCGACATTTTCTTTGGCTCTGATGCCAACCTACGAAACGATCGGCTATGCGGCTCCCCTGGTTTTGATTTTGGTGCGTGTCTGTCAGGGTATCGCCATCGGCGGCGAATTGCCCGGCGCCTGGGTCTTTATCCACGAACATGCCCCTGCCGGCCAAAAGAACAGCTATTTGGGTGTTTTGACCGGTTCGGTCACCTCCGGCATTTTGCTCGGCAGCCTCGTAACTTTGGCCATGAACTTCATTTTCAGCCAGCCCGAACTGCATGACTGGGCCTGGCGCGTGCCCTTCGTTTTGGGCGGCATCTTCGGTTTGATTTCCATCTATCTGCGTCGCTTCTTGCAGGAAACACCCGTGTTTCAGAAGATGCGCCAAAGCAAGATGTTGGCTCGTTTCCCTTTGCAGGAAGTCCTTCAGACCTCTCGCTACGGCATTTGGATTTCGATGTTCATCACCTGGGTTCTGACGACTTGCATCGTGGTCTTCATTTTGTTGATGCCCACCTTTGCGGGCGGCGTCATGAAGTTCGATCCGTTTACCACGGTTTACTTCCAGCTCTCGGGTTTGGTGTGCATCGTCAGTTCTTGCATGATCACGGGCAAGTTGTCGGATCACTTCCGTCCGAGCACGGTTTGCATGCTCTTTTCCGCAGGTTTTGCCATTTGCGGTTTCCTGTGCCTGATGGAACTGTATTCCGCCTCTGTCAACGTGGTTGCCGTCTGGGCTTTCTACATGGCAACGTGCTTCTTTGGCGGCATCATGAATTTCTGCCCGATTTTCATGAGCGACGTGTTTGAACCGCGTATTCGCTTCTCCGGCATTTCCTTTGCCTACAACATCGCCTACGCCATTTCGGGCGCCGTGACGCCGCAGCTGGCATTCTTGTTGCACACCTACGGTCACACGCATCCGGATACGTTCGGCGCTTTGGGTTTCGGTTTTTACATCGTTGCCGTCGGTATCCTCTCGATTCTGACCTCGATGTCGATGGACAAGGTTTATACCGGCAAGCGTGAAATTCACGGCATGCGCGAAGCTGCCGAGTTTGAACTCAATACGGTGGCTGTCAGGACAACGGATCGTCGTTAAGACCGTCTGACGCACAACGCCAAAAACCCGCAAAGCTTTTCGGTTTTGCGGGTTTTTGTTATCTTCGTCGGAAGACAGGAAAGCACCGAATGGATTCTTTTCTATATTGACTGCTTTGCATCGCGATGTTTCGTTTCCGGATGGCGTCGCAACTTGGCAAACACATACAAAGCAAACGGCGCCTGCCGAAACTTCTTCGACAAACGCCGTGACCGCGCCGCCTGAAAAGCGGCTCGTCGAACAAAGTTTTTCGTGATCCGCTTAGACCGCAGCTTCGCCGGTTTCACCCGTGCGAATGCGAATCACCTGTTCGATGTCAAAGACAAAGATTTTGCCGTCGCCGATCTTGCCGGTGCGGGCGCTGTTTTGCACGGCTTCCAAGCACTGTTCGAGCATATCGTCGGGAACGGCTGCTTCGATCTTGACCTTGGGCAGGAAGTCGACCACGTATTCGGCACCGCGATACAGTTCCGTGTGGCCCTTCTGGCGACCGAAGCCCTTGACTTCGGTGACGGTCAGGCCGTTGACGCCGAGTTCGGCGAGCGCTTCGCGCACTTCATCGAGTTTAAAGGGTTTGACGATAGCAACGACGAGTTTCATTTTTCAATGTCCTTTTTGTTTGTATTCTTGTCGAACCGGGCTTTTGACGAACCCAAGTTCGGGATCGGGATACTTTAGCACTTTTGTTTGTTCTTGGGCTCTTTAGCGGCTGAATAGTCGCACGGATTGAAGCGATTGACAATCGGATAGCGCCAATCGCGCCCAAAGGCCATATTGCTCACCTTGGGACCCAAAGGGCTTTGACGGCGCTTGAACTCGTTGCGATGAATGAGACCGATCACGCGCTTGACGCTTGCTTCGTCAACACCGCGACCGACAATCGCTTCGGGCCAATCGCCTTCGTTGACGTAATCCGACAGAATCGCATCGAGAACCTTATAGGGCGGCAGACTCGCTTCGTCCGTTTGTCCTTCGCGCAATTCGGCAGAAGGCGCACGATCGATAATGAACTGAGGGATGCGCTCATATCCTGCTTTCCGATTGACGTAGCGACACAACTCCCACACTTCGGTCTTTAAGACGTCCTTGATGACGGCAAAGGCGCCAGCCGTGTCGCCGTAAAGCGTCGAGTAACCCACAGCCGTTTCGCTCTTGTTACCAGTGGTCAAAACGAGGCGCTTAAACTTGTTGGAGTAAGCCATCAAAATCATGCCGCGAATGCGTGCCTGCAGATTCTCTTCGGTTTCATCCCACGATTTGCCTTTGAAGTCATCGGCAAAAAACGCCATAAACGACGCAAAGAGCGTATCGATTTCTCGAATATTGAAGTCGATCCCGAGATTGGTTGCAAGTTTCTTCGCTTCCGTGATGCTGGCTTGCGACGTAAAGCGCGTGGGCATGCCGACGGCATAAACATGCTCGGCTCCCAAAGCGTCGACGGCAATGGCTGCCACCAAAGCACTGTCGACGCCGCCCGAAAGCCCCAAAGTCACGTCGGCAAAGCCCGACTTGCGCACGTAGTCGCGCACGGCCAAGACAAGCGCCTGATAAAGCTCGGCAATCTCATCGTCTTTTTGTTCTTCATCGGCGTGATTCTCAAAAAGTTCGGCAGCGTTAAAAACGACAAAGTCTTCTTCAAAAGCGGCCATACGAACAAAGACATGTCCGCCCAAGTCCATGGCAAAGCTGTTGCCGTCAAAGACAAGTTCGTCTTGCGCACCCACGCAGTTGACATAGACCACGGGCAAGGCCAATTGCGTGCAATGGTCTTGAACGACGCGCTCTCGCATTGTGCGTTTGCCCGTTTCAAAGGGGCTGGCATTGATGGCAATAAGAATTTCGGCGCCGCTTTCTTTTGCCAGACGCTCCTGTTCTTCATGCCAGAGATCTTCGCAAACGACGAAGCCTACCTTGGTGCCGAAAAGCTCCGACACCAACGGGTCTTTGCCCGGCGCAAACAAACGTTCTTCGTCAAAAACGCCGTACTGAGGCAAACAAGCTTTGCGTTTGGTACCCAAGACTTCGGCGCCTCGCACCGCCCAAAGCGTGTTGTAGTTTTTGGGTTGGCCGCCCTCGATACTGCCGAAAACCACCGTCAACTCGGGCGCAACACTTTGAAGTTCTTCCAAAAGCTCTTGCCGAACGCTTGCAACCGTTTGGGCAAAGTCGGTACTTTTGGCCCAGTCTTCGACGGGATACCCCTCAAGCGCCATTTCGGGCAAAACCAAAATATCGGCCTTTCGGGCAACGGCGCGACGCGCCGCCAGCAAAATACGTTCTTTATTGCCGCGCAAGTCGCCCACCACGGGATTGATCTGGGCGCAGGCGATGGAAAAGTTCGGACAGGAAAGCATCTTCAAGGTCTCTTTACAAAAAGGACCCATACAACAGCCGTTGCATGAGTCCTTGTATTTCTTTAAGCGCTAAAAGCGTCGATTAAGCCGTCTTGGGCTTGACGTCCATGGATTCGTAACCCTGAACGCCTTCCATGATCAACTTTTCGGCTTCTTCGGGAGACTGCCAACCCTTGACCTTCACCCACTTACCCGGTTCCAAATCCTTGTAGTGTTCGAAGAAGTGGCGAATCTGATCCAGGGCATCGGCCGGAACATCGTCGGCGCTCTTCCACTTGGAGTAGCGCTGGCAAACCTTGCTCACGGGCACGGCCAAAATCTTCCAGTCCACGCCGCCTTCGTCTTCCATCACCAACACGGCGATGGCGCGACAACGGATCACGGTGCCGGTCATCAACGGGAAAGGCGTCAAAACGCACACGTCGACCGGGTCGCCGTCATCGGCGATCGTCTGCGGAATATAGCCGTAGTTGCAGGGATAGTGCATGGCCGTACCGACGAAACGATCCACAAACAAAGCACCGGACTCTTTGTCGACTTCATACTTAATCGGCGCAGAGTTGGCGGGGATTTCAACAATCACATTAAAGTCGTGCGGCAGATCACGGCCAGCAGTCACTCGGGCAAGACCCATTTTCTCGTTCTCAATAAAAGTTTGATGAAACGTGCGCTTATCGTTTATGTCAATCGCGCACAGCCAATAGAATTTTTTCAAAGACCCGTTATTTTAAGCTAAAAACGCCCTTCGGTGTGAAGACCGAGCGGGCGCTTTTTCGCAAAAATTTGCAAATCAGGTCAATTTCAAGAGGTTGGCGGCCACGTGTTCCTTGACACGATCGTCGTCCGTGCCCGTAATTTCCACATGCAAGAAACCGGCTTCGCGCAAACGGTCGGCACATCGCGGGTGAATGGTGATGGCGGCTCCATGCAGGAACCATTCGCGGGCACCGGCCACCGGTCGGATGGCATGAAGCAGAGTCGCGACCGAATCCGAACTCGTAATGTAGACGATGGGAGACGGCCCCTTGACGGCTCTGGCCAAATCTTCGATTTGAGAAGGCGTCAATTCAATCGGCACGCGCACGTAGCAGGCCAAACGTTCGACGTCCACACCCAGTTCGATCAACTGTTGGCTCAGCCATTCGCGCCCGGTCTGACCGCGGGCAATCAGCACGCGACGCGGAATCTGGGTTTTCTTGAGGATTTCAAATAAGGATTCGGAACCGGAGAATTCGGCGTCGCCTTCCGGATAAATCACCGGGACTTCGTCGCCCCAAGCGGCACGAATCACTTTTGCAGTACCTTCTCCTACCGTTGCCAACGTAATGTGCTTGGGCCACTCCTGCACCCAGTGCGCCACGGCCGCCACCGCTGCGGGAGAAGCCATGATCACCATATCCACGTCGTCCAAATGCGCGAAACGCTCCGCCACCATCGCCTCGTCTTCAGGCAGGGTGATGGTAAACGCCGGCCAGCGCCAAGCTTGAATACCGATCGCTTCCAATGCATCGGCTAAACGATCGTTGGCTGCGCCCGGACGCATCAAAATGACAGGTTGGTGAGATAAACCCATGTTTCACACTCGTCAAAAACAGTAAAGAGGGGAAATTTTCTTGATATTTGCCGAATTTTAGCCCGTGCTTTACATTTCTGTCGAGTTTTGACGTTTGGCAACGCAAAAAGACTTAGCCGATTTTGCAAATCTAAAAACAATCTCTTTTTCTGACATTCTGCCAATTGTCCATTACAGTCATTTGCGAGTGATAATCTCAAAAAATGCTCGTGTTGAGGGAGTACCATGACACCGACCGATCTTTTGCCGCTATGGCACACATACAAAGGGCTTTCAAAATATGTCGACTTCTTAAGGCAGGAGAACATTCGAGACTGGGCGCCTTGGTGCTTTATTCCGAGGATTGCTTGGGAAGCAGCCTTAAGAGATTGTTCCCAAAGAACAAATGCTCAAATCGACATACCTCCCGTTGACTTTTTTGCAGCCGTCGGGACGTGGCGCTACAGTCAAGGCATCTACAAATTTGACCCAGATGTTTACTGCTCTCTGATTAAGTCGGGCTTTTCCGGAAACATCCCTTGTGAAGTCTTAACCCGACTTCCCGAATGGTGCGTCTATCTTGAGACACCGGACGTAAAATTTTTAGACAGTCAGATTTATGGGTGTTTCGTTTATCTCGACGATGATACGGAAACGAGAAACCAAGAATTGAGAATTACGATTCTCGATGAGCAGTACGACATTCATAACAATCCGCTCAATGGGATCTTGAGCCTTTCTTTCCCTCTCGGAGATTGGTCCGTCGAAGCCTCTTATGCCAAATTTATCGAACGAGTGTCGATAGCCATAAACAATGACAATCAGAGCATTGCCCTTGCCCGTTTCAAGACTTGTCGGCCTGCCGTAGAAGAGTTTGTCAAGAAAATCCTTGCGCTCACTTTATATCTTTGTTCCGAAGACCCTGAAATCATCGATCGCAACGATCCTGGTTATAAACCCGGTTACCCCAGACCAAAAAAGGTCAAAGGCGGTTGGCGTTGTTTCCCGGCACAGAAAACGAGAATATTCGATGTCGGTCAAAAAATCGGACAGGCATTGCGTCAAGTTCAAGAAGAAATGGCATCGGCACCGACCGGAAGAACCGTCGCAGATCATCTACGTCGAGGACATTGGCATGGATACTGGATCGGTCCCCGCGAAGCGTCACAACGAGGCAAACGAAAGTTTATTTATAAGTGGCTGTGGCCAACCTTTGTCCATGGTAGAAAAGTAGCTGATGAAACCCCTAATGAAGCAGTTAAAAAGAGTACAGCCAACACAGCCGATACTTCTGTACCATAAAAAATTTCGGCGTCTCAAGGCCAATTGCCCGAGACGCCGAAAATTCATTTTGCTTCACTACACAATTAGCAAGCGGTTTCCTGCAAAACCTTGGCCAAGAGCGCATCAGCACCCTGCTCACGCAACATTTCGACCACGCGAGCAGCCAATTCCAAGTGTTCGGCCATCGGCGCACGTGCTTCGGCACGAATCGTTTCGCCGGTGCGATGGTCGCCCACATGGGCACGCAACCACATTTCGCCGTTTTCGACGATGGCATAAGCAGCCAAAGGCACCTGGCAGGAGCCGCCCAGTGCGCGAGACACGGCGCGTTCGGCCATAGTGCAGGCGCGCGTGACCGGGTCGTTGATAAACTGCAGCGCTTCAATCACGGTCGTCTGATCGGCACGCACTTCGATACCCAAAGCGCCCTGCCCCGGAGAGGGCAAGCTATCGGACGGATCGATCAGGCAACGGATACGATCGCTCAAGCCCAAGCGCTTCAAACCGGCACCGGCCATCACCAGTGCATCAAAGTCGCCGCGATCAAGCTTAGACAAACGTGTGCCGACATTTCCGCGAATGGATTCGATTTTCAAGTGCGGAAAGCGCGAGCGCAACATCAATTCGCGACGAAGGCTAGCGGTACCCACCTTGGCGCCTGCCGGCATGTCTTCCAAGCGTTCGTACTTGGGGCTCACGAATGCGTCGCGCGGATCTTCGCGTTCGCTCACGGCGGCCAGCACAAAACCTTCGGGCAACTCCATCGGCACGTCCTTTAAGGAGTGCACGGCCAAGTCGGCATCGCCCGCGAGCATTGCGGCTTCAAGCTCTTTCACAAACAGGCCCTTGCCGCCCACTTTGGACAACGTACGATCCAAAATCTGATCGCCGCGGGTGGTCATACCCAAAATTTCAACGACCGCGCTCGGATATTGCTGTTGCAAACGAGCTTGGACATGCAAAGCCTGCCACATGGCAAGCGGGCTTTCACGAGTGGCAATGACGCAGTGTTTGAATTCGGACATGATCTAAATCTTTTTCCAATGGTATGAATGAATGTCTTCGCCATCCATAAAGATTGGCGAAAGTTACTATTAGCGCGAGATTGTCGCACACCAAACTGAGCTTGACCTGAAGAAACGGGTACAAAACGACTGTCAATCGAGCGACAAAACTTGCGGATTCTAGCAAAAACCCAAATTTATCCGCCAAGCATTCGGTCAAGCCCGCAGACTTTTGATATCATTCGCTTTTTTCACTGATTTCGGGGGTTTGGTTCCCCAGAATCGTACCGAATAATTTTTCATTTGCACTTTTCACTATGACTCAAGAGCACAATCACTCTGCCGACCCCTTACACGCCAAGAAAGAAGCTTGGTCGGGACGCTTCTCCGAACCCGTTGCCGAGTTCGTGCTCCGATATACCCAGTCGGTCAGTTTCGATAAGCGCATGGCCATGGCCGATATCGCCGGTTCCTTGGCACACGCTCAGATGCTTGCCACGTGCGGCGTGATCAGCCAACAGGACTTTGCCGACATCGAACGCGGCATGCGTCAGATTTCCGACGAAATCAAAACGGGCAAGTTCGTTTGGCTGTTGGAACTCGAAGACGTGCATTTGAACATCGAAGCACGCCTGACGCAGTTGATCGGCGACGCCGGCAAGCGATTGCACACGGGCCGCAGCCGTAACGATCAGGTTGCCACCGACGTGCGTTTGTATCTGCGCAGCGAAATCGACGAAATCGTCAAGATGCTCACCCACTTGCAGGAAGTGCTCGTGCATCAGGCGCACAAAGAATACAACACCATCATGCCGGGCTTTACCCACATGCAGGTGGCTCAGCCCGTCACGTTCGGTCACCACATGTTGGCCTACGTCGAAATGTTCGAACGCGACCGCGAACGCATGCTCGATTTGCGTCACCGCGTCAACCGCTCTCCGTTGGGCGCCGCCGCTTTGGCAGGCACCACCTATCCGATCGATCGCGAATTGACGGCCAAGCTTTTGGGCTTTGAAGCCGTGGCTCAGAACTCTTTGGACGCCGTGAGCGATCGCGACTTCGGGATCGAATTCACCGCTGCCGCCAGCCTCGTGATGATGCACATCTCGCGCATGTCCGAAGAACTCGTGGTGTGGATGAGCCAGCGCTTTAGCTTTATTAAATTGCCCGATCGCTTTACGACGGGATCGTCCATCATGCCGCAGAAGAAAAACCCCGACGTTCCCGAAACGGCTCGCGGCAAGTGCTCTCGCGTTGTGGGCGATTTGATGACCATGACCATGCTCATGAAGGGCTTGCCCTTGGCTTACAACAAGGACTTGCAGGAAGACAAGGAACCGGTGTTCGATGCCATCGACACCGTCAAGGACACGTTGCGCGCCTTTATCGAAATGATGGCAGGCGTTGAACCCAACCGCGAAGAAATGCGTGCCGCCGCTTTGGCAGGTTACCCGACCGCCACCGACTTGGCCGACTACTTGGCTCGTCGCGGCGTGCCCTTCCGCACGGCCCACGACATCGTCGGTCGCGTGGTGCGCGTGGCAAGCGAACGCAACTGCGACATCGCCGACTTGAGCCTTGCCGAACTTCAGGAATTCTCCGACGTGATCCAAGACGACGTCTACTCCGTCTTAACGCTTGAAGGCTCGATCGCCGCACGCAATCACGTGGGCGGCACGGCTCCCGAACAGGTCTTGAAGCAAGTGGCTCGTTGGGAAGGCATTTTCGCCGAACGCGCCAAGGCTCAGTAATCGTTTCTCGATTTTAAGACCCTAAAAGGCAAAGCGAACGTTTTCTCGCTTTGCCTTTTTTCTCGTCTTTAGCTTAGAAACATTTACCTACACCCATTGCAAGTCTTAAGTCAAACGGGCCACGGTAACCTCCCGCGGGCGGTATCCTGACGGATTAGTCCCTACTACGATATTCACCTGAGGAAAGGATGAAATTTTCCTCGCCAATTTCGATTCAATTTTTGTAGAAAGGACAACAACATGTCGCAGACTCGTCGACAATTCCTCTCGGGTGCAGCTCTGGCTGCCGGTGCATTGACGTTCGGCTCTCAGGCCATGGCCAAGGTCACGCCCGTGACGCTCAAAGAACGCAAGTTCGAAAAAATCAAGCTTCCGCGTCCCATCAGCCTTGCCGCTTTGACCGTTTTGGATCTGTCTCCGGCCAATCAGGTGCTGTGTGCCGCCGCTGCCGGCTACAGCCACGTCGGTATCCGTTTGGTGCCCGCTACCCCCACCGAAACTCAGTGGGACATGATCGGCGATACGCCCATGATCCGTGAAGTCGAAGCCAACTTGAAGGCCACCGGCGTCAAGGTTCTCGATATTGAAATTCTGCGCGTCAAGCCCGACACCCGTGCCATTAACTGGAAGCCTTTCTTCGAAACCGGTGCCCGCTTGGGTGCCACCGAAGTGTTGGTGGCCGGCAACGACCCCGACATCAACCGCTTTAACGACAACTACGCCGAACTGTGCGAAATCGCTCACCCCTACGGTTTGAATCTGAACATCGAACCGATGCCCTGGTGCGCCATTTCCACCGTCAAGCAGGCCGGCGAAACCATGAAGACGGTCAATCGCCCCAACGCCGGCGTTTTGGTCGATCCGATTCACTTCTATCGTGCCAAGAACACCTACGCCGATATCGACAATCTCCCGAAGGGCTCTTTGCACTACTGCCAGATGTGCGACCTCACCAAGGCCACACCCAAAGACATGGATGGCATTCTCTATCAGGCTCGCAACTATCGTTTGTCTCCGGGCACGGGTGCAGCCGACCTGCCGCAGCTTTTGAAGCACTTGCCGGGTCTGCCCATTTCCATCGAATGCTGCAACGCCGACCTTGCTTTGACGATGTCTCCGTTGGATCGCGCTCGCATGTACTTGGAAGACATGGTCCGCGAACTCAACAAGGCCGGCGAATACTAATCGCACATTAACGACGTCGAACTGAAGTTTCCCGACGACGGTCGTTGTTCTTTTTCGAAAAAACGGGCGGCGTGCAATTCGATATGCACGCCGCCCGTTGATTTTTGTTTCGCAGTGTCGCGAGTGCTCGTTAGGCGAAAATATGACCCAATCCCGCAAAGTAAAGGCCGAGGATCACGAGCCCGAACACGATGCGATACCAGCCGAAGACTTTAAAGTCGTTTTTGCTCACATAGCGCAAAAGCCAGCGCACGACCACGATGGCCGAGAAAAAGCTCACGACAAAGCCCACCCCGATACCGGGCAAATTGTCCACCGACAAAATGTCGCGCGACTTCCAAAGGTCGTAAACGGTGGCGCCGAAAATGGTCGGAATGGCCAAGAAAAACGAAAATTCGGTTGCAGCCGTTCTCGACAAACCCAAGACCAAACCGCCGATAATCGTCGCTCCTGAGCGAGACGTCCCCGGAATCAAGGCAAAGCACTGCATCAGACCCACGCCCAAAGCGTCTTTCCAAGTCATGTCGTCCATCGTAGCAACGCGCGGCACCACACCCTTTTTCTCGTGCATGTTTTCGATCCAAAGGATGATGATGCCGCCCACGACCAAAGCGACAGCCACGCTAAAGGCGTTAAAAAACTGCGCTTTGATGTAGCTTGAAACCATCACGCCGATGACGGCTGCCGGCAAAAAAGCAATCACGGTGTTGATCGCCAGACGCTGTTCTTTGCCCGGTTTAAAGAGGTTGGCCAACACCGACACGATACGCATGCGATAGTGCCAGCACACCGCCACGATAGCCCCTGCCTGAATGGCGATATAAAAGGTGTCGGCGCCGGCATCGTTAAAGCCGATCAGGTGCCCCGACAGAATCAAGTGCCCGGTGGAGCTCACGGGCAAAAATTCCGTCAAGCCCTCGACAATGCCCAAGATGACGGTTTTCAAATAGTAGATCCAGTCCATGACTTCACTCTTGGGTTAGGCGGACAAATGCGGTTGATGCAGTTGATCTTCCGGCTCTTCTTTGGGTAAAGGTGAGGCCAAAATCTTGTCGATGCGGCGTCCGTCCATGTCGGCCACTTCAAACTTCCAACCTTCCCACTCGACGACGTCGCCCGTCTTGGGCAAGCGCTGCAAAAGAAGCATCATCATGCCGGCCAACGTGTTGTAGCGGCCGAGCTCTTCTTCGGGCACGGTTTTCAATTCCAATCGATCCTTGAGTTCGGGAATCGGAATGATGCCGTCCAAGAACCAGGAACCGTCTTCGCGGCTGATGGCCCAGGCCTCGTCGGTGCTCTCCGGCTTAAATTCGCCGGCAATGGCCTCCAACAAGTCGCGCGGCGTCACCAAGCCCACGACTTCGCCGTATTCGTCCACCACCAATGCCAAGGGCACGGTCGTGTTTTTAAAGTGCTCCAGCAGTTCCATACCGCTCAAAGATTCCGGCACGTAAGCCACCGGCGCCAAATTGCGCATGAAGTTGGGCTTGCCGTTTTCAACGAACTGCTGCAGGAGACTGCGCGTGGTGCAAATGCCACGCACGTCGGACAAAGAGCCGTTAGCCACCACCAGGCGCGAGCGAGAAGACGTCAAGACCTTTTTGAAGTTGTCTTCGCGACTGTCTTCCAAATCGATCCATTCGATGTCGTTGCGAGGCGTACTCAAAGAGCCCACCTGGCGATCGTCGAGTCTGAATACGTTGCGCACCATGTCGCGTTCGTTTTCCTCAATCACGCCCGATTCGCTGCCCTCGTCGATCAAGGCATGAATTTCGGCTTCGGTTACGCCGGACTCTTTCTGATCGGCCAGACCCAAAACTTTAAGAAGAAACTTCGTAGAAACCGACAACAGTTTCACGAAAGGACTCATGATAATGGCAAGCAGATTTAAGGGGCGCGCCACGCGGCTTGAAATCGGCTCCGGACTCGTCTGGCCCAAGCGCTTGGGCACCAATTCGCCCAGAACGATCGAGAAGTACGTCACAAACACAACGACCGTCACCACACCCAAAACTTTGGCGGTTTCAACGGGTACGCCCCAGCCGATCAGAACTTCGGACATGGGACCTGCCAAAGCCGCTTCACCCACAATACCCGAGAGAATGCCGATGGAAGTGATGCCCACCTGAATCGTGGACAATGCCCACGTGGGATCGGCCTGAAGACGCAAGGCGGTCTTGGCCCCCTTGTTGCCGTCTTCGCTCATCACCTGCAGGCGCGCTTTTCGGCTCGTCACCAGCGCGATTTCACTCATGGAAAACACGCCGTTCAAACAAATCAATAAAAACAGCAATAAGACGTCAAGCCAACTGCTCATTTAACTTTCAACTTTCCAAAATCAAGAGACAAAAGAGGTGTAAAGCGTCTTTTTTGAAGACACCTCACACCTCAGCAAAATGAATGCAACCTGTGCACAAAATTAGAAGGGAAGCTTCATTCCCGGAGGCAAGGGCATGCCGGCGGTAGCGGCACGCATCTTGGCGCTCGAGGTTTCTTCCACCTTGTGAGCGGCATCGTTGATGGCCGCAGCCACCAAGTCTTCGAGCATTTCCTTGTCTTCTTCGGTATCGCCCGTAAACAAAGACGGATCGATTTCGACCTTACGGGCTTCGTGCTTGCAAGTCATGGTGACTTTCACCAAACCGGCACCGGCCTCTCCCGTGACTTCCAACGCAGCCAATTCGGCCTGGACGCGTTCCACGTTCTTTTGCATTTTCTGCGCTTGGGCCAAAAGGCCCTGAAGATTTCCTCGCATGAGTTTTCCTTTCTTTTTAACGTTAATTTTTAAGCTTCACGGACGTTTCGTCCACTTCGGCTTCAAAAGCTTTCAAACATTCTTGCACAAACGGATCGCTCTTAAACGCTTCGATCATCGCAATGCGTGCGGCGCGTCGCTCGGCCTCTTCCAAAAGGCTTAAAGTGACGGCGTCTTTGGCGCGCTCCGTCGGCGTAAATTTCACTTCAAACTTGTGCCCCACCGCATGCTCGATCGCCTGCGTGACGGCACCCGTAATTTCCTGATTGACCAACAAGTGCGACAGTGGCGACAAAAGCACGTGATTGTCGGTCAATTCAATCACTTCGCTTCCGGCCGCAATTTCTCGCGGCAAGCCCTTTAGAGCACTTGCGCACACCAATTTTCGCCAGTTAAGCAGCATCGGCGTCGTCTCGACCTCTATCAAAGGTTCGACCGCAGGGCCTCTGCTGGTGCGCTTGTACTTAACCGGCGCATTACTCTCCCCGTGCGGCTACCTCCTCGTCCCAAGGCAATTCCTCGGGCGGGATATCGTCGAAGTTGGGCTCGACAATATCGGGTTCGATCACGGGAGCCGGTGCAGCGGGTTTTGCCGCCGGTGCCGGTTGCGGTTTGGCTAAGCTTACCGATTCAGGCTTAGCCGAAGCTTGGCTCGGCGTTTTTTGTTCATGCACGGCCACCTTGGCACCGACTTTGCTGCCTGCAGGCTTAAAGGCCAACATGCGCAACAGCGCCATCGTAAAGCCCGCATATTCGTCGGGAGCGCTTGCCATGTCGTTTCGAGCCTGCAGCAAAATCTGGTAATCGAGCTGCACTTCTTCGGGACTCATCGCGGCCGCAAGTCTCAAAATCCCCGCGCCTTCGCTGTCGTCCTTGGTCACTAAAGAAGGAACACGTTGCGCGACGGCCACGCGGTGCATCAGACCCGCCCAATCGCGCACGGCCTGCGTATAGGAAATGCCTTGCAAGCCCATGTCTTCGGCAAGTTGCAGTGCCTTTTGACCGTCGCCCGTTAACACGGCTTCGGTCAGATCGATCAAAACGTCGCCTGCAATCACGCCCAACATTTCGCGCACTTTGGCCAAGGTGACGTTGCCTGCCGAGTAGGCAATAGCCTGATCCAACAAGCTCAAGCCGTCACGCATGGAACCGCGCGCACCTTTGGCCAAGAGCATCAGTGCGGCAGGTTCTGCAGGAATGTTTTCTTCCTGCATGATGTGCGTCATGTGTTCGGCCACGGCTGCCGGCGTCATATTTCGGAGATTGAATTGCAAGCAACGCGACAAGACCGTCACGGGCACTTTTTGGGGATCGGTCGTTGCCAGAATGAATTTGACGTATTCGGGCGGCTCTTCCAAGGTTTTGAGCATCGCGTTAAATGCGTGCGTGGTGAGCATGTGCACTTCGTCGATCATGTAGACCTTGTAGCGCGCGTTACTCGGCGCATACATGGCGCGCTCGAGCAAAGCCGTCATTTCTTCGACGGAACGGTTGGATGCCGCGTCGATTTCGATGTAGTCGACAAAGCGACCTTCGTCGATGGCGCGACACGCTTCGCACTTGCCGCAGGGGTGCGAAGTCACACCCCCTTTGCCGTCTTCGCCGACACAATTCAGGCACTTGGCCAAAATGCGCGAAAGCGTCGTTTTACCCACGCCGCGCGTGCCGGTAAAAAGATATGCATGATGCAGACGATCTTCGTCCAAGGCGTGCTTTAATGCCGCCACCACATGCTCTTGGCCCACCATGCTGTCAAAGTCATGGGGACGCCACTTGCGCGCCAATACCTGATAACTCATCGAAAAATTTCTCTTGTGCCCAAGTCCTCTTTGCCCCTTTGGCAAAGACAAACTCAAAACGTAACATAAGCGGGATATTTTAGCGGGGCTGGACTTTGAAAACAAACGAAAGACGGGCTTTTGTTGTTGCAAAGCGTATAGGAAAAAATGGAAATGGCGAGCCTTATCCTCGGCACTAAGAGTGTTCCGCCGTGGCTGCTTCGTTCCCGACCTGACCAGGTTAGCAGAGCTCTTATGCGAGGGGACCCGCCAAGGGCGTTATTGTACGGATAAAAGTCGGGATTGCCAAAGTTTTTTCAGGCTATTTTTCGCTTTTTTTCAACCGACCGCGCTTTGATAGCCGATTTTGCGGCTCAAAAGACGTGTACCGTCCCGGCCGCCGCCCAGTTAACGTCGTCAAAATGCCTGTAGAGTTCTGCTGCCGCCGCAAAGCCCGTGCAATGGCACGGCCGCCAGTGTTTGACCGGGAATCGCGCCAAAACCGTCATCCAATCCGAAAGGCACCCGTGCGTGGCACTGCACAAATGCGTGCCGCCCAAAACGGTGTCGAACTCGGTGACACCGAAAGTCTTGGCGGCATACGCCATGATATTGGGCAGTCCCGCATGCGCACAACCCAAAATGAGGGATGCGCCTTTGGGCGTTTGCACCAAAATGCTGACGTCGTCCCCAAAAGAATCGTCGACAAGGTGCCCGCAAGCATCCTTTTCGAACATATGATACGAGCTCACCCAACGGGGATCGCGCTCGCTTTCGGGCACCGTAAAAACCGTCACGCCAGGCGCGATTTCAAAATACGGATCGACGGCAGAAAATGCAAGCCCCGCCAAGGTCGCGCCGCCTCCGGACAATCGAGAACCGTCAGCATCGCCCCAACGCTCGCGCGTCAAGCTTTTTCCCGCCCAAACACGTGCTCCGGGAGCCGTGCGCAACACGTCCATGACGCCCGAAGTATGGTCGAAGTGTCCGTGGGAGAGTACCAGATCGGTAATTTTTTTCGGATCGAGCTTGAGAAAAGCAAGGTTATGCATCAGGATATGCGCAATGCCGCCTGTGTCGAGCAAAATATTGCGATCGTGCGTTTTGAGCCAAACCGAGTAGCCCCACTCGGCCAATAGGCCTTGCTTGGCTGTCATGTTATCGACAACGACGGTAAGTTCCATGGCAATTCCTTTGGTGATGACAAGAAAAAAGGGCAAAGCCGACGGTTTTTGTTCGTGCTTTGCCCCTTCGCTACCCCATGACGATTCATGGGAAGTGTTTGGTCAGATTACTGTCCGAACCACTTGGAGTAGATCTTCTGATACGTACCGTCGTCTTTCATGGCCTTCATGGCGGCGTTGACTTTGTTGACGAGTTCGGTGTTGCCCTTCTTGGCGGCAAATCCGAAGTATTCGCTGTCAAACGGCAGATCCTTTTGCATCAGGCCCTTGGCGGCACGCGGGTTCTTGACGATGAAGTAACCGATCACGGGACGATCGGTAATAACGGCGTCGGCACCCTTCATCTTCAAATCCATGAAGGCTTCGGCACCGGTATTGAAGGCCTTGATCTTGGCGCCCTTGATGGACTTGGCCACTTCGGCACCGGTGGTGCCGATCTGAACGGCGATGGTCTTGTTTTCAAGATCCGAGATGGCATTGTATTTGCCTTCTTCGCCCGTGCGAATCATTAAGCTTTGACCGGCCTGATAGTAGGGATCACAGAAGTCGACGCGCTTTTTGCGTTCTTCCGTGATGGTGATGCCGCTTACGGCCAAATCGATGTTGCCCGTCATCAATGCCGGAATCAAACCGTCAAAACCCATGTTGACGATTTCGACTTCCATGCCGGCGCGCTTGCCGATTTCGCGAATCAAATCCATGTCAAAGCCCACGTATTCTCGGCTGGCGGTTTCCATGAATTCAAACGGAGCAAACGTGGGGTGCGTACCCACGCGCAACTGATCGGCTGCCGATGCGGCAAAAGAAGTGACAGCCATGAGGCCTGCGGCCATAGCGGCCAAAAACTTCGTCTTCATTTTTTGATTTTCCTTTGAGAAAACGCCCCTTCTCGACTCATAGTGAAGGAGCGTCATACAAGTGGTGCAACGGAAGTTTTGCACGTTGCAGAATTTTTCAAGTTCGCGACATCGGGGTCATTTGCACAGCCTTGACGCAAGTCCGTCTTGCTCATCCCAAGACGAAGACATGCAAATGCTTCATGCCACGTCGGTTATTGTCGCACAAGGACGGTAAACCTTGCAATGCGAAATACGTCTTAGATTTTCGAAATCTCCTGATCTGCCACCGAAGTCAAATAGTTTCGCGCCTTACCCAGTCCGGGAATTTCGACTTCGGGCGCAATCTCAACCAAGGGCACCAACACAAAAGCTCTGAGATGCATTCTCGGATGCGGCACGGTCAATTCCGGCGTTTGAATCGTTTGTCCGTCAAAGAGCAACACGTCCAAATCCAAGGTTCTCGGTGCGTTATGAACCCCTGCCGGACGCACGCGACCGTTGTCGTTTTCTATTCGTTGCAGTGCATGCAAAAGTGCTGACGGCTCCAAGGTTGTCGCGACCTCGCAGACGGCGTTCACATAGTCGGGGCCGCTCGAATCGATCGGTGCCGTCGAATAAAACGAACTCGCGGACACAACACGAGTTCCTTCAATTTCGGCAATAGCTGCAAGAGCACGCTTGAGCGCCGCTACCGGCTCGCCCAAATTGGCGCCCAAGGCCACGAAAGCCTGTTTTTCACTCATCGTTTTTGGGTGCCGTATGGGTTAAGGCCGAACGCTTGACTGCAGGCTTGCGACGGGACGTGGGCGAGACGACATCTTCGGTTGCGGATTCAACTTCGGTCTTTTTCACCGTACGCGTCCGGCGCTTTTTGGGCGCCTCGACCGTATTGTCCGTTGTTTCACCTTCGGTCTTGGTCGTTTTTCTCGTCCGGCGAGGCTTGGTTTCGGCAGGTGTTTCTTCCGAGGGCTGTGCCGCCTGCTCTGGAATTTGAGCCTTGGCTTTGGCCGTACGA
>CALKKK010000002.1 GCA_937995395.1 uncultured Sutterella sp. | reverse complement strand
ACGTAATGGGTTTTGGTTTTTGCCATAAATTCTTTTTCTTAATTTGCAATCACGGGCACGCGCGGCGCCAAAGCCGTCAAAAGTTCATAACCGATGGTGCCGCACAGTTTGGCCAAGTCGTTGACACTGATGTGTTGGCCCCACAACTCGACCCAGCTGCCGATTTGTGCTTGGGGAAGGTCCGTCACGTCAATGGTCATCATGTCCATGGAAACGGACCCGACCATGGGTGCCACGGTGTTTTCGACCCAAACGGGCGCACCGTCGGGCATGGAGCGGGGATACCCGTCGGCGTAGCCGCAGGCCACGACCGCAATGCGACAGTCGCGCTTGGCGACCCAGCGGCTGCCGTAACCCACGGCTTGGCCAGCTTTGACATGTTGCACGGCAATGATTTGCGCCGAAAGCGTCATTGCAGGGGTCAATCCGAGTTCTGCGCTTGTGACTGCGCTATCGGGACTCACGCCGTAGAGCACGACACCGGCCCGGACCGCGTCGCCGGCGACTTCGTCATGAAAAATCGTAGCGCCCGAATTGGCCAGACATGCCCCTTTGACTTGGGCGAGTTTGCCCAAGGACGCCAACTGCGCTTTCACCGTTGCGACCTTGTCGGAGGCCACAAACTTTTCGGCATTGGCAAAGTGGGTGACCACCCCTTGCACCTTGCAACCCGGAATGGCCGAGAGCTCGTCGCGCACGGCTTCAAAATCCTCGGGCGCAAAACCCAAGCGATTCATGCCGGTATTGACTTTGATATGAACTTTCAAGTTTTGATAAGGCCCGTGCTGCTTTAAAAGCTCGAGCATCCAGTCGGAGTGCACGACCGTTTCGACATCGTAGCGCTCCAACTCCAATAAATCGGCTTCGTCAAAGAAACCTTCCAAGAGCAAAATGCGCTTTTTCCAGCCCAAGGCACGAATAAAGACGGCGTCTCGCATCTCTAGCGTAGCAAGCCCGTCGGCTTCGGCAAACGACTCGACGGCATTGGCGATCCCATGCCCGTAGGCATTGGCTTTGACCACAGCCCAGACTTCTCGATCATGCGCTTTTTCTCGCACGCGACGGAGGTTTTGTTGCAGGGCCTGTGAATGAATGGTGACCAAAATCGGACGTGGCATTTTGTTGCTCTTTTTTCAAAAACTCTGCAATCCTAACGCAAAACAAAAAACGCCACACGCAAATTCACAGAATTTCGCGAATTTCATGGCTCTTATTCGGCCAATCTTTGTCGCCTTTGGTAAACTGCCCGCCAAAGCAGTTGTTTTTTGTTGCATCGATTAGGATACCGAGCGCCTTTTGCAGGCGTTTTTAGTTTTTATGAAACGTGGGTTTTACAACATCCTGGCCGCTCAGTTTTTGTCGAGCTTGGCCGACAATGCCCTTTTGATTGCGGCCATCGCCCTTTTGGCAACGCTTCATGCGCCCGACTGGATGACGCCGTTACTAAAGCTCTTTTTTGTGGTGAGCTATGTCGGCTTGGCCTGCTGGGTCGGGATTTTTGCCGACTTGATGCCCAAGGGCCACGTGATGTTTATCACCAATGCCGTCAAAGCCGTCGGTTGCATCCTGATGCTTTTCGGCTCTCACCCCTTGTTGTCCTACGCCATCGTCGGTATCGGTGCCGCGGCCTATTCGCCAGCCAAGTACGGAATTTTGACCGAATTGTTGCCGCCTGAAAAACTCGTCGTTGCCAACGGCTGGATCGAAGGCTTGACGGTGGTTTCTATTATTTTGGGCGTTGTCTTGGGCGGCGTTTTGATTAGTCCCGATGTTGCCACGTTTATTCTGCATTCTTTAAGGCTTGAAAACGTGGGCTTAACGAACCACGCCGAAGCCGCCATTGCCGTAATCGTCTTCATTTACGCCTTGGCAGCGGCCGTAAACCTCACGATTCCCGATACGGGCGTGCGTTATCCCAAGCCCAACTTCAAACCCATTTCGAGTATGCGCAACTTCGCGCACTCCTGTTCGTTGTTGTGGTACGACAAGCTCGGTCAGATTTCCCTGTCGGTGACTACGCTCTTTTGGGGTGCGGGTGCCGTATTGCAATTCCTGGTGCTCAAATGGGCCGAAGTCGCCTTGGGCATGAACCTCTCGCAAGGCGCCATTTTGCAGGCCGTGGTTTCGATCGGCATAGCCATCGGTGCAACGGGCGCAGCCATTTGGATTCCTTTGAAGAAATCCCTCTCTGTGCTTTGGCTCGGGATTGCCATGGGCGTTGTGGTGGGCACGACGAGTTTCTTTAACCACACGATGTTGCCGGGCGAAACCGTCGTCATGGGCTTTACTATCCGTTATGCCGTGGTCGTTGCCTGCGCCATGATGATTCTCGTGGGGGTTTTGGCCGGTTTCTTCGTGGTGCCGATGAATGCGCTTTTACAGCACCGCGGTCACGTGTTGATGAGTGCGGGGCGCTCCATTGCCGTTCAGAACTTTAACGAAAACCTCTCGATTCTCGTGATGCTCGGCATCTACTCTTTGCTCATTCATTTGGATTTGTCGGTGCAGTTGACGATGGTGCTTTTCGGCATCTTTGTCGCAGCAAGCATGCTTGCCGTGATTTTGAAACACCATCACAATCAGAGCAAAGAAGACAGTCTGCATTTGATCGGCGAAGGTGTTCGCCATTAAGCACTTCCGACTTTTCTGCTTGCAAAAATGCCGCTTCCATTACGAAAGCGGCATTTTTTTGTCTCTTAACCCAGAACGGTGAGAATGCTCGGCGGCATTTCGCGCGTCAACTGTCCTTGCGTTCCCGGCAAGGGTCTGACACCGTCGCAACTGTGAAAGTCGCTGCCGGTCGAGGCCAACAGGCGATAACGATGCGCCCACGCCAAACATCTCGGCGTAAATTTCGGACTCTGACTGCCGCTGATGACTTCGATGCCTTCGCCGCCTGCTTCCACAAAGCCTTCGATGAGGCTGTCGAGCTCCCAATCGTTTTTAAATTTGTAGCGCCCCGGATGCGCCATGACGGCCACACCCCCGGCACGGTGAATGAGTTCGACGGTTTCGGCCACCGAACTCCAGCTTGCCGCCACAAAGGCGGGACGACCGCTACCGAGGTACTTGTCAAAAGCTTCCTGCACGTTTTTAACGGCGCCGACTTCAACCAAACTTTTGGCAAAGTGCAAACGCGAAATATTCATTTCCGTATGCGTTTTGCTCAAGGCCATTTCAAACATGCCGGGATAGCCCAGACTTTCCAAACGGCGCCCGATTTCAATGGCGCGGCGATCGCGCTTGGCGCATTGGCTCGTGGTGGTTTCAAGGAGCTCGGCATTGTGAATATCCACGCCCAAGCCCACGATGTGAATGCAGGTTGAACCCCACAAAGAACTGATTTCGATTCCGGGAATAAAGCGCGCACCGAGCCCTGCCGCCGCTTTGGCAGCCGTGGCGACACCTGCGACCGTGTCGTGATCGGTCAGTGCCATGACGTTGACGCCCATTTCCCGAACGACAAAGTCGACGAGCGCCTCGGGCTTGAGAACCCCGTCGCTCGCAGTCGAGTGCATATGCAAATCGATGATCAATGAAGTGCTCCTAGAAGCTCGCTTACTCTACAATCCTACTCCCGACTCGGATTTTGTCGGTAGTGTTTTGTAGAAAAATCTCAGCAGTTTCGCATTATGGCAATTTTTGCATTAGAAAAACATACGCCCAAAGTCGATCCTTCCACATACGTAGCAGAATCGGCACAAGTGATCGGAAAAGTCACGCTCAAAGAAAACGCGAGCATCTGGCCTTGCGCCGTGTTGCGCGGCGACTTAGCCGAAATCGTGGTAGGCAAAGGCTCCAACATTCAGGATAATGCCTGTATGCACACCGAGTACGATACCCCTTGCATCGTCGAAGACGAAGTCACGGTCGGACACGGTGCGATTCTGCACAGTTGCACCGTGAAGTCGGGCGCGTTGATCGGCATGGGAGCGATCGTTTTGAACCGCGCGACGATTGGTGAAGACGCCGTGGTGGGTGCGGGTGCCTTGGTCGCCGAAGGCAAAACGGTGGAGCCGCGTGCGCTTGTGGTAGGATGCCCGGCACGTTTTGTGCGTTATCTGACCGATGAGGAAGTCGCGAAAAATCGTGCCAATACTGCGCACTACGTCAAAACTGCCGAAGTTTTTGCAAAGTCGCTTAAGAAAATCGCTTAAGCAATTATTTCCAGACACGCTCTTTGAGCCAAAGTCCCAGGATGGGATCGGCCAACTCCACCTTGCCGATGCCGACGGCCGTAATGAGGTCTTTGTCGATCAAGGACTTTTTGACACGTGCGACGTTGGCCGAGTTTCCCAATCGGTATTCGGCCAATGTTTCTTTGTTTGAAAAACCTTCTTGCACGCCGTCTACCAGTGCCTTTAAAAAGTTGATTTGTTTTTCGGTCAGCTTTTCCGTTTGCTCAATGAAAAGCGGCTCGCATGAATCCAACAGCGTTTTTATGCCTGCGGCAAATTCCTTTTCTCCTGCAACGTCTTTGGTAGCGCTCCACACGAACCATGCCAGCTGCTGCACATAGGCCGAGTAGCATTGGGTGGCCTGCGCAATCCTTGACGCCAACTCGGACGAGATTTGCTTTCCCGAAGACGCAAAGCGCTCACAAATAAAGCTCACCCAATCGGCTTCGGAAATCTTTTGCAAATAGAAGATGTCGCCAAAGCGATAGAAAGGATTGTTGCTCTTTTGAAACATCTTTTCCATGAGAGACTTTTTGCTACCGTACAAACAGTAGGAGGCGCCTTTTTGCAGTTGCCAGACACCCCTGAGTCTTTTCTGGAAAGTGAGACTATCGTCAAACTCGCCGATTTGCTGAAATTCGTCGATACAGACCACAATCCGAATGCCTTTTTTCTCGGCAATACGCTGGGGTAACTCCAAGACCTCGTCGACAAAGCCGGATTTGGGATTGAGCTCGAAGCTAATTGCAAAATCGGTCATGGGATCGGTGCCCAAGCTAATTTTGGGCACAAATCGAGACAAAAACACTTTAACGTTTTCCATCCACTCTTCCCAACGACTTGAAGTAGCCTTAATGACGGCCGTCGCAAGAGCGTTCGCAAAGTCAATTTCGGAGCGGCACTTGAATGCATCGAAACGAGCAATGTAAACTTTCTCGGATTTAACCAAATTCGATACTTTGTCGACAAGCGAAGTCTTTCCCATGCGACGCGGCGAAATTAAAATGGTGTTAATTCCGTGCTCGAAGTTGTTCTTCAGTCTCTTCGTTTCTTCGACACGATCCGTAAATGTCTCTCCCGATACTTGCACGCCAAAAACAAACGGTTGCTGAAAATCTGACATAGCATGCCTCCTATGATCCCACATTCTAACAACAAAACAACAGCGTTAGTAACAAGGGTGTTACTTGACTTTCTCAAAAAATTTAAGGTGTCAAATTTTCTTTACAACTGAATCTGACAGCAAAAGTTATTAGATAATCCACCGCAAACCTTGGGATTTTGCACTTACTAAACGCTGACTTGCATGCTAGTCACAGTTCTGTTACTAACAATGTTGTTACTTAACGTTCTTGCGTTCGCTTCTCGCCGAGATCGCCGTTTTTCAGGCCTTTCGAGCGGTATAATATTTTTTTACGACCCCAACCCGATTGAAGGAAAGTATGGCCGATAGCCTCGTTAAATTGCATTTCCCGACCAAAAGCTGCCGTGCAGAAGTCCTACACATGGACGACGCCTGGCAGAAAATCATTCAAAACCAAGATTTGCCCGAATGCATCGAGATGATGTTGGGTGAAATGACGGCGGCTGCCGTCATGCTCGCCGCGAGCCTCAAATTCGACGGCGCTCTGGTTTTGCAAATGCAAGGCGACGGTCCCGTGCGCTTGGCGCTCGTGGAAGTGCGCACCGGCCTTTTGGCGCGTGCCACGGCCCAATTGCGTGTTCCCAAGGCTGAAGTCAAGCCCGATGCTACCTTCACGGAACTTGTCAACCAAAACGGCAACGGTCGTTGCGCCTTGATTTTGGACATGGCGGGCCGTGCGCAGGGCGAACAACCCTATCAGGGCGTGGTGGCTTTGATGGATAGCGTGGCTTCCACCCTGCAAAGCTACATGACCCAGTCCGAACAGGTGCAAACCGGCATTTGGTTGGCGGCTGACAAAACTGCCGCAGGCGGCGTCTTGCTTCAGAAGGTGGCAGCAACCGGGGGCTTGGCAACGGACGTGGAAGTCGACCCCGAAGGGTTCGATCATTTGAAGGTTTTGGCCGAAACAGTGAAGTCCGAAGAATTGTTGACGTTGGATGCCACCGAAGTGGCACGTCGCCTTTTCTGGGAAGACAATCCCAATGTTCTGGAAACGTTAACGCCCACATTCAAGTGCCGTTGCTCTCGTCGCGGCATCGAACTGATGGTCAAGAGCCTTGGCAAAGACGAAGCCAAGAGCATCATCGAAGAGCGCGGCGACATCGAGGTGCGTTGCGAATTCTGCGGCACCAAGTATGTGCTCGACGCCATTGACGTGGCCACACTTTTTGACACCAACATTTCGGCAGTGAGCAAAACCGTCAACTGATCACACGGTTAGATACCGACAACAAAGCGCAGAAGGCCAATTGTCTTTCTGCGCTTTTTCATTTTTTGCGCCCATGAAAAAGCCCTTGCGGGCATACTCCCGAAAGGGCTTTAAGAGCGCGCTCTAAGGCGTGCGATTGTCTGCGTTCAGAATTACTGAGCGGCAGCAACCGTTTCCTTGCGCACGAGCAATTCGCGGATGCGAGCAGCCTTACCGGAGCGGTTGCGCAGGTAGTAGAGCTTGGCGCGGCAAACGTCACCGCGGCGCTTGACTTCGATGGAAGCGATCATCGGGGAGTACAGCTGGAAGGTACGTTCAACACCTTCGCCGCTGGAGATCTTGCGCACGATGAAAGAAGAATTCAAACCGCGGTTGCGCTTGGCAATCACGACGCCTTCGTAAGCCTGGGTACGCTTGCGGGTACCTTCGATCACGTTCACGAGAACGTTAACGGTGTCGCCGGCACGAAAATCGGGGATCTTCTTACCTTCGGTCAAACGAGCGATTTCTTCTTGTTCCAGAGTCTGGATAATGTTCATTTTTATCTCCGTAACCATCATTCGGCGGCCTATGTTTTTTGATAAACGCCGTCCAGAGGATGGATGTTTTTAAAAAAGCAAAGCTTGCAAACGAAGCCCTGCGAAACTTATGCGTTTTCGATCGTTTTCAAAAACGCTTCATCCTTGGCCGAAAGCCGACCAAGCAAGCGCGCTATTGTAATCAATTCCGGGCGAAATTTGTAGGTCGCGGCCAAACTTTTTTCGCGCGTCCATTGTTGGATGTTGGCGTGGTGGCCGGAGAGCAACACTTCGGGCACTTTCATTCCCCTCCACTCTTCGGGACGCGTGTAGTGCGGCGCATCCAAAAGACCGGTCGAGAAAGATTCGTCCAAATGCGAGAGCTCTTTGATGGCGCCCGGCAACTGGCGCACCACGGCGTCGATCAGGCAGCACGCAGCAAGTTCCGCACCCGAGAGCACAAAGTCGCCGAGGCTCACAATCTCATCGACTTCGGTTTGCAAAAAACGCTCGTCGATACC
>CALKKK010000001.1 GCA_937995395.1 uncultured Sutterella sp. | reverse complement strand
GTTTCGTGTCAGCGCCTTAAAAAGCCCGTAAGCCGCAACGGCACCCGTTGCCATCGTCACGGTATTGACACCCAAAACCGTGATGCCGCCAAACTGGAAAAAGAGACTTTGTAAAAGAAGGGCGGCAAAGATCACGGCAAAAGCCGCGGGGCCCACCAAAATGCCCACGAGCCCGTTGGCAATCAAGTGTGCGCTCGACAACCCCACCGGGACGTGCACGAGGCTTGCCACGAAAAATGCGGCACCGGCCAATGATGCCGTCATGATTTTGTCTTGCGGCAACTGTCTCAACCCCCAAGCGATGCCGCCGGCAGCCAGCGCCGCTCCGGCCACCAAAACCGGAGCGGACAAAACGCCTTCTGCGATATGCATACGACCTACTTCACGGAAAGCGGTGCCGTAAATTCGGTCCAGAGCACGGCGCCCAATTCAACGTCTTTAGCCTGCCCCTCATGCTCAATCTTTTGATCCGAATCGTTTAAGGCGGCAAAGCCCCACCATCCGGCCCAAGGCGCGACAAAGCTGAAAACACCGTTGTCGTCGGTCTTAACCGCCTGAGTGACGAAATAATCGTTCGGTGCCTTCATTTTGCCCGCATCATTGAAGTACTCGACTTCGACATCGCACCCGGCAACGGGCTTGCCGTCCAATAGCACGCGACCTTGAAACACGTTGCCCGCGTAGTTGGCAAAGGGGCGCGTCAAGGGCACGATTTCGGTCTTCACACCGACGGGCTCGCCCCAACCGTCTTCTTCACCGTAGGCGGCCACCACGGTCTTGGTGTAGTGGACGATAAACTTGTCTTCTGCCGGTTCCCAATACGGTTTCGGTTCGACCACGAATTGATAGACGCCCGGGCGATTGACTTTGTATTGGGTCTTCCAAGAGGCCTTGCCAAAGAGTTTGTCTTCTTTGAGTTGCCCCACCAACTCCGTCTTTTTGCCGTCTTGAAAAAGCGCGAAAGACTTGGGCTTAACCATCGTCATGCCGCTTTGTTCCATCGGATGTGCGAAAGCCACGCGCACGTTGACAAGCGATTGCTTTTGATCCAATACGGTTGCTTTATCGGGGACAACGAAAGCGAAGTGTGCCATGGCCGTCATCGGCAACAGCGCCAAGAGACCCAAGGCGGTTCTGTAAAAATAGGGCATTGTGAAATTCCTTATGTCCGGGTACTACGATTGCAAAGATCGCGCTTTCGGACACAAGTACTTCAGGAACCGAAAGTTATGCGACACCGAAAATTTCATACGAAATTTATTTTCGTCATACGATTGTACGCTCAATGCAACGCTTCGCGCCTCGTTCGAACGGCGGGCTTTGGGACAGTTCGTCGGACTTAGGGAAAATGTCGCGCTTTGTATCCCTCACACAAGGGACTTTTGTTGTCTGTTTTCGCCAAACACTTTGCTATGATTTTGTCTAATTGAACTCTTGGGCCGCAAAAAATGATCGATCCCGACGTCCTTCGCCACGTGATCCTCGACAACCGAGAACGCATCCGCAACGCTTGTGTCTTTGAGCGCAAATTTGAAACCGCCAAAGGCAACTGCTGCATTTACATCGGCGGCAAATACTCGGGCAAAACATATGCGCTCTACCAAAGGATTCAGGCGGCATTGGCCTCGGGTGCCGACTTGACCGATATCGTGTATGTGAACTTTGAGGATCCGCGCCTACACAATTTTGAATTTGCCGACTTCGAACGTCTTTTGGACGCGCACCGTTTTCTGTCCCGCACCCAAAACCCGCCCATGCTTTTCTTGGACGAAATCCATCTTGCGGATCACTGGCAGAAATTTATTCGGCAAATGCGCAAAGCCGGCCTGTGCCTTCATGCCACAAGCAGTCGCACTTCGCTTTTAGCTGAAGATGCCGTTGCCAAATTGGGCAAAGGCGTACGCGTTGTGAGAGTATTGCCGCCGGACTTTCGCGAACGGCTGGCCATGAAGGGCGTCCCCTACGATGCGGCAGCGATTGCCCAGACTTTGCAAGGCGGAAAGATCTATCGAGAGTTTTTGGAATATTTGGATCACGGCGGCTTTTTGCGCGTGGTCGTCGATCCCGATCCCAATGTCATTCACGAGATTTTCAATCACGACTATTTCGGCGACATGGTTCGGCGTTACGCGGTTTCCATGCCGGACGCTTTTCTTTTACTTTTGCGGCTCGGTGCGCAAAACATCGGTCAAGCGCTTTCCTTTACGCGTTTGGCGCGCATGTTGGATGAATCCGATGCGCATTTGGCCAAAACCACTGTCATCGGTTATGTCGAAAACGCGATTGACGCGGGGCTCCTTTTGCCGGTTCGCAACTACGCCGCCAAGCTCGATGGGAAAGAATCCGTACCCAAGTACTACTTCGTCGATAGCGGCATTTTGAGTCTGCTTAAACCCGAAATTTCCAAGTCTTCCTTTGAAAATATCGTCGCACTGGAGTTGATGCGGCGCTACGGTGCCTCGGATCAAGTCTTTTTCTGGAAAAAGAAAACGGCCGTCGACTTCTATGTCCCGGCGGAGAAACTGGCTGTCTCGGTCGCAACAGACAGCGACACGCTCAAAGAAAAGCCCGAAGCTTTGGTTAATGCCGCCAAGGTTCTGCCGTGTCGGAAACTGTTGCTTTTGACTGCCGGTGCCGACGAAGGCAAGTTGGTGGTAGGCGACTACAGTGTCGACGTCATGCCGATCTGGAAATGGTTGCTTACGGGCGAAAGTTGATGACGACAGTCCGAAAGCTTCGGAAGATCGGAAAAAGAACCGCCGACACCTCCGGTAAGGGAGGGCGGCGTTCTTTTGATGTCGGCAATTGCCTCATGACCGGTGCGCCGACAACAGCCAAATCGATCCGATAACGTCTACTTCTTAACCGCTTTCACTATGGCGTTCGTATAGGCCTCGCCATAAGAGCCCATGCCGCGATATTGTTCTTCTTTCTGGAAGGTGCCGGCGTACGGAGATTGAACGGCGTTATCCAAAGACTCAAACATGATCGTTGCCAAAGAGTCTCCCTCACTCAAACTGATAGCTTGTGAGGAAACATTCGTCACGCGAAAGTAGACGGGCGTCTCATGCCCGGGATGGTACACGGGGGCCGTCAGCAACAGGCCTTGGCGAATGCGACTATTGCGCAGATGGATGAAGGCGCACAGGTCGTTGGGCAGCTTGATCGTCTCTTTGCACTGTACGAAGACGGATTCCATCGCCCCCAAAACAATATGGTCGACTTCGGCTCCTTCACAAACGATGAAGTTTTTGGCGGTCAGGTCATAGCCGATCGCTTGAACCAAGGCCTCGTTGTAGGGCGAAATCACGCTCGCGCCAATTTCTTTAATTTTTTGATCGATCAGTATCATTTTTTCCCTCGCGCTCGACGATCATTGAGATTGCGAAAAACTCTCCGTCTTGGCATGTTTGTGAGACAGCTTATAGTCTGAGAATCACGCAACGATTCGATATTTTGTGCGTCTGATCCAGTGCCCCCAAACACCCGATACGACACCGCAAAAAAACAACGGCACCGCCCCCAAAAAGGACAGTGCCGCTTGTCTTAGCCGATTTCAGAAAATCCGATTAGGCTTCCTGAGCACGCTCTTCCAACACAGCCACAGCCGGCAAGGTCTTGCCTTCAAGGAATTCCAAGAAGGCGCCGCCACCCGTGGAAATGTAGCTCACGCGATCGGCAATGCCGAAGGTGTGCACGGCAGAAATCGTGTCGCCGCCGCCGGCAATGGAGAAAGCACCGGCATCGGTTGCCGCAGCAATGGCAGCGGCCAACTTTTCCGTACCGTGAGAATAGGGTTCCATTTCAAACACGCCCACCGGGCCGTTCCAAACGATGGTGCCGGAGCTTGCAACGATATCGGCCAAAGCTTGCGCCGTTTCGGGACCGACGTCAAGAATCATTTCATCGTCTTGAACGTCTTCGATCTTGCAAGTACGGTGTTCGGCAGTGGCGGAAAATTCCTTGGCAACCACCACATCGGTCGGAAGCGGCAGATTGGCACCCTTGGCTTTCAACGTTTCCAAAACCTTGCGGCATTCTCCCACGAGTTCGGGTTCGGCCAAAGACTTGCCCACCTTGTAGCCTGCGGCCAAAAGGAAGGTGTTGGCGATACCGCCGCCCACGATCAGCTGATCGACCTTGTGAGCAAGGTTATTCAAAATGGTGAGCTTGGTCGAGACCTTGGAGCCGCCAACGATGGCCGTCAACGGATGATTGGCTTCGGCCACAGCCTTGGTCAGGGCTTCGATTTCGGCAGCCATCAAGGGGCCGGCACACACAACCTTGGCAAAGCGAGCCACGCCTTCGGTAGAGGCCTGAGCACGGTGAGCGGTGCCGAAAGCGTCGTTCACATAAATGTCGCACAACGAAGCATAGGTCTTGGCGAGCTCTTCGTTATTTTTCTTTTCACCCTTGTTGCAACGGCAGTTTTCAAGCATGATCACTTGACCGGGCTTGAGACTCACGCCTTCGGTCAGGTAGTTCTTGGACAAACCGATGGGAAGCCCCACCAATTCGCTCATACGCACGGCAACGCCGGCCAAGCTGTCTTCGGGCTTGATTTCGCCTTCGGTCGGACGACCCAAGTGGCTCATGATCATGACGCTCGCTCCGGCATCCACGGCCAAACGAATGGCAGGCACGCTGGCAATTAAGCGCGTTTCATTGGTGATGCGACCTTCGTCGTCGCGCGGAACGTTCAAGTCGGAGCGAATCAAAACACGTTTACCGGCCAAAGCACCCTGTTTGGCGAGCATTTCGAGCGTTTGAACTTGCATGGAAAGCCTTTCCTCAAAAAAGTCGTTGGCGGGGTTGCCGGGTTTTGTCTGAATCCTAAAGCCGATCCCGCAAAAATATTCTCAAAAGGGCGCACCGACCGTCGGTTGCGCCCTTTCGTATCCAAGTATCTTACCCGATTACTTGGCTGCCATCATGGCGCAAGCGGTATCGAGCATGCGATGAGAGAAGCCCCATTCGTTGTCGTACCAGCTCGAAACCTTCACGAGGCGACCGCCCGAAACCTTAGTGAGCGTCGCATCAAAGGTGGACGAGTGTGCGTCGTGGTTAAAGTCGATCGAAACCAACGGCAGATCGTTATAACCCAACACACCCTTCATTTCGGCGCTAGCGGCCTTCATGATGGCGTTGACTTCTTCGACCGTCGTGTCACGCGATGCCACAAAGGTCAAGTCCACAAAGCTCACGTTGATCGTCGGAACGCGCACGGCATAACCGTCGAGCTTGCCGTTCAAGTCCGGCAACACCAAACCGACGGCGGCGGCAGCACCGGTCTTCGTGGGAATCATGGAGTGCGTAGCGGAACGAGCGCGGCGCATATCCTTGTGATAAACGTCGGTCAAAACCTGATCGTTCGTGTAGGAGTGAATCGTGGTCATGAGGCCGCGCTCAACGCCGATAGCTTTGTGAAGCGGAGCCACAACCGGAGCCAAGCAGTTGGTGGTGCAGCTGGCGTTGGAGACAACAGTCATGTCGGAAGTCAACACGTCGTCGTTGACACCGTACACGACGGTAGCGTCGGCGTTTTTGCCCGGAGCGGAAATCAGCACCTTCTTGGCGCCCTGTTCCAAATGCACCAAAGCCTTTTCCTTGCTCGTGAAAGCGCCCGTGCATTCGAGCACGACGTCGACACCGTATTCGCCCCACGGAATTTCACGCGGATCGCGCGTAGAGAACATGCGGATGCGATCGCCGTTGACGACCAACCAATCGGGACCGTCTGTGGAAACTTCGGCGTTAAAACGACCGTGAACCGTATCAAAGCGCAACAGGTGAGCGTTGATTTCGTCCGAGCCCAAAGTGTTGATGGCCACGATTTCGAGATCATGCTTCTTGCCGTCTTCATAGTGAGCGCGCAAGACATTACGACCGATACGACCGAAGCCGTTGATGGCAACACGAATAGTCATGAGTTTCTTCTCCTAGTTCAATTGTTCTTATCGGCCGATGAGAGCCAAAGCTTTTTCAACGCAACGTTCGACCGTAAAGCCGAAGTGCTTCCACAAAACGCCGGCAGGTGCCGATTCGCCGAAAGTGTCGATACCGACGACGTCGCCCTTGCCCGTAAAGTACTTGTGCCACAAACCCGTAACACCGGCTTCGATGGCAAGTACCGGCAAACCTTCAGGCAACACGGCCTTGCGATATTCTTCGTCCTGACGATCGAACGCATCGGCGCAGGGCATCGAAACCACGCGCACCTGAACGTTTTGAGCCGTCAACAACGCACGGGTCTTCATGGCCAATTCCATTTCGGAACCCGTGGCCACAATCACCAATTCGGCCTTATCTGCTCCGGCCGGAGCTTCGGCAGCGACATAACCGCCGCAGGCGATCGCATCGGCATCAACCTCGTCGCGATCGACAAACGTCACATTCTGGCGAGAGCAAACGATGCAGCTCGGCCCATCCTTGCGTTCGATAGCCTGTGCCCAAGCAACGACAGCTTCCAAAGTATCGGCAGGGCGCCACACGTCCACGCCCGGGATCAAGCGCAAGCTTGCCACGTGTTCGATGGACTGGTGCGTCGGGCCGTCTTCACCCAAACCGATCGAGTCGTGGGTGTAAACGAAAATGGAGCGAATCTTCATCAAAGCGGCCATACGCACGGCATTGCGAGCGTAGTCCGAGAACGTCAGGAACGTGCCGCTAAAGGGAATGAAGCCGCCGAACAAGGCAATACCGTTTTGAATGGCGCTCATGCCGAATTCGCGCACGCCGTAAGAGATGTGGCGACCGAGCATGTTGTCAGCCGTCAAGCGTTCCACACCCTTCCAGTTGGTGAGGTTGGAGCCCGTCAAGTCGGCAGAACCCCCGAGGAGTTCAGGCAACACGGGTGCAAGAGCATCCAATGCCTTTTGGCTGGCTTTGCGCGTAGCAACCGTTTCGGCCTTAGCCTGGGCATCACACAATGCCTGCATGACGGTTTCGTCAAAACTTTCGGGCAAGACACCTGCCAAGCGGCGCTTGAGCTCGGCAGCAAGTTCCGGGTACTTGGCTTCGTAACCGGCAAACATCGTGTTGTATTCGTTTTCAAGCTTTGCGCCGGCATCTTTGGCGTCCATCGCAGCATAGACTTCTGCGGGCACTTCAAAGGGCGGATAGTTCCAGCCGATGTTTTGGCGCGTCAAAGCGATTTCTTCGTCACCCAAAGCTTCGCCGTGAGCCTTGGAGGTACCGGCGCGATTGGGACTGCCCTGACCGATGACGGTGCGGCAGATGATCAATGTGGGCTTCTTTTCTTCAGCCTTGGCTTCGTCGATGGCTTTCGACACAGCTTCTGCATCGTGACCGTCCACGGGACCGATCACGTTCCAGCCGTAGGCTTCGAAGCGCTTTTTCGTGTCGTCCTTGTACCAGCCCGAGATGTCGCCGTCGATACTGATGCCGTTGTCGTCATAAAGGGCGATCAATTTGTTCAAACCCCAGACGCCTGCAAGCGAGCACACTTCGTGGCTGATGCCTTCCATCATGCAGCCGTCGCCCAAGAAGACATAGGTGCGGTTGTCGACGACGTTGAAACCGTCGCGGTTAAATTCGGCAGCCAACATCTTTTCGGCCAACGCCATACCGACGGCGTTGGCAATACCCTGACCCAAAGGACCTGTGGTGGTTTCCACCCCCGGGGTCACGCCTACTTCAGGGTGGCCGGGCGTTTTACTGCCCATCTGACGGAAGTTTTTGATGTCCTCCATCGAAAGATCGTAACCGGTCAAATGCAACATCGAGTATTGCAACATCGAGCCGTGGCCGTTGGAAAGGATAAAGCGATCGCGACCGAGCCACTTCGGATTGGCGGGATTGTGACGCAAATGGCGGGTATAGAGAGCCACTGCAATATCGGCCATACCCATGGGCATGCCGGGGTGACCGGACTTGGCGCGTTGCACCGCATCCATGGACAAGGCGCGCACGGCGGCGGCCATCGTCTGCATAGAGACTTCAGAGGACATAGTGTGTCTTTGGGAATTATTTTTTGTGGGTCGAAAGAAAAGCAACCACGACAAAAGGCGCCTGGTGCACTTCAATCGGCACAAGGTGCTCTAAAGAGTCGGGCACAGCCTTTCCCGTTGGCTGAATTTTACAGACAACACGGACAAATTTCTTCTTTTCGCGTGTAGTTCAGCCAAAGACTGTACCTTACGAACCCTACTGCATTTCGGTACAATCGCAAGAATTCTTCCAACACAATCGTTACTTGCTCAATAACGAGTCGACAATACGCATGATCGACAATCAAAAACGTATTTTGATCGCTCTGATATCAGACCGTCAAAGAGGCGATTTTGCTTGAGATTCCGACGGATACACAGCCCTTGTTAACCGCGTACGTCTCCGTCTAACTTTTTTATTCAGTTCCGAAGAAACCATGGCCACTCCCCGCTTCTACTGTCCCGACACCGTTTTCACCCTCGGCGAAAAAGCTCTTTTGCCTGAAAAAGCCCGCCACCACGCAGGCCGCGTCTTGAGAATGGTCGCAGGCGACACGGCGCTCTTGTTTGACGGCAAAGGCAACGAAGCACTGGGTCCCATTGCTTTCGAAGGCAAAGACGCTTGGATTGTTGTGAACGAACTTCGCAAATCCGAAACAGAAAGTCCGGTTGATATTACCTTGGTGCAAGCTTTGGTGAGCCCTGAAAAACTCGACTGGATCGTGGAAAAAGCAGTGGAATGTGGCGTCAATCGCATTGTGGTGATCCCGGCCATGCGAAGTGTCACCAAGCTTTCGGGAGACCGTTTAACCAAACGTTTGACGCATTTCAACGACGTAGCGCTTTCTGCCGTAAGCCAATGCGGCAGAGCCGTGGTGCCGGTTGTGGAATTTATGACTTTGGAAAAAGCCTTGGAGTTGGAAGCGCAAGCCCGTTTTATCTTGGCACCGGGCTCGACGGACGCCCCCAAGCTCACTGAATTGAAATCCGTGATCTTTGCCGTGGGCCCCGAAGGCGGTTTTGATGAAAAAGAAATCGAACTTGCCCTCGAAAAAAGCTGGCAAGCGGCGTTGATCGGTCCGAGAGTCTTGCGCACCGAAACCGCCGGGATTGTGGCGGCAACGCTTGCCAATGCGGCTTCGGGCGACTGCAAATTCCTCTGACAGAAGCTTACTTGATTTGGGGCTCAGGCTGCTTCTGAGCCCAAATCCAAACCACAAGACCCAAGAGCAAAACCGGCAAACTTAACCACTGCCCGCGAGAAAGGCCCAAGAGCCCCAGACCCAAATAGCTGTCGGGTTCTCGGAAGTACTCCACGATAAAGCGGGCAACGCCATAACCCATACAGAAAAGCGCCCCCACGGTACCGGGCTTGCGGGGCTTGGCAGAATAAATCCAAACGAGCGTAAAAAGAACAATGCCTTCAAGGAGCGCTTCGTAAAGCTGCGATGGGTGTCTTGCAATCAACGTGCCCGAATTCTGAAACACCATCGCCCAAGGCAAATCGGGACTTGCGGCACGTCCCCAAAGTTCGCCGTTGATGAAGTTCCCAAAGCGCCCGAACATCAACCCCGGCGCCACCAAAGGCGCCACAAAGTCGGCCACGGTAAAGAAAGTCTTCTTGCGAAAATGCGCAAACACGGCAATAGCGATAATGCAGCCCACAATGCCACCGTGCGCACTCATGCCGCCTTGCCAAACCTTAAACACATCCAACGGGTGCGAGAGATACCATTCGGGCTGATAGAAAAGACAAAAGCCCAGACGGCCGCCTAAAATCACGCCCAGAACGCCGAAAAAGAGCAGATCTTCCAGATCGGCTGCCGACATATTGCGCCAAGCATCCTTGGCACGTTTGTGCCCCAGAACCCAAAAGGCGGCAAAGCCCAGGAGGTACATCAGCCCATACCAATGCACGGCCAAGGGGCCGATGGAAAATGCGATCGGATCGAAGTTCGGAGCGTACATGAGAAATTTTTAAGAATAATTAGGCGATGGTTTCGTCATCAAGCAAATAGCGCCATTGCCCCAAAGGCAACGCACCCAAGCGAATATTGCCGATGCGAACGCGCTTTAAACGCGTGACTTTAAGCCCCACAGCTTCGCACATGCGACGAATCTGACGCTTCTTGCCTTCTTGCAACGTAAAGCGCAATTCCGACTCGTTCATCACGTCGATGCCGGCAGGCAGCAGTTCTTTGCCGTCAAGACTTAAACCGTGGCGCAACAGCGCAATGCGATCGGGCGTCAATTTCGGGGGCACGGAGCCGTCCAAGTTGGCCACACGCACGATGTACTCTTTATCAACCGTACTTTGTGCGTCAATGATGGTTTTGGCCACACGACCGTCTTGCGTCAAAATCAAAAGACCGGTGGAGTCGATATCCAAGCGTCCGGCAGGCACGAGGCTCACAAGTTGCTTCGGATGAAAACGACGGGGGCTTTTGTCTTGCGACCAACGCGAGTCGGCGTTGACTAAAACGCGAGCGGGTTCATAACCGTCTTCTGCCTGACCGCTCACGTAGCCGATGGGTTTGTTGATGATGATCGTGACGCGCTCGCTTTGCTCCTTTTGAGCTTGACGGTGCACGGTGATTTTGTCGTTGACTCCCACCTTTTGGCCCAAAACAGCAGGCGTGCCGTTGACAGAAACCCAGCCCTTTTCTATCCAAGCATCGGCTTCGCGGCGGCTCGCCAACCCTAAATCACTCATGCGCTTGGATAGGCGCACCAAGTCACCTTCTGCCATGGGCTTAGTCAAAGGTTTGACCGGTGCAGAACGTGCGACTGAGCCCCTGACGGTATTTTCGCGAAAAGGGCGTGCAAAACCCTCGGCGCGTTTCTGACCGAACCGAGGAGACTTGTTTTGAGAAGTTTTCTTGACGAACTGCGCCACGTCTGTTTGACTCTTCAAACGTTATTCGACTTTGCCGAGCAAGCAGAATTCCATCACGCCCTTTTGAGCATGAAGACGATTTTCGGCTTCGTCAAACACCACGGACTGAGGACCGTCGATGACTTCGGCCGTGACTTCTTCGCCGCGGTGCGCAGGCAAGCAATGCATAAACAATGCGCCCGGATTGGCGGCAGCCATCACGCGGCTATCGACTTGGTAGTCGGCAAAGTCCTTCATGCGCTTGGCGTTTTCTTCTTCAAAGCCCATGGAAGTCCAAACGTCGGTGGTGACCAAATCGCAACCCTTAGCAGCTTCCACCGGATCACGGTAAAGCGTGTAGTAGTCGTTGCCTTCCGGAATCAAGGAAAGGTCAAGATCGTAGCCTTCGGGGATGGCCAAATTGATGTGGAAACCCAAAATCTTGGCGGCTTCCAACCACGAGTAGCTCATGTTGTTCGCATCACCCACCCAGCACACGGTCTTGCCTTCGATCGAGCCTTTATGTTCCATAAAGGTCATGATGTCGGTCATGATCTGAACGGGATGGTATTCGTCGGTCAAACCGTTAATGACGGGCACCTTACTGTTGTCGGCAAAAGCCTGAATGCGATCCTGGCCGAACGTGCGAATCATCACCAAGTCGACCATGCGCGTCACGACGCGTGCGGTGTCTTCGATGGATTCGGAACGCCCCAACTGAGAGCCTTGGCTAGAGAGATGAATCACGTTGCCGCCCATCTGATAGAAACCCGTTTCAAAAGACACGCGGGTGCGGGTGCTTGCCTTTTCAAAGATCATCAAGAGCACTTTGCCGGTAAAAGGCGTGTAAGGCGTACCGGCCTTTTGCTGAGCTTTGATCCACAAAGCACGCTTTAACATGTGGTTGAGTTCGTCGCGGGTAAAGTCTGCAAACTTCAAAAAGTGACGCATGGCCAAGATTCTCCCTATTGAATCCATAGATAGATTTTTCAAAGTACCCGCCGAGAAACGGGCGCAAAAGTTAGCGTATTTTACTCGCCCGACTCGATTCAGGTCTGTATTTCGGGGCAAAAGAATTGTTTCGAGTTCTGTTAAGTGTGACGCGCAATACATCTTTCTGACAGACGTTCACACACTGTTAAACTTTCAAGCCTACGCAAACGGCGCGTTTTTGTTATATTTCGTGCCACAGGAACTTGGCGTTCCGCAAGAATTTCTCGTATTGCAGGCTCTATCAAGAAGAGCATAAAAGGAAAAAATCATGAGCGAAAACATCGTTAACGTTACCGACGCCTCCTTTGCCACCGATGTGAAGGCTGTGGCCGATCTTCCCGTCTTCGTCGACTTCTGGGCTCCGTGGTGCGGTCCGTGCCGCATGTTGGCTCCCTCTTTGGAAAAGGCCGCCGACGAGTACGCAGGCAAGGCTGTGATCTGCAAGTACAACGTTGATGAAAACAACGCCGTTGCTACGGAAAACAACATCCGCGGCATCCCGACGATTCTCGTTTACAAAAACGGCGAGATCGTGGGCCAGCACACCGGTGCCATGGGTAAGAGCGAATTGATGGCCTTTATCGACCAGTACATCTAATTTTCGTACTCGACACCAACACTTTTTTTCGGCTCGTTGCTACAATGCACGAGCCGAGAACGTTTCTCGATAACGTTCGAGAACGTTTTCTCTGATTTCTTCGCTGTTTTCTGCATCGGTCTCAAATACGTTTTGAGTTTCTCCGACACCCAATTCCATAACACCTTGTTTGCGGTTGCTTTAAGAAGCCCCGCGATTGTGTCCGCAAATGCTCATGCCCGGCATGCGACCTCCTTAGAAGCAGTCAAACAGCGCAAACCCTGACGATTTTTATTTCTTTCGGATTCTTTCGACACTATGCATCTGTCCGAACTCAAAACCCTCCATATCAGCCAGTTGCTGGACATGGCCACCGAACTTGAGATCGATAATGCGCAACGTATGCGCAAACAGGAACTCATGTTCGCCATCCTCAAAAAACGCGCCAAGAAAGGCGAACAGATTTACGGCGACGGCACGCTCGAAGTGTTGCCCGACGGTTTCGGTTTCTTGCGCAGCCCCGATACGAGCTATTTGGCAAGCACCGATGACATCTACATTTCTCCCTCTCAGATTCGCCGCTTTAATCTCCACACGGGCGACTCCATCGAAGGCGAAGTAAGAACGCCCAAGGATAACGAACGCTACTTTGCTTTGGTCAAGGTCGACACCGTCAACGGTCAGGCTCCCGAAAGCCAAAAGCACCGTATTCTCTTTGAAAACTTGACGCCCTTGTTCCCCACCGAGCCCTTAAAGCTTGAACGCAACATGCGCGGTGAAGAAAACAACACGGGCCGATTGATCGACATCATCGCTCCCATCGGCAAGGGCCAGCGCGGCTTGATTGTGGCAAGTCCCAAGTCCGGTAAGACCGTCTTGATGCAGTCCATTGCCCACGCCATTACGACGAATCACCCCGACGTGATTTTGATGGTTTTGCTCATCGACGAACGTCCCGAAGAAGTGACCGAAATGCAGCGCTCGGTTAAAGGCGAAGTAATTGCTTCGACCTTCGACGAACCCGCCACGCGTCACGTGCAGGTTGCCGAAATGGTGATCGAAAAGGCAAAGCGCCTTGCAGAAAGTAAAAAGGACGTCGTGATTCTTTTGGACTCCATCACCCGTTTGGCTCGCGCCTACAACACGGTGGTGCCAAGTTCCGGCAAAGTCTTAACGGGCGGCGTGGACGCCAACGCACTGCAGCGCCCCAAGCGCTTCTTCGGTGCGGCTCGCAACATCGAAGAAGGCGGCTCTTTGACGATTTTGGGCACCGCTCTGGTCGACACGGGCAGCCGTATGGACGACGTGATCTTTGAAGAATTTAAGGGGACGGGCAACTCTGAAATCGTGCTCGAACGCCGTTTGGCTGAAAAGCGCGTTTATCCTGCCATCAACATCAATCGTTCCGGCACCCGCCGCGAAGATTTATTGATCAAGCCCGATCTGTTACAGAAGGTATGGGTCTTGCGTAAGCTCTTGTTTGATATGGACGAAGTCGAAGCAATGGAATTCTTGTTGGACAAGATTCGCAATACGAAGTCCAATGAAGAATTCTTTGACATGATGCGCGGTAAGTAATTTCCACTGCCAGCACAAAGATCAGAGCCCCGAAGGAACGTCCGACGGGGCTTACTTTTTCACTCTGGAAAACAAATAGCGTTATACTCAAATATATGATATGTGGATGTCTATTATGTTTTCGATTAAATTTTGGTATAAATCTTTATCCAAACAAGCTCAGTCTAGTATTCATGCCGTCTCTTTCATTTTAGCAATCTTGTCTTCCGCTCTAAGCATACTTGGGATATCTTGGAATTCTTTTGAATGTATAGCATCTATTAGTATAGTATATCGGTTTCTCTTTTTTGCTGTTGCAATCTTCCTTTTGTGGTGGGGTATATATCTATTCATTGGCAAAAAGTATAGAGACAAGATCGAAATACCGAATAAACAAATGTCAATAACCGTAACATATGGAGATATTTTTGAGGCTCCCGGTTGGCGGGTTATTGGTTGCGACACAAATTTTAGAACTCAAGTTGATGACTACGTTATATCAAAAAAATCATTACATGGCCAATTAGTTTTGGAACATGGAGATGCCGATGAGATCAAGGCTCTTGTTGAGTCTGAAGCTAAACTCTTGCACTTAAAAAGAAATGAGAATGGTTTTTTTGACTTCCCACTTGGAAGCATTATTCGCTATCATAGTTCCGCAGATAAAGCAAATTACCTTTTACTTGCAATGACAGAACTAAACGATCGATACGAATCCCACACAAACATGGAAAAGTATGAGCACATGTTGATGAAAATGTGGAAAGAAATTGATCGAGTACATGCAAGTAACGACATTGCATTACCGCTATTAGGAAATGGAATAACACGTTTTGACTTTGGACCTAAAAGTGAAACCTCTCTATTGCGTTGCATGCTTTGCACACTTAACGGTAGCGGTATCAATTTAGATTCAAATATTACAATTTTTCTACACAGTAAGAAGCACAATATTCCCTTGTATGAATATACTGATATATTCCGAATTTATCCTGAAAAATAAAAATGTCTTACAGAAACTCTAATTATGCAGCATTTTATGTTGCTGACGATTTCAATACGTCAAATTTGGGGGCAAATCAAGCCCCTGACTTTTGCTACTACAACCTCTTACGTGCCTGGAAAGGTGATGATTCAAGTTTTCCCTTTATAGATGCTCATGCCAAAACTTACAATGTTCGAGATGACAGCAAGTGGGAAACTCTTCAGAAACGTTTGCACGAACGTCTTGACTCGTCAAAAAATATCATTTTATTCTTGAGCAAAAACACTCAAGCAAGTCGAGCACTCAATGAAGAGATAAACTATGGAGTTAATGTTAAGGGACTTCCTGTCATTGTTGTGTACCCTGATTTCACAAAGTGTGAGGATATCGCATACTCTAACGACATTCGGCAACCGGTTAAAAACTTATGGAATAAACTGCCGATCTTTAAAACTAATATGCTCAAGGTTGCAACTCTGCACATCCCTATGGATAAGAGCACCATTCGTAAGGCTTTGTCCCTAGATACTTTCACAGTCCAAAACATGTGCAAGGCAAACACTTATTTCTACAAGTGATACACCTAAGAGTGACCAAAGCAGTAAGTACAAAAAAACTTACTGCTTTAGTTTATAACCGGCCACAAACAACCCCGTCGCCACCCCGGCAAAGACCACTGCCGCAGCCGCCACCACCGAGAAACTCATCCAGGCATTGAAGTCGCTTTGACCGAAAAAGCCGTAGCGAAAACCGTCAGTCATGTAAAAGAAGGGATTAAAGCGAGATAGCGTCTCCCACATCGGAGGCAGGCTCTTCACGGAATAGAACACACCCGAAAGGAACGTGAGCGGCATCAACACAAAACTCTGAAAGGCACCGAGTTGGTCATACTTCTCCGCCCAGAGGCCGCAGATAACTCCGAGGCTTGCCATCAACACGGCACCTGCCACAGCAAAGCCCAAAATCCAGACGGGGTTCACGATCATGGGGCGCCCCCAAAAGAAGGTCGCCACAAAAACGCCTACCCCAACAACAAGCCCACGAACGACCGAAGCCGAAATAAAGGCCGCCGCCATCTGAAGGCCAGAGAAAGGCGCCAACTGCACGAAGATAAAGCTCCCCATGATCTTGGATTGAAGTAATGACGACGCACTGTTGGCAAAACTATTTTGCAACAAGGACATCATCACAAGACCCGGCACCAAAAACTGCGTGTAAGTAACGCCCTCAAAGGTCGCCATCTTGTCATCCAGCAATTCGCCAAAGACCGCCAGATACATCACACCCATGATGATGGGCGCTAAAACCGTTTGAAGTGCAATCTTCTTAAAACGCTCAATCTCTTTTTCAAAGAGCGTCAAAAACGCGGCAAACGAGTTGTAGGTCTGCGCCGTCGGATACGTTTGCGAAATGCTTTGATTGTTTTCAGTCATTATTTGGCATCCTTTCCGTGTGCAGACAAAGACGTCACAGTGTCGCTTCCTGTTAAACGCAAAAACACTTCTTCCAAGTTGGCGGGCCCCATCTCAAAGTCGGCGATCGAACACTTTGCGTCATAAAGCGCATTCAAAACACGACGCAAACCGTCTGCCCCGGCGCAGCTAGCCGTCCACCAGTCACTGTCCAAATGCGACCACTCAACACCATCCAAATGAGGCAATTCGCCTGCGGTTAGCCGGAACTTCAAACGATCACCAGAAAAACGCGCCAAGAGATTCTTAGTGGTATCCAAAGCAACGAGGCGACCGCGATTCATCATGGCGATACGCTCGCACAAGCTCTGGGCTTCTTCGAGATAATGCGTCGTCAAAATGATGGTGTGACCTTGATCGTTAAACTTCTTCATCACGTCCCAAAGCTTGTGACGAAGTTCGACATCCACGCCTGCCGTGGGTTCATCCAACACGATCACGGGCGGGCGATGTACCAAAGCTTGCGCAATGAGAACTCGGCGCTTCATGCCGCCCGACAAGCGTGAGACTTTATCGTTTCTCTTTTCGGTCAAACCCAATAGATCCAAAAGCTCGTCAATCCACGCGTCGTTGTGACGCAAACCGTAATAACCGCTTTGCTGCTGCAGGATTTCGTGCACACTGAAAAACGGGTCGAACGTGATTTCCTGCGGCACGATGCCCACGGCCATCTTAGTGCGACGCATGTCGGCAACAGTATCGACACCCAAGACTCGCATCGAACCGGTATCGGCTTTGACGATGCCGCCCAAAATACCGATGAGTGTTGATTTGCCGGCACCGTTGGGGCCCAGAAGGCCAAAAAGTTCGCCTTGCTTGACCGTAAAGCTCACGTCGTTTAGAGCATGTGTTTTATAAGCACCTCGTTGATAGGTCTTGCTCAAGCCCTCAATCGTGAGGGCATCCGTACTTGTCTGAAGGCTCTGTGCCATCGATCGTTATTCCTCGTCTGCAAAACCGAAGCCGTGAACGGCAAAAAAGTCATTGAAGCGCTCAAAGCGTTGCGCGATTTTTTGGTCAACCACGTGTTCCAATTCGCTCGCAAGCTTGTGTGCGGTTTCTTTTTCAAGCGCCATGACGTTCTGAAAAAAGTGTTGAAGCACTTCGCGCTTTTTGGCGATCTTTTGTGCCAGAGCTCTGCCCTCTGCTGTCATCACAATGGGACCGTAGGGCGCGTAAGAAACAAGCCCCTTGGCTTTCAGAGCACGCAGGGTCGTGGCAACCGTGGCACGCGTCACTCCTGCCGAATCGGCAATCGAACATCCGCGCGCCTGTCCCGTTTCGCACTCTTCTTTGTAGATAATCGCCAGGTAGTCTTCCTGCACGCTTGTGAGTTTTACCATCGTCGAGTCTGTCATTGCCGTAAAAAAGGTTCGGTCAAAAAAGTTTGAAGATTCTAACTTATTCGTCCGCACTAATTGAGTTTGAATTCGACCGGTACATCCACGGTCAAACTTTTGACCGGCAACTTCATCCCGATCAAGGGTTCGGCGGCTTTTTGTGCAGCACGGTTGAGAAGCACCGATGCATGCGGCTTTGCCAAGCGCACCGATATCACAACCCCGTTGGCATCAATGTCAACAGCCAACAGCACCAAGCCTTGCGTCCCCGTCTGACGTGCACGTCTCGGGTAACGTTTGTTGGCTTCGATCGTGCTCACGATAGAAGCCAGAGCCGAAGCACGATCCGTATCAGAATTGCCAACTGTGGCAGCCACGTCCACCGTGCTGTTACCCTGCGTAGTTCCCTCGGTACTGCTACCTGCCATAGCAGGCGCTGCAACAACGTCGGGTTTAACTTCCTCTTTGGGCGGCGCTACAGGCGCAGGTTTCTTCACCGGCTGAGGTTTGGGCTTGGGCTTAGGTTGCGGTTTCGGTTTGGGTTGCGGTACGGGCTTGGGTTTTTCTACCGGAGGCGGCGGTTCCACAACCGGTTCAGGAATCGGTTCGGGCTTGACTTCGGGCACAGGCTCGGGCTTAGCCTCGATCTCGTAGTCCGAATTTTCCACCGTGTGTTCAATCACGCGCTCCTTTTGCACAACGGGCTTGACCAGCTCGATTTGAACTGTCGTTTCTTCACGCAAAATGCCTTTAGACAGTTGCGGCACGGCAATGACCTGCTGCACAAACTGCAGACTGGCCCCTGCAAGTACACAAACCGCCAAAGCCAAAACGGAGAGTCTGGCTACGCGTGTCGCAAAAATCACTTCTCCGTGTACGACTCTCATGGCGCAGCGTCCTGAGGTTGAGTAGGCATCGTTTCCTGTCCCTGCGTGCCGGTGACGTCACCGGGCTCGCGGGTGCTGATCACAAACTTGCCGGCGCGCTTTAATTTGGCTAAATCGATCACTGACACGAAACTGGCAAACGGCGCTTTTTCATCCATAAAGATGTTCAACAGTTTGTTGGGCTCGCGATCGAGTCTTTGTTCCAGAATAGCCAACGTTACGGGCTCGTCGCCGATAAAAAGCGAACCGTCGGCTTTGACACTCAGAAGGATTTCGTCGCGCTGAGTTTCGGCCGTGGCGTTTTTAGCCTCCGGCAAAATGATTTCCAAAACCGGGCGCGAAAAACTCATCGTCAGCACGAAAAAGATGATGAGCATGAAGAGACAGTCGATCAAGGGGGTCAGATCGATCTGAGGCTCTTCGTCAAAACTGTCAAAGAAATTGGGACCCATGGCACCTTTCTCCTTTTACACGCGAGAATGCGCCTTAGCGATTGGTCGGAACGGGCGAAACATCGTTGTCGCTTTCAAAACGACGTGCATTTTTACCCAATTGCAATTTGCGGCAGACTTCCAAAGCGCGATAGCTGTGTTCGATCGCTTCGAAGTGAAAACCTCTGAACTTGAGCATCAGGTAGTAGTAGCACATCAAAACGGGAATGGCGACCGACAAACCCATGATGGTTGTAATCAATGCAGACCAAATCCCCGAAGCCAGAACGCTGGCGTTGGCTTGCGTCACATCGCTCATGCTTCTAAAGACGTCGACCATCCCCCAGACCGTGCCCAAAAGACCCAACAAAGGACTGATGACGGCAATGAGCTTCAACCAGCAAAGGCCGTTGGAAACCCGCTTGAAATTGCGATAAAAGAGATACCCCACTTCAGCACGGATGTCGTCGGAGTGACTCCCGTGCGTGGTCACAATTTCATAAATGATGCGAATCAGGGGATTTGCCTTTTTCGGATCAATGTCTTTCAGACAACGATCTTTGCCGCGTTCCAAATCCAAGAAGTCGCGCTTGAAGTTGCGCCAAACGGCAGCCATGTAAAAAAGCTGCCAGAGCGCCACATAAATGGCAAAAAGCGCCACCAGAATCAAAACGCAACCTGCCGGACCAATCAATGCATAGATTTGCGTCCAACCGCTAGAACTGAATTCCATCACCCTCTCCTTTCAAATTCCGAGAACCTGTTAGAGCTTGTCGGCGAAAAAGTCGACTGCCGCCAACACATCCATGCGATCGGGGTGTGTTTCGCTTTCCTTGCGACGCGCTTCGCGCTCAGGTGTCACCGTGCCGCCCATCATGGCGGTCATGCGTTCAAACAAAGCTGGATCAATGCGGCCGCGACAAATGAAGTCGCCCACCAACGTATTACCTTCGCCCTTGGCCACAACGGCTTCGCTCGTTTTCTTCATCCAAGCCAAGGCCTTGGGGTCTTGGGCGTTCCCACCCATCGTGGCAAAGCAGGCGATGCGCTTGCCCTTCACTTTTTGAGCGAACTCGTAGATTTCCAAAGGCGCATCGCCCTTGTCACACCAAAAGCCCAAGAGGATCGTATCGATGTCGTCGATCTTCACATCGTCGGTGGGACGGGCCACGGGGTAGTCGGAATAAGCATCTGCCAAACCGTGCGCCACGATCAGGGTGTTGCCCGTGAGGCTGCTTGCCACCACCAAGGTGCGGGATTTGTCGTTTTTGGTCTCAATCATTTTTATTTCGTTTTTCAAAGTTGTTTTTAGGCGCAGAACTTTTCCTTAGCAGCCTGGAAAGCGGCAACCACGGATTCGATCAACTTGTGGTTTTCTCGACCGACGTAGACGCTGAAAGACACCGAGCCGTCCTTGGCAAAGAACTGCACCGAGTGCGATTCGCGGCCCATAAAGGGCATGGTCATAAAGGCGCAAGCGGCAAATTCTTCATAGCGAATGTGGCCGCCCACCACAGTATCCTTGGCAAGGATGTTGTAGTAGCCCTGAGCGCGCTTGCCGGTCGACAATTTGGCCGCAATTTCAAAGACGTGACCGCCGTGAATCAAAAAGAGCGTGACTTTTTCCCAGGAAGCAAGTTCGGCCCAAAGGTCGTCGAACTTTTCGACAACGTCGCCCGTCACAAATCGAACGGCGGTTTCGGGCATTTTCTGCGCGGCGGTCAGTTCGTCGCAACCGAGAGCCTTGGCAATGGAGGAAACCGTTACCGGGAAAGATGCCTGCATCAGTTCGGCAATCTTTGCGGATTCTTCTGCGGTGGGTGTGATGTGTTGGGTCATGGTGTTTTCCTTTTAAA